>DATAYL010000612.1:0-31448 GCA_036272575.1 Bryobacteraceae bacterium | reverse complement strand
CCTGGGCGGCTTTCGAGAGTGGAGAACATCGTGAAGTGTTCGCCATCGCGGCTGACGGCCAAGTTGAGTGGAGTGCGGGCGCTGGCGCTGTTGTTGTACACGAGAACGATGCGGCCGTCGCGGAGTTTTGTGGCGTCGATGCCGGAGTTGGGATTGGGAATGTCGAGCGGGCGGGCGGCGGTCCAGGTGAGTCCGGCGTCGAAGGAATCGGCGACACAGATACGGCCGATTTGTTTGGTTGAGCGAGCGTAAAGGCGCAGATGTTTGCCGCTGAGTTGCAGGACCGAAGGTTGAATTAATCCGTAGAGCGAGGGAGCGGCAATGGGTCCGATGCGGGTCCAGGTTTGGCCGTTGTCGGTGCTGCGCTCGATCCAACACGACCACGCTAAGTAGCTTTCGACAGAGGTGCCGCTAATGATAGTTCCGTCGGCGAGCACAAGAGGCTTGGTGCGGATAGGACCGTAAAGACCGGCGGGCAGGTGTTCGACGGGCGACCACGTGCGGCCATCGTCATCGCTGAAGCGGCGGCCGGCGGTCCAATCGCTCGGGAACGGGCCAAATTTGTAGTAGAACCAGAGGCGCCCGTTGTGGCTGTAGAAGACCACCGGGTTGTAGCAGGCGATATTCGGTTCGCGGACAAGAACGGCGGGCTGGGACCAGTGACCGGCGGTGTGGCGGGAACTCCAAATGGCTACGTCGGGCTTGCCTTCGGCTGAGCCGCCGAACCAGGTAGCGAAGTAATCGCCGTTGCGGAGTTGAACGATGTTCGAGGCGTGGGCAGAGGGGAAGGGCGCGCGTTCGAAGATGAATTCGGATTGTGGCGTAATCAGCAGTGCGGCTGCAAGGAGAAACGAATGCATTACGTGTTCGAGAGATAGAGGCCGAATTCAGACAGAGCGGGACAGACGGGGGATTTTGTGATGCGGAGGCGGACCCGGTTCGTTCTTGTCACGTTGGACGACTTCAGAATGCGGCAGATGCCGATGCTGGTGCCTTGGGCGAATGGTGACCAGGTCCCGTTTTGCCACGTATCCACAGAGAAGGCGGAGATGCGCTGGCCGAGCGGGAGGTGCTCGCGAAGGCGGACCAGGTTGAAAGCGACAGGCTGCTGGAAATCGAAGGTGACTTGGGGCGTGGTCGCGGAATCGTCCGGCGACCAATAGGTCTCGCGACGGCCGTCGAGAAGGTGAGAGGCAGCATACGACGGCTGGTTGCCACGTGTATTGGAAGCTTTGACTTCGGCGCTGGCGGCGAGGTTTTTGGCAAATGTGTCGCGTACAATTTTGCCGAAACTAGAGATGGACGCGGCATCGGTTTCGTAGATGAGACCGCGACGGTCGGGCGGGATGTTCAATAAGAAGCTGCCGCCTCGGCCAACGGACTTCAAATAGAGATTGAAGAGGTCCGCGGGGGTTTTGACTCGACCGTTTTCGGCGGAATGGAAGAACCAGCCGGGACGAATGGATACGTCGCATTCGGCGGGCATCCAATATTTGCCGTCGCGCGTACCAGAGACAGATTCGGTGGCGATAACGTCGCCCGGCGAACCGGGTCCGCCATTGGGCGAGTGGGGGGTGTAGGTGGCCCAGCAGGTTTCGCCGGCAAAGCCGTTCTCATTGCCAACCCAGCGTACGTCGGGACCAACATCGCTGAAGATGGCAGCATTGGGTTGCAATTCCCGTTCGAGATTCCAGGTCACGGGCCAGTTGTAGTAATGGAGCTTGTCGATGATGCGTTTTTGGCGAGCGCCGCCGTAGAAACCATCACCGCCGTTGGCGCCATCGTGCCAGATCTCGAAGATTGGACCGTAGTTGGTAAGGAGCTCGCGCATTTGCCGGCGATAGATCTCGATGTATTGCGGACTACCGTAGGAGGACTGGTTGCGATCCCAGGGCGAGAGATAGACCCCGAATTTAAGGCCATGGCGGTGGGCGGCGTCAGACAGTTCGCGGACGATGTCTCCTTTGCCGTTTTTGTAGGGGCTGTGTTTGACCGAATGTTCGGTGGTTTTGGTGGGCCACAGGCAGAAGCCGTCGTGATGCTTGCAGGTAAGAATGACCCCTCTGCTACCGGCGTTCTTCAGGGTTTCGATGATGCGATCGGGATCGAAGGCGGTCGGGTTGAAGATGGACGGATTTTCGTCGCCGTAACCCCATTCTTTATCAGTGAATGTATTGACGGTGAAATGGAGAAAGTTATAGAACTCCAATTCACTCCAGGCAAGCTGCTGCGGAGAGGGACAAACGCCATAGGGGCGCGGTGGAGGAGTGGAAGCGAGAGCAAGAGCGGCCGTCGAGAGAACAAAAGAACGCCGGGTAATGGTCACGAGTTAGCCACGTCGTAAATGGGATTGTGACGTCCTTCGAGCGAGCGTTGGCCACCTTCCAGAAGATCTAAGACAACAAGTTCGTTCTCGCCTGGGCGGAGCCATTCGGCGGGCACGAACATCGTGCGCTGCGGGCCAACAGACCAGTAGCGACCGAGGTTGTGGCCGTTGACCCAAACGTATCCTTTGCCCCAGCCGCGCAGGTCGAGAAAGGTGTAGCCGAGGGTTTCGAGTTGAATGCGGGCACGATAGAAACAGGGTCCGCGGGGAGGGTCCCCCGAGTAGGAAAGACGAGAAAGATCGGTAAGCGGGAGCGAATACATGGCCCAATTCTTTAGGGGAGCGCCGGCGAGAGTGACTTCACCGATGAGGCCCTTACGGTCATCGGTCAGATGTTTGCCGAAATTCACGCGGCCCATGGCGTCGATCAAGATGTCCAGGGTAGCGCCAGCTTGCAGGCGTACCTCCAGAGCCCGCTGCGAGAAACGGCGGTCTAAGGTGCCCAGACGACGACCGCCCTGATAGAGGAGCGCATAATCGCGGGCTTCGCCGATTTCGAGCGTGCCGTTTTGAGCAGTGCGAATGGAGGTCCGGTAAAGAATAAGACCAAACGATTGATCGATCGACTCCATGGATTGCGGAGAATCGGCGTGCCGCGGTTCGGCGAGGAGAGACCAGAGAGGAGCGGATTCGTTGAAGAAGAAGCGCGGGATTTTAAGAACGGCTTCGGGCTCGGGAAGCGTGGTGGGGGCGGCGGCTGATTTGGCGTGGCGCTGAATAATGTCGCGGACGGCGAAAAACTTTTCGGTGGGGCGGCCGGCTTCGTCGAGAGGTGCATCGTAGTCGTAACTGGAAATGTCGGGCTGATAGGCGCGGTCGCGATTGGCACCGGCCATAAAGCCGAACGAGGTGCCACCGTGAAACATGTAGAGATTGACGGAGACGCCATGAGAAAGCATCCAGGTGAGGCCGTCCGAGACTTCTTTGACGGTCATGCCGTTGTGAGTTTCGCCCCAGTGATCGAACCAGCCGACCCAATATTCGCCGCACATCCGTGGGCCGGAAGGCCGGATTTTGTCGAGCGTGGCAAATTGCTTCGCGGTGTTTTCGTTGGCGCCGAAGTTGATGACCGCGGGTAGATCGGGGAAAGAGCCGCGCGGGACTAGGGAAGGGCCGTCGGAGGTGTAGAAGCTATGACCGTCGAAGCCGGCATCGAGCAGCGCCTGGCGAATCGCGTTTTTATACGCGGCGTCATTGCCGTAGGAGCCGTACTCGTTTTCAACCTGGCAGAGAATGATGGGACCGCCCTGCGAGATCTGAAGAGAAGTGACCTCCTGGCCGATGCGCTGCAAATAAGCCGCCGCGGGTTTGACAAATTTCGGATCAGTGGAGCGGACGCGGATATCGGGATCTTTCAGGAGCCAGGCGGGGAAGCCGCCAAAATCCCATTCGGCGCAGGCATAGGGACCGGGGCGAAAGATGACGTGAAGCCCCTCGCTGGCGGCCATCTGGATGAAGGTGCGGACGTCGAGATTGCCGGAGAAGTCCCAGCGGGCGGGCTCAGGTTGGTGAGCATTCCAGAAGCTGTACGTACAAATAGTGTTGAGGCCGAGAGCACGTGCTTTGCGAAAACGATCTTGCCAGCAGGAGCGCGGAACGCGAGCGTAGTGCATGGAGCCAGAGATGATCTGGAACGGCTTTTCATCGAGCAGGAAATTGGTTTCGGAGACACGGAAGGAATGTTTGGCGGGAGTTTGGGCGCCTGCCAGAGTTGGTCCCGCTGCGAGCGATGTAGCTAGAAATTCGCGACGGTTGAGGGGCATACTAGGTCGAGTGTTCATTCAAGTTGTAGCAGATGGTCGGCGGTTTTTGGCGAGTTTATGATGACACCTGCCGTGACAGAGATGCGAGTGGTTCCGGTAGCGGGGCATGACAGCATGCTGCTGAACTTGAGCGGCGCGCATGGGCCGTTTTTCACGCGAAACGTTGTGCTGCTGCGAGATAGCGCGGGGAATACCGGGGCGGGCGAAGTACCAGGCGGCGAGCGCATCCGGCAGACGCTCGAGGACGCGCGAGAGTTAGTAATGGGACAGCAACTGGGGCGCTATAACGATGTGCTGCGCACGATCGGGGAGCGATTTGCGGAGCGCGATGCGGGTGGCCGGGGCCTGCAGACATTTGACGCGCGGGTAATGGTGCATGCGATGACGGCAGTTGAATCGGCGCTACTCGATTTGCTGGGGCAACACCTGGAGGTGCCGATAGCGGCGCTGCTGGGCGAGGGACAACAACGCGATCGGGTGGAGATGCTTGGATACTTATTCTTCATTGGCGACCGAGAGAAGACAGATCTGCCTTATACAAATGAGCGGGCGGCAGAGGACGAATGGCTGCGTGTGCGGCACGAAGCGGCGTTGACGCCGGAAGCGATCGTGCGCTTGTCTGAAGCGGCTTATGCGCGGTACGGATTTCGCGATTTCAAGCTGAAAGGCGGAGTATTTTCGGGCGCGGCAGAAATGGAAGCGGTGGTGGCACTGGCAGAACGCTTTCCGGAAGCGCGAATTACGTTAGATCCGAATGGCGCGTGGTCGCTGGCCGAAGCGGTGAGGCTGTGTGCGGGTCAAAGGCGTGTGCTGGCCTACGCGGAGGATCCATGCGGAGCGGAAGGCGGCTATTCGGGGCGGGAAATCCTGGCGGAGTTTCGGAGAGCGACGGGAATACCTACCGCGACGAATATGGTGGCGACCGACTGGCGGGAGTTGGGGCACGCGATTCAGCTGGAGGCGGTGGATATTCCGCTGGCGGATCCACATTTTTGGACGATGCGCGGGGCCGTGCGGGTGGCGCAGATCTGTCACGAATGCGGGCTCATGTGGGGCTCCCATTCAAATAGCCATTTCGACATCTCGCTGGCGATGTTCACACAAACGGCGCTGGCAGCGCCAGGGCGCATTACGGCGATCGATACGCACTGGATCTGGCAAGACGGGCAGCGTTTGACGAAGGAGCCTTTGCGCATTGTGGGAGGAGCGGTACAGGCACCACAAAAGCCGGGATTGGGAATCGAGATTGATATGGGGCAAATCGAGAAGGCGCACGACTTGTTTCAACGAGTGGGGACCAGCGGGCGGGATGACACCACAGCTATGCAGTACCTGATTTCGGGATGGCAGTTTGAGGCAAAACGGCCCTGCCTGATGCGGTGAGATCACGATATGGTTCGAGCGCGAGACGAAGATCTTCCAGATCGCGCGGACGGCTCGCCATGAGCGGAGGACGCACAGGACCAGCTGGAAGGCCAAGCATTTCCATGGCTTCTTTGATCATGGCGACTTCGTAGCCGCGGGCTCGTTCGCGGAGAGCATAGAGGGGATGCACGTAGCGCTGCATCAGTTGAGAAAGACGATCCCAATCGCGCGTGAGACCAGCGTCGGCAAGGGCAAGAGAAACCTGGGGCGCGAGGTTGGAAAGGCTGGAAGTGAAGGCTTGCACGCCGACGGCGAAATAGCCGGGAACGCAATCATCGCCGAGTCCGCCGTACCAGGCGAGGCGGTCGCCGTTGTAATTCATGATGCGCTGATAGCGGCGAATATCGCCCTGCCCTTCCTTCCAGGCGGCGAGAGTGGGCACACGGTCGGCGAGGCGAGCCACCATATCGGGTGTGAAGACAGCCCAATCGCGGCTGTAGACAATCAGAGGCAGTGTGGTGGATTGGCCAATCGCCTGATAGTAGGAGAAGAGGCCGTCTTCGGGTGCCTGGATGTAGTAGGGAGGCAGGGCCAGGATGGCTTGTGCGCCGGCTCGTTCTGCACGTTTGGCTATTTCGACGCCGAGAACGGCATTGAAACCAGTGCCGGCAACGACAGGCATGCGCCCATTGACGGTTTTGACAGTCAGGGCGACAATCTGCTCGATTTCATCGACGCTGAGGGAGTACATTTCGCCGGTACCGCCAGCGGCGACGAGCGCGCAGAAAGGAAATTGCGCCATGCGGTCGACGTTTCGTTCGAGGGTGGCGAGATCAAGCGAGAAATCTTTCTTGAAGGGCGTGACGGGGAAACCGAACACGCCACGGAGAGTTGCAGTGAATTGCCGGTTGGTCATACGGGTTGGGAGATAGGGTGCGGCGCATATTTTGGGCGCACCAGAAAAAGGTAGCTGGCGATGCCGAGCAAGAGAAAGAAAAAATTAGCGGCCATGGGAGCGAAATAGGTACCAGTGGACGCTTTGAGCCAACCAGTAAGGATCGGGGCCGCGATGCCAGGCAGGCTGGCGGCGAGATTTTGAACGGCAGCGAGGCGAGCCGGCGGCGCACCGGGCAGTATCGCGGGACTGAGCGCCCAATAATTACCGGTAGCGAGACCCAAACCGCTGAGGGAGAAGATGGCGAAGAAAAGAGCTACTCGATTGGAATGGGACATTGCGCCGATGAGTTCAGTGGATGCAACGAGAAATCCTGCGACGATGAAAGCTTTACGGATGAAGATCTGGCTACGGCCATTTGCAATGAGGCGATCGGCGAGCCAACCGGCGGTGATGGAGACGATCGCGATACCCCAGAAGCTCCAGCCGGTAAACCAGCCGGTGGCTTTGAGCGAGAGCCCGCGACTTTCGGCGAAGTAGGCGGGGAGCCAGGTGAGGCAGAAATAGTTGAAGTAGTTATAACAGAATGCGCCGATGATGATGCCCCACATGACACGGTTGCTCATGAGTTGAGCGAAAGAGAGAGGATCGGCTTCGGGAGTTTTGCCGTCTCTGTGAGTAAGCGTGGGATGGTCGGCGGGCAGCAGGAGGAGCCAAGGCACGAGCCAGAGGAGTGAGCCGAAGCCGATGATGACGAACATAGAGCGCCAGCCATACGCGAGGATCAAGCCGACGGTGAGCGGGGCGCCGATGGCGGGTCCGATCTTTGCGGCTGCCTGATAGAGGCCCATGACGAAACCATGCTTGCGATCCTCGACATTGAAGCGAATCCAGCGCATGCCGGCGGGCGTGTTGATAGCCTCCCCCGCTCCGAGAAGAAAACGGAGAGTGAAAAGTTGGCTAGCGGAATTCGCCCAGGCGGTGCAGCCCGCGAGCAGGCTCCACAAACCGAAGCCGATAGCGAACGGTCGCTTTACGCCGTAGCGATCCACGAGCCAGCCGGCGGGAATCTGGAAAGCGGCGTAGCTCCAGAAAAAGGCGGAATTGAGCAGCCCGCGGCTATTGTCGGATAGATGGAAGAAGCTGTTGAAAGCGTGATCGGTGAGAACGAGCGAAAAGTTCTGCCGATCGAAATAGGCGACGATGAAAGCCAGGCACAGAAGCGAGATAATAGACCAGCGAAGCGTTTGCTGGCGCATCAGGCATTCGCCGCTTGCATAAGTCCGCGGATGTAACCGAAGGCGAAAGCAAACGCCTGTCGGCCGCTTTCGTCGCCCGCGATAACGGGAACGTGATCGGGCATCAGCATGCCGTCGTAGCCCACCTCTTTATAGACGCGAATTGCCTCGAGCATGTTGACATCGCCGCAGTCAGGAAAGGTTTCCTGGAAGTTCAGGAAGCCGCCGTGGATGTTGCGGAAGTGGACGTTGAAGATCTTTTTTCGAGAGCCGAAGTAGCGGATGACGTCGAAGATCTGATGAGCGGGATCGGGCAGCATCTCAGATATGGTGCCTTGGCAGAAGTTCAAGCCATGGTAGGGGCTGGCTTGAATTTCAACGAAGCGCTTTAAGCCGTCAACACTTCCAAGAACGCGATGCACACCGCGATAACCGGCGGGTTCGGCCATGCCGGGGTCGTGAGGATGGCAGGCGAGACGGACTTTGTTTTGTTCGGCAACGGGGACGACGCGCTGGAGGAAGTAGGTGATGCGTTCCCACATGAGATCGCCGGATACTGGGCCTGCCTCGGTAAGCGAGGTGTCCTGTTTCGCGCGGTCGTAATTGAAGGTACTATAGCTGGAACCACCACGGCCCGGCGTTCGACCGCTGCGCACAACACCGAGGATGGTGAGGTTGTACTTGAGAATCGGGATGCCGGCGCGCGACGAGTTTTCGATCATTCGACAGATCGCATCGATGTCACGGTCGCGCTGAGGGCTTTGGCCGAGCATGATGCTCGGCATTTCCGATTTGGCGATGGCGCTCGAACTCAAGGGTAAGGGGACCGCCTCAAGTGTGAGACCGAACGACTCGACTCGCTCACGCAAGCGGGTAAGACTTCCAACCGACCAAGCTTCATCGAGTTTTGCAGAGGGCAGGGTGCTGCAGATGTGCGTGACGCCAAGCGCCGACACAGTGCGCAGGATTTCATCAGTAGAGCCATGTTGGGTGCCAAGCTTCATGCGGCCAGGCGCGGCGGAGGAGATCGCGGGCGTTGCGAGCGAGAGCGCGGCGAGTCTCGAGAAGGTTCGGCGATTCATGCGATTAGGTGATGGGTCCGGGATTAAACGGTATCAAAGCATTGCTTAAGCCCCAATGGTCGGCCCAAGTTTTTTTGCGTCCACTGGCGACGTCGAGTATGAAGTGAAAGATTTCCCAACCGACTTGTTCGACGGTGGCTTCGCCAGTTGCAATACGTCCGGCATCGATGTCGATCAGATCGTGCCACTTTTCGGCGAGAGCGCTGCGTGACGAGACTTTGACGACGGGCACGAGAGAAAGCCCATAGGGACTGCCTTCGCCGGTGGTGAAGACGTGGAGATTCATGGAGGCGAGTTGCTGGGTGCCGCAGATGAAGTCACTGGCAGGAGTGGCCGCGAACACCAGACCTTTAGCGCGCACCTTTTCACCGTGACTGGCAACGTCCATGATCGCAGTCGATCCGGCCTTGGCAATAGAACCTAGGGCCTTTTCTACTACATTGGCGAGGCCACCCCGTTTGTTGCCGGGCGTAGGATTGGCGCTGCGGTCCGCACCGCCTGACGAAAGGTAATCGTCGTACCAGCGCATTTCGCGCAGCAAGGCACAGCCGACAGAACGGTTGACAGCGCGAGGGGTCAGCAGATGGACGGCATCGCGGACCTCGGTGACTTCGGAAAAGAGTACCGCCGCGCCGGCCCGCACGAGAAGATCGGCGGCGAAACCGACGGCGGGATTGCAGGTGATACCGGAGAATGCATCGCTGCCGCCGCATTGCAAGCCGACGATCAAATTCGATACGGGACAGGGCTGACGACGGCGGCGTTGCAAGATTTCCAGATGTTTTTCGGCGGCGCGCATGATGGCCGCGATACTCTCAGCGAAACCATGTTGGTCTTGAAGACGGATTACATGGAGATCTTCGAGGACGGGGAGATCGGAACGGAATAGACGAGCGGGTTGTAACTTTTCGCAACCGAGGCTCACGATCAGCGGTTGGCCGGCGAGGTTGGCGTGTAGGCTGATGTTTTTTAGAGTTTGAATTGGGATGGTGGCCGCCGCCGCATCGATCGCGACGCCGCAACCGTAGCCATGAGTGAGCGCGACTACGTCGTCGACGTTCGAAAAACGGGGCAAGAGCTCCGCTTTAATGCATTTCACCGCGTAGTCGACAGTGGGAGCAACACACTGCACCGTAGTCGCGAGGCCAAGAATGTTTTTGGTGCCGGCCGCTCCGTCGGAATTGGGAAAACCGTCGAAGGAATAATCGAGAAGAGCCGGCAGCGGAGGCGGCACATTCGTCGCAAGAGGGAGATCATCGAGAGAAGGGAGACGCGGGAGATCGATCATTTCCTCGCGCACCCAGGAGCCCGGCCGGATGGAGCGGTTAACGTAGCCGATCGCGTGACCATAACGCAGGACAGGCATTCCAGCTTCCAACGGGGACAGGGCTATTTTGTGAGATTGCGGAATCAGCTCGCGGGCAACCAGTCCGGATGGACTCGCGCTTCCTTGAGCGGCGCCATCGGGATCTACGATAATCCCGACATTGTCGATGGGATGAGCTTGCAGGTAAAGATCGCCTCTACGCCAATCACGCACACCGGGATTCTATCGCTTGGACGCACCATATGTACGGGGTTTCGTTTAGAGAAATCTTTCTTGACAAGCGCCGATCGGCGTGCTGGACTGAAACCAAGGATCGCAAAGACCGAAACGTCTACTCTGCATGAAAAAACAAACTCGTTTTAAAGACGTTGCAAAAGCGGCGAATGTCAGTCCGGCGACCGTGTCCCGGGTTGCCAAAGGACTAGCAAGCGTGGATCCGGGGATTCGGGCACGGGTGGAGAAGACGGCAAACCAGCTGGGCGTGGATCTGGAAAAAAAACGCGGCGAGAAGCCGAACATCATCGGTTTTATGCTGGCGAATCGCGACTTGGTACACAATTTTCAAGCGAGAATTTTGTTCGGATCGGAGGCCTATTGCGCATCCCGAGAGAAAGAACTGCTGTTTATGTCGCATCGCTATCCGGCTAGCGTTCCTTCAAAGGAGTTGCACCTGCCCAAGGTGCTGAAGCAAGGCATCGTGCAGGCGATGATACTCGGCGGGACGAATTCGCGCAATATGCTAACGGCCTTGAAGGAGCGTGGAATCCCGTTCGCGGTACTAGGGAATAACGTTCTGGGGGACACGAATGGCGAGGAATATGATGCGGTGTATTCGGATGACGTTCAAGGGGCATACGACCTGACGACGCAATTAGCGGGTGAGGGACATCGTCATATTTGGTTTGTCGGGGACATCAGCCTGCCGTGGTACGAACGCTGCTCGCAAGGTTACAGGCGCGCTATGACACAGGCAGGGCTGGAACCGAAAATGAGCGAAATTCACTCCGACGACCGGCAGCTAGGTTATCTCGCGACACGGTCGATTCTGTCACGGCGGGAACCGATGACCGCGATCTTTGCCGGATCGGACCAGATTGCGAGAGGCGTGTACGAGGCAGTGCGGCAGGCGGGACTGAGAATCCCAGAAGACGTAAGCGTGGCGGGATTTAACGATAGCGAAGCCGCCCTGATGGACCCGCCGCTAACCAGCGTGCAGGAGTTTCCAGAGGAATTGGGAAAGCACCTGGCCGAATTTGTGCTGCGAAGGTTGGACACGCCTACGCTGCCGCCGCAGCGCCTGACGATTCCTACCCGGGTAGTGGGTCGGAGATCGACTCGCGGGAACGAGCCGGGAAGGCGCGAGGGAGTGAGAGCGATGCCGAGTTCGAGCAAAAACTAAGAGAGCCTTTCTCACATTTTGGAAAATTTCTTCAGGTCAAGTATACTGCTGGATGCTTTCGGAGCCACAGATAAACAGACTTCAAAATGGAAATGCCGCCGTCGAGATATATGAGTCAACCGGAGCGAAGGTCACGTGAAGATGGTTCACATGGCCGGCCGTCGCATGCCGGTTGAGACCGTGGCCGTCCGCGGCATTTGGACACGCGCCCGCGAGCAGCTGCGGCGATCGGATGTTGTGGACGTAGATCGTGCTGATCGAAAGAGAAAGGCTGAGACCTCGCGCAGATAGAGTCGTCTCACAAAAATTTAGTGGCGGCTGTACATTTCGACAACGTCCTTGCGCAGCATGGATTGACTGGCCGGGCGAGTGTAGAACATGTGGCCGCCCGGATATTCTTTAACTTGCACGCGCGATTGATCACCCATGATAGGCATTTGATCGACGGTGAGAATGGAACCCATAAAAGGGCACGACAGATCGTCCCAGCCGTGGACTATAAGTACGCGTAGCTTGGGATCAGTGGCGACCGATTCGCGCAATTGCCCGGCCGCACCCTTCTGCAGATCTTCGCCGCCATCCCAGAGACGAGCCACTTCCTCGCTGAGCGCGTTGTAACGCGCATCCACTTTCCAGCCGACAACACGCGTGACGAAATCTACCATCGCGGTTGTGGTTGGAGCGATGATGCTTTCTAGGAGTGGATCGTTCGTACGCTGTTGAGGATCGTAGGGGAACGGATCCCAAGCAGTGACATTGGGGTCGTAGCGGCTGCCTAATCGGCCTTCTTCGCGAAATTCCTCACGCAGGAAAGCCTGCGTCTCGAGGCGTCCGCCAGATTGTTTGACGAAAGCGGGATCGAGTCCGGTCATTTCAGTGACGCGTTTGACGATACGAGGCGTGGCTTCAGGATCAGAGTGGCCCTTTAACAGATCGGTGGCGTATTCGCCACGCGTATAGTTGATCACCGATTCCATCTGTTGTTGCGTCAAGCGATCATGGCGTTCCAGATAGGCGGCTGTGATGGACGGAAGAGTCATCATCCAGGGAATGGGGGAAAGATCGCGGTTGTCATCGATTGACGGGTTGAGGTAAGGCGAGACAAGCACTACCCCGTTCATCGCGACCCCTAGTTGGGTTTGCAGATAGTGCGTGATGCGAGGACCGCGAAAACCGCCATAGCTTTCGCCTACCAGATATTTTCTCGAGGCAAGGCGCTCGTTCTTGACCAGCCACGTGTAAATTATCCGGGACAGGTATTGGATGTCGGGAGTAGTGCTGTAGAAGAGCTTCTTAGCCTGATCTTCCGGAACAAGCGAGCGGCTGAAACCGGTGCCGATGGGATCGATAAAGACCAGATCGGTGAAATCGAGCCACGTGCCGGGATTGTCGACTAATGTAGCGGGATCAGACGGGCTGTTGCCTTGACTGCCGAAGGGCACGTGCTTGGGGCCGATGGCGCCGAGATTCAGGTAAACGGAGGCTGCGCCCGGTCCGCCATTCAGCGCGAAGGTGACGGGCCGGTCTTTGCCCGGGATAGTATACGCAGTGTAGACCACGTCGCCAGCGGGATGCGCATCTTTATCCTGTACCGGCAAAGAACCGATGGTGACAGTGTAATGAAGGGCTTTACCATCGAGTTGCACACTCTGTTCCACGTGCGCGGGCGGGGGTAGCGGCGAAAGAGTTGTTTTAGCAGGGGCAGCCGGGGTGTTGGCGTGATCGTTTTTAACGTCATCGGCATGAAGAGTAAAACGCAGAAAAAACAGGCAAAAAAGGATTTGGGCGCAGCGCGCAACCCTTCGAACCACAGCCGGCAGCTGAGTAGATGTCATTAAGTACCATATAGCAGACCAGAGCCGAGGAGGATGGGTTCGACTCTGCTTAGACTGAAAGTGCGCCCGCTTCCAGGCGGCAAAGTACTGGGAAGCCAGCGGGTACTTGATTTCAGGAAATCTACTACATTAGAGAAATGCTTAACGGATTCAAGCAGTTCATGTTGAGGGGCAACGTCGTCGATCTGGCAGTTGCCGTGGTAATGGGCGCTGCTTTCGGAGCAGTGGTTACGGCTCTCGTGAAGGATCTACTGACACCTTTAATAGCAGCTGTGGGCGGGAAACCGGATTTCTCCAGAGTTGCTTTCACCATTAATAAGAGTCAGTTTCCAATCGGAGACTTCATCAATCAGTTGATTTCTTTCATCCTGATTGGCGCCGCAGTTTATTTCTTCGTGGTACTCCCCATGACCAAGCTGATGGGGCGTTTGAAACACAGCGAACCTCCTCCCGCCCCCACGACGAAGACATGCCCGGAGTGCTTGAGCGAAGTCCCCTTAGCTGCTCGCAAATGCAAGTTCTGCACGTCGGCTTTGACGACGTAGGGCTCGGGACGTGCCCCTGACCCTCTTTGGAAATACCGATATAGCGGATTTTGGTAGTTGCGAGAATCAGGTGAGATGAAGCACATCTCACCTAACGGACAAGGCGGGCTGACAATTTGGCTTACGGGTCTTAGTTCTGCCGGCAAAACAACCTTGAGCCAAGCGGTTTGCAGGCAATTGGTGGCGCGGGGAATACGCGTCGAAATGTTGGACGGCGATGAAGTGCGGCGCAGTTTGTGTCACGAATTAGGGTTTAGCAAAGAAGATCGGGACGAAAACATCAGACGCATCGCCTACGTGGCGGACTTGCTGACGCGGCACGGAGTGGTGGTGCTGGTCTCGGCCATTTCGCCTTACAGGGAAGCAAGGCAAAACGCGCGGCAGCGGATTGGGCGTTTTGTCGAGGTATTTGTGAATACGCCGCTGGAAATTTGCGAACGGCGCGATGCGAAAGGCCTCTACAAGCGGGCGCATGCAGGAGAGTTACGGGGAATGACCGGAGTGGACGACCCATACGAAGCGCCGTTGCATCCGGAGGTAGAGTGCCATGGCGGCCAGGAGACACTGGAAGAATCAGTCGAGAAAGTGTTGAGGGCAGTTCAACCTTGGTTATTATGAGAAGCCACGCCCCAAATGAGAGCGTGCAGCACAATTTCGTCTTCCGTGTGAATCAAACCGAATAGTGAGGACGGACGCGGGATGCCAAACTGACTAAGGCAGAGAGCAGCATCGGCATCGATCTGAATTCGGTCATTTTTGCGGACACCGAAACCGATATTGGCCTTGATGGGATGCTCGACGCCGTGGAGGTGCAGAGATGCCTCCGCGACAAATCCGCGGAGCGGCTTGGCAACAAAACGCTTGGAGGCAAGTTGAATTTCGGGGTAGCGGGAGGTGGCGAGCGCTTGGTCGGCGGCAAACCGGGTTAGCGTTGCCGCACGTTTGGGCTTTTGGGAGCGATCGCGGCAGAGGACACTGCGCGCATCGATGAGAAGGTTGAGGGTGGTATCGAGAGGCCGCTCGGGATCATAAACCAGGGTGCCGCTGAATCGCTCGAAGATAAAGAGGTGCTTCTCTTTCTTGAGACCGGCCTTCCTGGTTTCGACGGCAAGCGTGGAGTCGGGCGATGGTGATATTGTGTAAACCGTATGGGGCGCGGACATGCGAGATTCCGAAACCCGTAAAGACGCATCTTCCCGGCGAAAGGTTCAATTAAGCTGAATGGCTGGACTGAGCGTATTGGATTTAGGAGATTTGCTGCTAGGTGTCGCACTTTTGTTCGCCAGCTTGATTGTAATTTTTGAGCTGGCGGAGCGGCGACGGGAGAGCAGGCGTGAGCGTTTTTTGCTGGACCAGATTGAGGCGGAGTACCAACTCTACAGCCGTCTAGGCCGATTATAGGCGGCCCTATTGTTGCTGTTGCTGCTGTGCGTGGATCAGCTCGGCTTCCTGGTCGGTGGCGAGGAAACGCGACCACTCCTGATCGGCGGCGAATTCCTGATCGGGCGGAAGAACGGCCTCTGAAGGAGTGACTCGGACACGCACCTGCAATTCAGTCTGCGCGCGCCCCTTCATGGTGCCTATGGTTGGTGAGACATCGGCATAGTCGCGGCCGATAGCGGTTCGGATGTGGCGTTCTCCGGCGAGCAATCGATTCGTGGGATCGAAACCTACCCAGCCCAATTCGGGGAGCATGGCTTCGATCCAGGCGTGGGTGGCGCCTTCCGCAGACCGGTCTTCGTGCAGCGAATCGTGGTAGAGATAACCGCTCACGTATCGGCAAGGGATCCGGATATTGCGCAATAACGAGATCATGATGTGGGCGAAATCCTGACAGACACCTTGCCGCGAGCGAAGTGCATGTTCAATGGGTGAATCAACGCTGGTGCTTGCCTTAACGTAGGAAAACTTCTCGTAGAGCTCATCGTTTAGACGACCGACCAAAGAGAGCGGATCTTCGGCGCGGCGCTGATCGACACCCAGCTCTTTAGCGAATTCTTCGAGTTCAGGCGAGGTGCGCGCGAAATGGCTGGGCATGAGCATGTCCCAGTAATCTTCGCGCTCTATGAGGCGGTCCAGTTCAGCCCAGCAATTGGAGCCGAGTTTATTGGGGAGATCATCGGGTGGATCGACGTCGACGAGAGAGTCGGCAATGATCGTGAGATAGCTGTGCTGCTCCGGAACGTCAAAATGGTGAACCATGTTGCCGCTATGGTCGGTGTATGAGAAGATGCGGGCGCGCGGGCTGATCGAAAGTTGGAAAGTGAAGCAGCGCTGGGTATTTTCGCTGCGGGGATGCATGCGCACCTCCATATTACTTTCCCATACCGGACGACTATAGCGGTAACGAGTAAAGTGGCGAATAGCGTAGAACATCAGGCCTCAAAAGCGGATTGGACCGGGTACTCGATATAGATTTCGTGCAATGCCGCGTGCAGGCTATTGCATTGTTCGGTGATGCTGCGAAGAAAGCGCTGGAAGTCTTTGGACATGATGTCGTCAATTTGAGCGTAGGCGAGGGAAGAGCGAAGACGTCCGATAATCTTCTCAATGTGGGCTCCTTTGCGGGTGGAGGAAGAGCGCGCGATGGCTTCCAGCGCCATTTGCATTTCTTCGGTAGAGAAACGAACGGTGTAAGGAAATTCGGGGTTGAGCAGCAGGAACTCGGCAACGCGCTCGGGTTTCAGATCGGCAGTGTAGACCTTGCAATACGCTTCGAAGGCGGAACAGCTGGAAAGAAGCCCGACCCAATCGAGATCATCAGCACCACTGGAGGCGCAGAAGACGGCATCCAACAAGCTGGGTAGCGCGCCGGCGCGTTCGAGATAACGCCCCAGCCGGATAAATTGCCAAGCTTCACCGTGGTTCATGGTGGCGTGGGTGACGCCATGGAAAATATATGAGCCTTCGCGGATGACAGAGATGAAGCGCTGGGGTTCGGCGCGCGGGCCGAGGTTAGAAGCCGAATGGGACACCTCGTGATAAAGCTGATTCAGCTGCTCCCACATCTCCGAGCTAATCTGTTCCCGGACCTGACTGGCGTTTTCGCGAGCGCTGCTGATGCAAGAGACGATAGAGGAACGAATCTGCGAATCTGAAATGAGCTTGATCATGGCGGCCATCGGCTCAAGTTCGGTGGCTTCGGCGCCAAGGCCCAGGCTGGCGGTAATGCGCTGCCATCGCTGTTCGGTTGAGACTTTGGACGGGTTGAGCATCAGGTTGTAATTGGCGTCGAGAACGCGCGCGTTATGATCGGCGCGTTCAAAGTAACGACTCATCCAATAGAGACTGTCGGCGACCCGCGAGAGCATGCTTAATACCTTGAATTATCGCGAATTGAGAGAAGTGCCATTCAGTTTTGCAGGACCCAAGTATCTTTCGAACCGCCGCCTTGTGAAGAGTTGACGACGAGCGAGCCTTTGCGAAGAGCAACTCGCGTGAGGCCGCCGGGAACAATGGTGACCTTTTCGCCGAAAAGTACGTACGGCCGGAGATCAACGTGGCGGGGTTCGACGCGGCTTTCGTCAACGAAACAGGGTGCAGTGGAAAGCGAGAGAGTGGGTTGGGCAATGTAATTCCGGGGATCCTGCAGGATGCGGAGGCGGAATTCTTCGCGCTGCTCGGCCGAACTATGAGGACCGATCAGCATGCCATACCCGCCCGATTCGCCCACTGCCTTAACAACATATTGATGGAGATTTTCACAAACGTGAGAGCGGGCAAGACCCTCCGTCATGAGAAGTGTTTCAACATTGTTCAGAATAGGGTCCTCCCCGAGATAGTACTTGATGATGCGCGGCAGGTAGGCGTAAATCGCCTTATCATCAGCCACGCCGGTGCCTAGCGCATTTGCCAGCACCACGTTGCCGGCGCTATAGGCGTTGAAGATACCCGCAGCGCCGAGAGCAGAATCAGCGCGAAACGCTAGCGGGTCGAGGAAATCGTCATCGACCCGCCGGTAGATGACATCGACTCGCTGCAAGCCAGACGTGGTGCGCATATACACGAAGTTGTCATGGACGACCAGGTCACGGCCTTCAACCATCTCGATGCCCATCTGCCGAGCAAGATAAGTGTGCTCGAAATAAGCGGAATTGTAAACGCCTGGCGTGAGAAGAACAATTGTGGGATTGGAGCGGCCTTCCGGGGCAAGCGAGCGCAAGGTGGCCAGAAGGGCTTGACTGTAATGCTCAATCGGTTTCACACCGTACTTGCGGAAGAGAACCGGGAAGGTCTGCTTCATGACCTTACGGCTAGTAAGCATATAGGAAACGCCGCTAGGCACACGGAGATTGTCTTCCAGAACCACGAACTCGCCGTCCGGCATGCGGATCAAATCGGTTCCACACACACTTACATAGACATCACGCGGGACTTTTACGCCACGCATCTGGCGGCGGAAATGCCGGCAGGTGTAGATCGCTTCGCCTGGGATGACTCCGTCTTTGAGAATTTTTCGCTCGTGATAGATGTCTTTGAGAAAGAGATTCAGCGCGATGATGCGTTGGGTCAGCCCGCGCTCGATTTTTTCCCATTCGGCGCAAGGGATGATGCGAGGTAAAAGGTCATGCGGGAATATACGCTCGGTACCTTCCTGGCGGCCGTAAACCGTGAAAGTGATGCCCTGATTGAAGAACGAGACGTCGGCCTCCTGCTTAAAGCGGCGCAACTCGCCGGCGGGGAGACTGAGGAGGCGCGAGAAGAGCGCCCGATAATGCGAGCGTGGACGGCCATTGGGCCGAAACATCTCATCGTAGGCCACGCCCAGCTCGTATTCAGAGAACGGTTCGGGAATTCCGCGCTGACCAATTGATGAGGGCGTTGCCATCTTTCACGAGAGATCGCGAATCGGGACCACTCTTCAAACTTGGAATTGAACCCGGTCTTGAATATGTCGAGTATACCTTTTAGTGAATTAACCAATGCGTCATAAACAGACGATCAGATGGATTCGAGAGGCGGCGGTTTCCGGAATTCGATCTCGGGCAGTTGCTCGACGGCCCGGCGCAGGGATTGTTCCCAGGAAGAATGAATGGTGAGGAGATCCTGATCGGCGGCTGCGAAGCGGCGATACTGATCGAGACTGAGGCTATCCTTGCGATAGAGCAAAATGTCCACGGGGGGCCCGACGGTGACGTTGGAGCGAATAGTAGCGTCGAAAGACAATAGGGCGTATTTGGCGGCCACTTCCAGCGAGGTTGCAGCTTCGATACCACGATCGAGGATGGGACGGCCGTATTTGCACTCGCCGAGTTGCAAGTACGGTGAATCTTCCGTGGCTCGCAACGGATTGCCTTGCGGATAGATCAAGTACAGGCTGGGAGGTTCCCCTTTGACCTGGCCACCGAGAAGAAGGTGGACATTGAAATTGAATTGGTCGCGCTCGAGCGCGGCGCGATCGATATCGGAGATCCGGCGAACATACTCACCCACGATGCGGGCCCCCTGGTAAAGGGATTCAGCTTTAGCAAGTCCCTCACCGTTATCGAAATCCTTACGCAGGAGAGTAATTACGGATTGGCTGATTGAGAGACTACCACTCGACAGAATAACGAAGACGCGCTCGCCGGGATGAACGAAATAATGCATTTTCCTGCACACGTTCACTTGGTCAAAGCCGGCGTTGGTTCGCGAATCGGACGCCATCACCAGGCCTTCATCAGTCACGATTCCGAGACAATATGTCATGTACCTCCTCGAACTTTCAATCTGATGTTCTATTGTGGCAAGTCGGATTTCCTGTAATTGGAGATGACAAGTCCGTTACACTGTCGGAATACGCTGAACAGGACTCAAGTCGGTCCCCTGCCCTGTAAGCAGATCGGCAGAAGAAAATAGCGATTTCTGGGAGCGAGTATTAAGGATGCTAATCCGCCTTGGCTACGACATTCGATTTGAGGCAGCGTGCCCGGTTCCGATGGTCGCCCTGCTGAATGTGCATTCCTCTCGGGTGCCGGATCTACGGGAACCAGACGAGCTGAGGGCAATTCCCGAGATCAAGATCGACAAATATGAAGACAGCTTCGGAAACCATTGCTGCCGGTTTGTAGCTCCGGCAGGACTTTTGGAATTGCGTAACTCGACACTTATTGAAGACCCCGGGGTGCCCCAGGCGGCAAATTTCAGCGCGCGGGAGATTCCGGTCGAGGACTTGCCAACAGAGACGCTGCGGTTCTTGCTGGCAAGCCGCTATTGCGAAGTCGATCTACTTTCGAACACTGCGGTCGAATTGTTTGGCCACATCACACCGGGTTGGGGGCGCGTGCAGGCGATCTGTGACTGGGTCAATCAAAAAGTGACTTTTGGGTATAGCTTTGCACGTTCCACCAAAACGGCGTTGGATGTCTATACTGAACGATTGGGAGTGTGCCGGGATTTTCAACACCTGGCTGTCACCTTCTGCCGGTGTTTGAACATTCCGGCGCGCTACGTTACAGGATATTTGGGCGATATTGGGGTCCCGGCTTCACCGGATCCGATGGATTTTAGCGCATGGTTCGAGGTTTATTTGGAAGATCGCTGGTGGACGTTTGACGCCCGGCACAATAAGCCGAGAATCGGACGCGTACTGATGGCCGTGGGACGAGACGCGGCGGACGTGGCCATAACGACGTCCTTTGGCAATATAAAGCTCAAGAAATTCACAGTACTTACAGATGAAGTAATACTCGGCAAAGAGGCGGTAAGCGGCGTGCCGGCGGCTACTTAAGAGTGAGTAACTCGCCAGTGCACGAAGTGTCGTAGCCGGCGAATGTGGCCAGGGTGTTTCGAAACACTGCGCTGGCCAGCAAGTTCGCTATTTTCTGAGCACTTTGCATCTGCATCACTGGTTGCGGAATGATCAGGTCGAAACGTTCCGTTTGAAGCGGCTCAAAGGCAAGGCCATAGCAACGGGCAGCGGCAAGGTTCGCAAAACAACAATCAGCCGATCCGTTCGCTACGTTCTGGGCGGCCGACAGGTGGCCATAGGCAATGTGATGGTAACCAGAAACACTCGATGACGGAAGCCCCGCAGCTTTCAACGCAAGATCAAATTGCGCCCGACAGCCCGAGCCCTTCTCGCGATTGACAAATCTAACGCGAGCGGAGGCGAGATCAGCTACAGAACGAAGCTTGCGGCGTGTATTTGGAGCGGAAACAAGCCCTGTTTGCCAAGAGGCAAAGGTAACGACACGGGGGGCGCCTTTTGGAAACCGCCTTCTTACGTCGGGCAGATTAAACTGCCGGGTTTTAGTGTCCAACAGGTGGCACCCGGCGATGTGGATCTTTTTCTGCCAGAGAAGATGAAGGGCCTGTCGGCTTGAGGCCGGAATCAGAATCAGCTCTACGCCTTGCCGAGCGGCCATATCGGCCAACAGCGATAAAGCCGGATCGCAACCCGCGAGCAAAAGCTGAGAAGAAGATTTGGCCTTTGATGTGCTTGCGAAAGGAATGACGGATCGGCCCACATTGACGCCGTCCGCTCGAGGCAGAAAGCTAAACACGGCCGAAACCGGAATGGCCAATTTGCCAGTGGGCGCATCGGCGAGTCTGACTAGCTGGTCTTTTCCCGAAGAGCGTCCTTCAATCGAAAGGCGCTCGGCCGGGACGCGAGTAGAAACAGCATCCTCCGGCAAAGAGAACAGTTCCTCGACGGATACGGACAAGCATTTCGCCAGTTTAAGCGCTACCAAAGTGTTCGGCACGAAGCTACCGTTCTCGATGGCGTGAACCGTTTGACGCGACATGCCGACCGCCGCCGCCAACTCAGCAGCAGAGAAGCCGCGCTCTAAGCGAAGAGCCTTCACCTTTGATAACGACGGATCTCGCTGGATCTTCACAGTCACTCTCTCAGTGTCTTATATCCTGAACATAAGTCTTACATACATTACACATGCCCAGCTTACGCGCGCTTTGCTTTCTGACCATTACCGCTGCATTACTTCCAAACGGATTGAACGCACAACAAACCGCCTCGATTGCAGGCGTAATTTCAGACCCGTCAGGCGCAGTAGTCAGCGGCGCGGCAGTGACGCTGACGAACAGCGAGTCGGATGCGCGCCGCGAAAGCATTACGAACGGCACCGGCTCTTATACTTTCCTGCAACTCACACCGGGTATTTACGAACTTTCCGTGGAAAAGTCCGGTTTCCAGAAACTGGTGCATAAAGGTGTAACCCTGGCAGTCAATCAGGCAGCCTTCCTGCCAGTAGACCTGACCATAGGTGTGACCAGCAACACGATCGTTGTAACGGAAAATGCGCCGATGGTCGCGCCAGTTCTCGATCAAACTGCGGGACTGGTCGACGGGCAGCAAGTGCGAGATCTTCCGTTGAATGGCAGAAGCTATGATCAGCTGCTCACTTTGAATCCCGGCGTCGCGAACTACACAAGCGAGAAAACCAACAACACACCGGGCATTTCGAACTCAGCGATCGGCAACATGTTTGCGGTTTCGGGACGCCGTCCACAAGAAAATCTTTTTCTAGTGGATGGGATTGAATACACAGGATCGGCGGAAATCAGTATGACCCCAAGTGGCACAAGCGGCGAGTTGCTAGGCGTGGACGCAATTCGCGAGTTCAATGTGCTGACTGATTTCTATACAGCGGAGTATGGAAAGCGGCCAGGTGCACAGGTGCTGATCGTTGACCGCTCGGGAACCAATGAATTTCATGGGTCAGCTTACGAGTTTTTGCGAAATAGCGCTTTCGACGCGCGCAACTTTTTTGACCAGAAGTCGGCGCCGCAGTTTCAGCGGAACCAATTTGGGGGTTCTTTGGGCGGAGCGGTCGTACCAAACCACACCTTTATATTCGGCGACTATGAAGGCTTCCGCCAGAATCTCCGGTTGAGCGATGTAACTCTGGTACCGGATAACAACGCTCGCGCGGGGATTCTGCCTACCGGAGAGCAAATCGCCCTCTCGCCGCGCGTGCAGCAGTTGCTTACCTTGTGGCCCGTGCAAAGCCCGAACTCACCACTCAACAGCGGAGGAATCGCCGAGGCATTCAGCACGCCGAAACAGACGATTCGGGAAGATTTTGGAACAACCCGCCTGGATCAGGTTTTCTCTACACGCGACACACTCGCAGCGAGCTACACAGTGGACGACAGCGCAGATAATACGCCTACGGCAAATCCGTATGCGCTCGACATCGAGAGTTTGCGCGAGCAGGTAGCGACCCTACGAGAGACTCACATCTTTTCTTCGAATCTACTGAATACAGCAAGCGCGGGTTTTTCGCGAGCGAGCTATTTCTATACGGGCGAATCGACGGTAGATGTTCCCGGTTTCGTCGGAGCAAACCAAGTGGGAGCTCTCGTGATCGGCGGAAGTGCTACGCCGAATACTTCGAGTTCAATCACGATGGCCGGAAGCAATAATGGCAGCCACCTGTTTGCAACTCGCAACCTTTTCACGTATCAGGATCAATTGTCGATTGTGAAAGGTCCGCACCAAATTACGGTGGGCGGCTGGCTGCAGCGGGTGCAGTCGAATGACGAATTAGCTTTGGGTCAGTACGGGCAGGCTACTTTTTCGAATCTGGCTAGTTTCCTGGAGGGGACAGTAACGACCTTTACGGCCGTACCTTCGCCTACGCCGCTGGGTTGGCGCTCCTGGGAAGGCGCCTGGTTTGCGCAGGACAACATTCGGCTCACACCGCATTTCACTGTTTCGCTGGGTTTCCGGCAGGAGTCAACGAATGGATGGAATGAGGTGACAGGAAGAGCTTCAAACTTTATTTATGGCCCGAATGGCGCATTGGAAACACAGCCACAAATTTCGTCTTCAGCCTTTACGGTGAACCGGGCAAAGTTTCTGCCGCAACCACGCGTGGGGTTTGCCTGGTCGCCTGGTGATTCCAGCAAGACCGTGATACGCGGAGGGTTCGGCTTATACAACGACTTGCAAGATGCACTGAGTTACCGATTGGATCAGAACGCGCCCTTCAACACGAGTGTCACTTTGAGCAATCTTCCGTTATCCAGTCTTCCGATTTATCCAGGACAGATTCCGACTACTTCTAAAGTCGCTCCGGCCGGCGTCGCGCAGGATCTCTACACACCTACTGTTGCCTCCTGGACGGTAAAACTACAACAGCAGCTCACGAACAATACGTCTCTTTCGATCGGCTATGTTGGCTCACATGGATATCACGAGATATTGAGCGCCGACTTGAATCAGCCCTTTGCAACCATTTGTCCGGCTCTACCATGTCCTGCTACTTATCCGGCGGGCACAATTTACAACCGGCCCGGTGCTCCGCTGGCGAATCCGGCGCTGGCCAGTTCGTGGGCATGGATTTCGCAAGGAAACAGTTCATTCAACGCAATGGAAGTGGATCTGCGTCGAAGATTTGCTTCAGGGCTCGATTTCCGGACGTCGTACACCTGGTCCAAATCGCTCGATAATGGCGATACTTTGAATGCAAGCGCCTCGGCGAATGCTCAGGGGTTGGCGCAGAATACGGCTGATCTTCGAAATGACTGGGGGCCGTCTACATTCGATCTGCGCCAGACGGTTGCGGTCACCGGGATCTATCAATTGCCATTCGGGAGCGGGAAGAAGTGGCTCGGCGATTCACATGGTTTCGAGAGAATTCTGGTTTCGGGCTGGTCTGTCAACGGAATTGAAAGCTACAACACAGGTTTTCCCTTCACACCGCAGTTGAGCTTCAATCCTTCGAACAACGGCAACACAACAAATCCCGTGCGCCCCTCACTTAACCCAGCTTTCAGCGGCCCGATTGTGACAGGCAACCCGAACCAGTACTTCAATCCGAACGCTTTTATTGTCCCGCCCAATGGTACCTACGGAAATTTAGGCCGAAACTCTTTTACTGGACCGGGACTGGCAACGCTTGACGTGTCGCTCATGAAAACGACACAGATACGCGAGCGATTGACACTGCAATTACGGGGTGAGGCGTTTAATATTTTGAATCATGCGAATTTTACGACACCGAACCTGATTGTGTTTTCGTCGGCAACGGCTCCGCCGTCTGGGTCAGCGGGAGTAATTACCAGCACCGCGACCAGTTCGCGCCAGTTGCAGGTCGCCGCCAAAATCATCTGGTGACCGAATTTGTACGGCTGCTTCGTACAATACAGTCGTGCAAATTGGGATTGTGGGAATGGGCTTTATGGGTGCGACGCATCTGCGGGCATTCCAGCAGATAGCGGGCGCGCAGGTCGCGGCGATTTGTTCTACGGATGAGCGGGTACTCAGCGGCGACCTAACGCACGTGGGCGGAAATCTCGGCCAGGTCGGAGCAAAGTACGATTTCTCCTCGATGCGCAAGTGGAAGCAGTGGCAAGACCTGGCAGCCGATCCGGAGCTAGATGCCATTGATATCTGTCTACCAACAGACCTGCACGAAGTAGTGGCAGAGGCAGCCATGGGGGCCGGTAAGCATGTGTACTGCGAAAAACCTATGGCACTTAGCGTAGCCGGCTGCCAGCGAATGATCGAGCAGGCTCGGCGAAACAGACGGATCCTGATGATTGGACAGGTGCTGCGATTCTGGCCGGAGTATCTGGCGCTGAAGCAATTTGTGAAAGAAGCGCCGCATGGTCAGCTGCACCACGCGCGGTTTGTGAGGAGCTGTGGACTGCCCGACTGGAGCAAATGGCTGCCCGTCGAAGAGCGCAGCGGCGGAGCCGTCATGGACTTACTGATACATGATATCGATCAGGCGTTAATGCTGTTCGGTATGCCGAGCCGGGTTGAAGCAAGGTCTCTGGACGGCGGAGACAACATTAGCGCGACTCTGAGTTACGAGCAAGGTTTACATGTGCAGATAGAAGGCGGATGGTTTGCGCCGGGCACGCCATTCTCGATGAATTTTCAAGCAGGTACGGAGCGAGCCTCACTCGAATTGACGCCTGATGGACTATTTCTAAATGAAGGGCGGGGACGGCTGGAAATCACGGTGCCGAAGAACGACGCGTACCATGAAGAGGCCGCTTATTTCGTGAAGTGCTGCGAGACTGGTCTCGAACCGGAACTGTGTTTGCCACAGCATTCGGCAAAGGCTGTCGAGCTGGCGGTTTTACTCAAAGAATCCCGGGCAAGAGGAGAGGCAATCGAATGTTAGGTCTAGAGGATCTCGAGATCGGCTTGATGTTTTGGGCCAAAGAAGACGCGCGGAAGACACTTCAAGAGGTGAAGGCATTTGGCGTGCGCGCTGGCCAGCTTGGTTTTCCAGGAGAGTTATCACTCGAGGGCGCGGGGAAAAGTTGGGACGAAGCGCTTACCGCCGAGCACTTTACTGCGACCACAGCCGTTTGCAGCTATACGGGTGAGGATTATCAGGACATTCCAACCGTGCAGAAGACTGTGGGGTTGGTGCCTGAAAAGTTCAGAGCTGAGCGAGTAGCACGAACGAAGGCAGTATCAGACGTCGCGCGGGTGCTTGGCATCGACAGCGTGGCTTGCCACATTGGATTTATTCCTCATGAAGAAACTCACGCCGACTACCGTGGCATTCGAGATGTGGCACGAGATATCTGTGACCACTGTTCAAGCAATGGACAGTCGTTCACGCTGGAGACCGGCCAGGAGCCGGCCAAAGTGCTTCTGAAATTTATCAAAGATGTGGAGAGGCCGAACCTACGCATTAATTTCGATCCGGCGAACATGATTTTGTACGGTACGGGAGACCCGATAGAAGCCCTGGGTGTGCTTGGGACGCATGTTATTTCCGTTCACTGCAAAGATGGCGATTGGCCGCCGGTGGATCAACCAGAAGCATTGGGAGTGGAGAAACCGCTCGGCAAAGGCAGCGTAGATGTTCCGGCGTTTCTTTCCAAGTTGAAGGAAATTGGGTATCGCGGCGTCTTGAGCATTGAACGTGAGGAGAAGGATGAAGCAAAACGGAATGCGGACATCCGCGAGGCCATTTTGTTGCTGAAAAGCTTGACCTCTCCGCTTGAGGCTAGCACCCGGTTTGGAAATTGAGACTGGATACACTAACGAACGATGACACGCCGAACTCTCGTGAGCTCACTCGCGGCAGCCGCTGCTTTGCGCGCCGAACCGAAGCCTCAGTCGACATCTCCTCGCCCTGAGCGGGAGAAACACAAAGAATGGAAGCCACTGCTTGGCGTGCTGGGCCAGTACACGCCGGCCAACGTGGAGTTTGCCAAAGCGCAGGGCTTCACGAATATGATTTTGAGCGCGGGGCGCCGCTCGCAGCTCGATGCGATGACGATAACTGACGCAAAGATCGAAGAGGTGAAACAGACAATCGAGAAGGCGGGCATGCATGTTTCAGCGTTTCAGATCGATGGCAGTCACATCGACGCAAATCCCGAGAGGCGTACTGCGACAAACGAGTACTTTGCCAAGGCCATTGATATGGCGGGCAAGCTCGGAGTACGCAACATCGGCACGAATTCCGGCAAAGACCCCTCCAAGAGTTTTCAAGAGCAAGTTGACGAAATCGTGCGCGTTTACACCGAGAAATATTTCCCGGCCTGTCAGCGCAACAACGTGCGGATTTTGTGGGAGCCGTACCCGAACAGCCCGAATATCGCAACCAGCCCCGTTGGCTTTGAGGCGCTTTTTAAGGGCTTTGGTGATTCGCCTTATGTTGGCCTGCAATATGATCCATCGCACCTGGTGCGGCAGTTTATGGACCCGATTCAGACGGCACGCGATTTTGTCGACAAAATTTACGATGTCCATTTGAAAGATACGGAAATTATGTGGCCAATTTTGAGAGCCGGCGGAATCGACCCAGTGAATAAAGCACACTGGTGGCGCTACCGGATTCCCGGCATGGGTTCGATTAACTGGCGTGAATTCTTCACCGTGTTACAAGACGTTGGTTACACGGGGGCCATGAGCATTGAGCAGGAAGACCCGCTGTATGGAGCTGACGAAAATCCAGGCCCCGATTTCAGCAGTCAGTTTCAGATCGGTTTCATCATGGCAAAACGCTATCTCTCGCAGTATGTACCCGTGGGAGTAATCTAAAACAAGAAACAAATATGGCCCAAGTTCAGACGAGTCCCAAGACTTACGACGTCGTAATTGTAGGATCGGGCGCAGGCGGGGGAGTAGCAGCGCATGTGCTGGCAAATGCGGGCGCGAACATTTGCATGTTGGAAGCAGGCGCGTGGTTTGACTGCACGAAGGATTCCAAGATGTTCGGCTGGCCCTACCAGGTTCCGCATCGAGGAGCAGGCACTCACTATAAACCCTGGGGCTATTTTGATGCAACCACCGTGGGCGGATGGGAGGTGCCCGGCGAGCCTTACACCAATGCACCCGGTTCCGACTGGATGTGGTGGCGGGCGCGCATGCTTGGCGGACGCACGAATCATTATGGGCGCATTTCGCTGCGCATGGGACCTTACGATTTCAAGCCGTACACCCGCGACGGGAAAGGCTTCGATTGGCCGATAACTTATGACGATCTGGCACCTTATTACGACAAGGCAGAGGAACTAATCGGGGTTTTCGGTTCGCACGAAGGGCTGGAGAATACTCCCGACGGTAAATTTCTTCCGCCACCGGCGCCGCGCGGGTATGAGCGACTCATCAAAATGGGTTGTGACAAGCTGAATATTCCCTGCATCCCGTCGCGATTGGCAATTTTGACTGAACCGCACAACGGAAGGCCAGCATGCCATTACTGCGCGCAATGCGGACGGTCCTGCGGAGTGAACGCTAACTTCAACTCGCCCGGAGTGCACATTATACCGACGCAAAAGAAGTTTCCGCAGAGCTTTGAGGTGCGGACCAATGCAATGGTGCGCGCGGTAACCGTCGGAAACGATGGGCTGGCTTCCGGAGTTTCTTACGTAGACAAGAAGACGCGGCAGGAAGTGGAAGTTCGCGCAAAAATCGTGGTGCTGGCGGCGAGTTGCTGCGAGACTGCGCGCATCATGCTGAATTCGAAGAGCAGCCAATTTCCAAACGGAATCGCTAACACGAACGGGCTCGTTGGCAAGTACATCATGGACACGGTAGGCTCGGCGGTGAGCGGATTTCTGCCGATCATGCAAGACTTGCCGCCACAGAATGAAGACGGAGTGGGAGGCATGCACCTCTACATGCCGTGGTGGAATTACAAAGAGCAAAAGGCGAACAAAATGCCGTTCGCGCGCGGTTATCACATTGAGATCGGCGGCGGGAAAGAACAGCCGGGAGCAGGCGCGCTCGGCGGATATGCGACTGAATTTCTGGGCGGCGGTTATGGCGAAAACCTGAAGAGTGACTTACGGAAACTCTACGGGTGCGGAGTGTACTTTTCGGGCCGCGGCGAGATGATCCCGAATGACAACAGCTATTGCGAGATTGATCCGCAGGTGGTGGACGAATGGGGAATTCCGGTCCTGCGCTTCCATTTCAAATGGAGTGAGGACGAAATTCTGCAAGCCAAACACATGCAGGACACCTTTCAGGAAATCATCCATACGATGGGCGGTAGGGTCACTAGCAAATCCGGCAAGGACGATAACTGGGGCATTTCGCGCGGCGGCGAAATTATTCATGAGGTGGGCGCGACCAAGATGGGGGACGATCCCAAGACGTCAGTGCTGAACAAATATTGCCAAGCGTGGGACGTGAAGAACCTGTTTATTACGGATGCGGCGCCATTCGTGAGTAATGCGGATAAGAATCCAACGCTAACGATTTCGGCGCTAGGCTGGCGAACCTCAGAGTACATTGCCGAGCAAGTGAAGAAGCTTAACGTGAAGGTTTAGAGTACGAGGGACAACGTGGCAGAAACTGTAAAACCATCTACAAAGCCGGAAACCGAGACTGAACAAAATCCGCAACTCAGCCGCCGTGGACTGTTTCACATCATGGGAGCAGTACCGGCCGCGGCCGCGCTGGCAGGCGGCTCCGTCGCCTTTGCTCAATCCCACGAACATATGCACATTGCGGCGGAGGCACAAAGCGCCACCTCCGGTACGGATTACAAGCGGCAGACCTTTGACGATCACCAATGGGAAACGGTGAAGGTGCTCTGCGATCTAATCATTCCAGCGGACGAGCGCAGCGGAAGCGCGACACAAGCCGGGGTTCCTGAATTCCTGGATGACTGGATTGCGTATCGTACCGTGCAAGACAACAACGAGGACCTGAAGGCGCAGATTTTTGGCGGCTTGATGTGGCTCGATCGTGAATCGAACAGGCAGTTTGAAAAAGCCTTCGCGGAAGCATCGGCTGAGCAGCAGAAACAATTGCTCGATCGGATCGCCTATCCGAAAAAGGCGGCCAAGGAGGACCGGGCCTGGGTCCACTTCTTCAACGAGTTTCGCAGCTTGACGGTGGGCGGATTTTTCTCGAGCAAGACTGGTGTGGCGGATCTGCCTTACCTGGGAAACGTAGCAGTTATGCATTGGCAAGGCTGCGATCCCAAGGTCTGGGCTGTGATCGAAGACCGATTGAAGAACGGATACAAGGGTATTCTTGAAGCGAAACCCTGGGGCAGCACGGCGTAATCTGCTTCTGGCTGCGGCTGCAGCCTTAGTTCTATTCGGCTTCGCGTTAGCGTTGCCGTTCTTTTATCAAACTTCTCGCCCGCCATTCCCCAGGCCGGACAAACTGCAGCTCTGGTATTGGCAGCACTCGAACCTTGTTTCCGATGAGGCAGTTGCATCGGCGGACGCTCTGATCGATAGGGCTGTCGGCTTTGGCTATACGGGCGTGGCTTTTTGGGACAACGGCTTTAATCGTCTCGGGGACCCGCTATGGCCGGCAGTTAACGTTCGTCGCTTGCGAGATGTCCTGGGTTATGCAGTCCGGCGTGGCTTAACAGTCATGGCGTTAGGTGCTCCTTTCGGATATTCGAATGCGGCGCTGATTCCCGATGGCAACCTGGTGGAGTCACAGCGGGTTGTTGGGTCCCGGTTCCGGGTGGACGCGACCGGCCGGCGGCTCAATTTTGTTAACAGCCTGGCACCACTGAGAAATGCTGGTTTTGAGAATGGCAAAACCGATTGGTTCGGCACGCACGACGCGGGGATCGGTCTCAGCGAAGACGTTTATCATAATGGAAAACACTCTGGTTTGATTATTGATGCCGCCGGAAATTCGCGATTTAGGCAAGAGATCAAGCTCACGCCTTGGCGGCAATATCATCTGGCTTTGTGGGTAAGATCGCAAGGGTTTCGAGGGCCGGCCAACGTCGAAGTGGTCGATTGGTGGCACCGCAACCTCGTCATCTTCTATGCCGAGCTTCCCGTTACAGGTGCGCGAGAGTGGACAAAGCTCGATTACTCGTTTAATAGCCGCGAGACCACATCCGCGTACTTATATTTCGGCGTATGGGGCAAGAGCTCAGGAGTAATTTGGTTCGATGATCTGACACTTGAGGAAACGGCTCTAGTGTATGTCGCGCGCCGCCCGGGATCGCCGCTCAAAGTATATAGACCTGAGAACAGCGGGCCCGTGTATCAAGAAGGTAAGGACTATCAGTACATATACGATCCGGTACTCTCGCCGCCTCGCGCCGCCTTTCGGGACAACTATCATGCACCCGTCACGGTGATCTTGCCGCCCGGTACGTCGCTGCATCGAGGAGAGTCCGTGTCTATCGACTACTACGCGGCTTTCCCGATTCCCGGAGATAACCAGGTCGGCATGTGCCTGACCACTGAAGGAGTATTTCG
>DATAYL010000611.1:0-4625 GCA_036272575.1 Bryobacteraceae bacterium | reverse complement strand
TTGGAAACCAGGGGAACTATGCCTTCGGCGCCGGGAGCGGTCATCTTGTAAGATCCGGCCCAAAGGAGCATAACGATCATTCCGATACTGGTGATCAGGAAAGGGACATTACGATCACTTACCCATACCGCTAATTGGGTTGAATTGCTTTTGTCCTTTTTCGAGAGGTCGGCAGAAGATACCAGGTCTTGCTTCTCCGCGCTAATTGCTTGTTCTGACGTGACCCGACTCATAGTTACTTCTCCTTACTACAGTTGATATGGTTGCGTATGGGCGATCTGTCGATAGGCGCCCTTTCAATCTTTCGATATACAAGCGGTTGCCCATCAGCGTAGAGCAGAACGGATCTTATCCGTCCGACGATGAGTACTGGCTCTAGCCGCATGCTGGAATGAGTGCGATTGAATCACGAGACCAGCATAACGACCAGAATCCACCTTGAGAAGATCAGTTCGAGTAATACAATTTATTCCTGAAGGGAATGAATTACCTTTCTGGCAAATTCTGAACTCGTCATAATGGTTCCTTCTCGTGACTTACTTCGAGAGCAAACTCGACAGCTGACGTAATTGCATCCCCTCTCGAGGGGCTTGTGGGTCGCCTTGTATCGGCTCGTATTGACGGCATCATCTCAGCACGTTCACGCTCTGCCGCAACCGGTTGCGAATCCGATGCGGAATTCCATGGCCGTCTCTTCCAGCTCGACGAGCACGCAATGCATGGCTATGTTGCACGTAATTCAGGCGCCGCCGCCGGACGTCGGGGCCAGTGCGTTTATAACTCTACAGCTTTTGTCAGCTAACAGGAATAAATCTGGCCTGCAGGTGTTTTGGTGCCAAGGATTACTTTCTTTGTTCCCGCCTAAGCATTTTTCAATGAATTACTCGGCAGATTCTAGCGCTGTGCGGGAAGCGGCTGTCTCACTGGGCAGTGACGAAGAGCTAGCCGGACCACCTCGGGTAGCCACGCCCACGAAACGCGGCGACCGTATCTCCAGCCTGGATGTGCTGAGAGGGTTCGCGCTTCTTGGGATTCTCGTGGTGAATATAGAAGATTTTGGTGGACCAGAGGCGCTTCACGACATTCCGGTGGGGACTGCCAAGGTCACATTTGCGGGTCCACATGCGCATTGGAATCTGGTGATCCTCCTCCTGAAATGGATTTTTGTTGAAGGTAAGATGCGCGGACTGTTTTCCATGCTATTCGGAGCTGGAGCAGTGTTGCTTACGAGTCGTATTGAGCGGCGCAGTTCTGCCGATAATGCAGCAGACATATTTTTGCGACGCAACATGTGGCTCGTGGCGCTGGGGTTTCTGCATGGAACATTTCTCTGGACAGGCGATGTTCTTTTTGCTTATGGATTCAACGCCCTCCTCTTCCTTTATCCATGCCGCAAGCTAAAAGCAAAGACCCTTTTCATCGCCGGCACTATTGTCTGGGTTGGTGTTGCTACGGCCGGACTGATGCGCGTGCTCGGATCATTCGATCATATACATCTGGCACGGCAAGTGTCCGCGATATCCGCAGAGCAGGGCGCCGGAAAGGCTCTTACTCCAGAAGAAAAGAAGATCCAGCAGCAATGGCAAGCGACCGTTGCCCAAAATGCCGCACCGAGTGCCAAGGACGTAAAAGCAAAGGTGGCAGAGGGACACCAGGGATATAGTGGCTTCCTGCAACACAAAGGAGCAAACTTTCTAGAGCATACCGGCCATTATGAATCTGCATTCGGCTTTACAGAAACACTTGGCCCGATGTTGATTGGCATGGCGCTGCTTAAATCTGGATTTCTTACTGCCGAACTGTCAATTAGCACCTATCTCTGGACGGCGATTGCAGGCTTTTTGGTTTCGACGCCTCTATATATCATCGCGTTGTGGAAGGCTTACCTCAGCAACTTCTACTTCCTGGTTCTGGATGAATGGGTGAATTCGACGTATCACATCGCTGGTGAAGCTGGTACTATCGCTATCGCGGCTACACTGCTTTTCGTCATCAAAAGCGGAACAGTGCGTTCCTTGCTGCGGCCATTTGCAGCGGTTGGACAAACGGCTCTCAGCAATTATCTGCTTACCAGTTTCTTATGCCAGATGGTCTTTGTCTTTGGTCCATGGAAACTCTATGGGGAGCTGGAATATCACCAGCTTCTCTATGTAGTGTTTTCGGTATGGGCTGTAAACCTTCTGGTGAGTCCTTTGTGGCTCCGCGTATTCGAGTTTGGCCCATGCGAGTGGCTATGGCGGTCGCTTACTTACTGGAAGCTGCAACCGATGCGGCTGCGTAGGGAAGAAACTCATTGAAAACGGGTGCGAGGCCGTCCGCCCTCGCGTTCAACGTTGGCCCCCTAAGTCAGTGACTTCTTATCGAGGTTGTTTGAGCTCACTTATATGTAGATGAGGACTGTTTTGAAAAGTAGCCTGAACGGGTATAAACGGTGAGCTTGCGGTGTCCGGGAGCATGCACTTCAACTTTGACTGCGTGATAGCCCTCAGCGGAAGTCTTTAGGTAATGGTAAGCAACGACGTACTGGTTACGAATATCGCGGGCGACTTCGGCGGCGACTGAATTGATATCCTTCAGCGAACCTGGAAAAAAGGCGATTCCTCCGGTGTCGCTAGAGAGTAGCTGTAAGTCACGTCGGGCGTGCCGCGAATTATTGCCGCCAAAGAGCAAACCGATAGAGTAGATAGTCGGGCCCTGCATGTCTTGCACGCGGTGGACCGCATCGCTCAGGCTGAGCCGCGAAGCATTATCATTGCCGTCGGTAACCACGATCAGCACCTTCCTGGGACGCGTCGCGGACCGCTCCATCTTGTCGGCGGCAGTCACAATCGTGTCGTAGAGCGCGGTACCACCGGACGAACTCAGATGGGTGAGGCCACTCTGTAATTTGTCGAGATTCGAGGTGAAATCCTGATCGAGATAAGCCTGGTCCGAGAAGTTGATCACAAAGGTTTCGTCCTGAGGATTTGAGGCTCGTACCAGATCAAGCGCGGCAGAAGTAACGGCGGCTCGCTTGGTGTTCATTGAGCCCGAGTCATCGACCAGCAGACCGATGGAAACAGGAGTGTCCTGGTGCTGCAGAGAGATCACAGTCTGGGGAACTTTGTTGTCGAATACCTTGAAATCCTTCTTGGTCAGGTCATTGACAAGCTCGCCTTTGTTATCCAGAACCGTGCAGTTCATGGCGACCTCTTCAGTGTCGACGTGTAAGGTGTAGGCGCGCGATGAGCCTGCCTGGGGCTGCTGACTTTGCCGGGGCGCCGAAGCGCTCTGCAAATCTGCGGAAGGCGAATAGGAAATCAGAATTGCAAGCGCCGCCGGCAGAGCGCGCGCCCGCTTCATGGTGATTTTCCAGGACTCACGCCGGGCATGGGCATGGACGTTCTGTTGCCGAAGCCGATCTCCATGGCTGTGTCTTTGGGGAAGACGATATCACGCCCCATCCCAAGAAAGTTGTTGTAGATGGAACGGCCACCCCCGTAAGCGCTCATGAGGATGCCATAAGTATGAGAGCGGAAGGCAACGCCGACGATCAGTCCGATAAGCTTGAATCCGGTGGCGCCTCCAGCGGTAGGACTTGCGTCTCCGACGTCCTTGCGCCCGCCACTGCCGATCAGGGCTAACCCCACGGAAACGCCGGTTGAAATATAGCGCGTCTTCGAAGGGGTCGATTTGGCGCCCCCTTCGGAATCGAGCTGAGCATTATCCGCCGAGTTGGACTGAATGCCCTGGATCCTGGTGTCGACCGTCTGAACCGCTCCGCTGGGAAGGATAACGTCACGGAAGACGATGCGCAGCTGTCCGTTGCGATGCAAATGGCGAGCGGGCCGTACCTGGAGAACGGCGCCGCGGAGGCGCGTACCGGCTGGCAGGATGAGATGTCCCTGGTCGAGGAGCGGCTGCGAGAGTTCGGCTTCCACCTCCGCGCCCTTGAGGGTGGTCGCCGAGTTCAATGGAGTCAACAGGACGGCGTGGACCAAGCTTCCCGGCGGAGGTTGGGTCCCGATACCGGAAAGAGTATCGGCGGAAATAGTTTCAGTGCCAAAATCAAGCGGCTCCGAGATTTCGGCGAAGTAGAGCGTGCCGGCGTCGATGTACTGCGGATGTACTGGAAGCTGGGCGACGGCATAACGCGTTACAAGATGCATGCGGCCGGGTGACTCTAGTTGTTTCACGGCATGGTTCCACTGAGCGCGTGCCTGATCCATCTTTTGGGCGGCGGCATCCTTCACGGCGTTCTTTTTGTGCTCGTTAGCGGTCACCAGCCGGATGACCTGTCCGGACCCGGGAATTACGGTTGCATGCAGGTTAATATGACGGCCGCCTGGCAGGATAAGTTCGTCGAAGACGACAGAGAGTTTACGGGAGGGTGTGAAGTCGGCGTTCAGGGCGCTCAGCGTTCGCGTACGACCCGGGACGGAGCCGATGGCCGAGATCCGGCCGGTTGCTGCGGTTCCGACAGGAATGACCAGGCGATCGAACACGTAGAGAGGCTGCATGACCCGCCCGGTTATCGGCTCGCCGACCTTCCGGACGCGCACTTCCTTGTCCAGAGCTATCTGCAGCGGCGTGCCGTCGGGAACGACGAGTGCAACGGTGTGACGTTGGGAGGACGGCTGTGGAGG
>DATAYL010000610.1:0-8504 GCA_036272575.1 Bryobacteraceae bacterium | reverse complement strand
ACCCAACCAACCGGTCGAGTACGCGGCGAGCCTGCTGGGCATCGACCAGGTTGACGTTCACCGCCATCGGCTTGTCAAAAGCCTTCTTGACTGCATTGGCGGTGATTTCGTTGAACATGACCCGGAAGATCGCCGGTTTTTCAGATTTCTTTGGCTCTAGCTCCTCTTTGAGATGCCAGCAGATTGCTTCGCCTTCTCGGTCCGGGTCGGCGGCCAGATATACGGAATCAACGCCCTTGGCCGCTTGCTTCAACTCAGCAATCAGCTTCTTTTTGCCTTCGATCACCTCGTATCGAGGCGTGAAGTCCCTATCCACGTCCACCGCCAAATCCTTCTTGGGCAGATCCTTAACGTGTCCAAGGGAAGCCTTGACAATGAACTGCTTACCTAGATATTTCCCTATAGTTTTCGCCTTCGCCGGGGACTCAACGATGACGAGCGATTTTGCCATAACTGCTTACTCTGTAACCTTAATTAATCTGATTCCGGGTTCCGGTCGAGGATTCCGGCGCTAGAACGCTACCCTTTTACCACACCTTGACAAACTTCTTGCCCGGGAGCTGCCGGACTAGACCAGACATCTCCAGGTCGAATAGGGCACTGATCAACTCAGATGAGGAGGTGCCTTCAAAAGTTTCAATCAGGGACTCAAGTTGTTGAGGGATATCGACTTTGAGGTAATTCAGCAGTTTACGCCCGAGGATCTGGAGGGGTTCTTCTGGGCATTTAGAAGAGGCCAGTAAGCCGTCGGATTCAGCGGGCAAAATTTCTCGCTGAGCTTTCGAAACAAGTTCCCGGCGGACGGCCACTGGGAGCTCATTGGTAACATCGCTCCATTCCTGGACGAGTTTGGCGCCCCCTTCTTTGATCAGCAGGTTGGGTCCCCAACTCATTTTGGAGGTGATATTGCCGGGGACGGCAAACACTTCCCTGCCTTGGTCCATGGCCAGCTTGGCGGTGATAGCGGACCCGCTGTGCTGAGCTCCTTCCACAATCAGCACACCGAGCGACAAGCCGCTGACGATACGGTTGCGGACGGGAAAGTTTTGCGGAAACGCAGGAGCCTCCATAGGGAATTCGGTAAGTAATAAGCCGTTACGGGCGATGTCATCGTAAAGTTTGCGATTGCTTGACGGATAAAGGACATCGACACCACAGCCAAACACCGCAATCGTCTGGCCGTTAGCGTTCAAGGTGGCCCGATGAGCCGCTGTATCGACGCCCCGTGCCATGCCGCTGACAATGGTCAGACCGGCCTGGGCGAGATCGGTGCTCAATCGTTCAGCGGCAGCTAAGCCATAAGGCGTTGGACGTCGTGTGCCAACTACAGCCAGACAATGGCTACTCAGAAGAGTTAAGTTGCCGAGGGCAAATAAGACAAGGGGTGGGTCGAAGATTTCACGCAGGTGTTGCGGATAGAGAGGGTCATGGAGAGGTAGCAGCTGAGCGCCTACTGCCATTAGACGGTTTTGCTGGTTCACCGCATCTTCAAAAGAGCACCCGCTGGCTACATTGCGAGCCTGCGATTGACTTAAGCCGGCGGCCTCCAACTCGCTGGCTGAAGCACGAAAAATAGCTTGAGGAGTTTTTAGTTTGCTGAGCAGCTTGAGCGTCCCGATGGTACCCAAGCCGGGTACCATGCGCAATGCTAGCCAGTGTAGCGTCTCTTCCGGCGTGAGATTGGGCTTTACCACGTGGAATAGGTGTGTGCCCGGCTAATGAGTTCTCAAGTCACAAACTGGAAAACACCGGCCGAGGTTAGCTGGCGAGTATTTTCGGGAAAGCGGTTTCTAAGCCTTCCGATTGCACCCATCTTGTGATGACTGTTTCGAGTTGCTCACGAGAAATCGGTTTCGTAAGATAATCGTTCATCCCAGCCGCCAGACATTTCTCGCGTTCGCCGACGAGCGCATTTGCGGTAACGGCAACAATTGGAACGTTGGAGTGGGAGGAGGCACTATTGCGAATGGCGCGGGTTGCTTCCCAGCCGTCCATAACGGGCATTTGACAATCCATGAGGATCAGGTCATAGCCGGGCTCGCGATCGAAGACATTCAGAGCCTCGGCTCCATTCTCGACTATGTCCACAGTGAGCCCGAAACGTGTCAGTAGATGCTTAACAACCTTTTGGTTGATAGGATTGTCTTCGGCAAGCAGGATACGACCGCCATGCCGGCAGAGAGTATGGCTGGACTGCGAAATGACAGTAGCGGGGGCATGCCGCTCCTTTAGCTGGACGGTAATCCAGAACGTGCTGCCGCGTTGTAACTCACTTTCCACTCCGATCGAGCCGTTCATCATCTCGGCCAGTCGTTTTGAAATAGAAAGGCCCAGACCGGTGCCGCCGTACCGGCGGGTGGTTGACGCCTCCGCCTGAGTAAAGTTCTGGAAAAGCCGTTTCTGCGCCTCTGGTGAGATACCAATGCCGGTGTCAGTGACAGCAAATTTCAAAAGGAAGTCGCCCTCCGTAGAATGCGCGGCCAACGAGGCATGAGCAGAAATTGAGCCGATTTCAGTAAACTTGACCGCGTTTGCGAGCAAATTCAAGGCAATCTGCTTGAGACGGACGGGATCACCGGCAACCCACTGGGGTAGGTCCGGATCGAGCGTGAAAGTCATCTGAAGACCTTTTTCCTGGGCTAGCCGACCAGCAAGCTTTACGGCATCCCGTAATACTGTCTCCAGGTGAAACCCAGTTTCTTCAAGATTTAGTTTGCCGGCTTCGATCTTCGAAAGATCGAGTATGTCGTTGATAATGGCCACTAAGGCGGAGCCTGAATCTCGGATCCCATCCACATACTCACGCTGTTCCGGCGAGAGAGCGGTTTCGGAGAGAAGAGCCGTCATACCTATAACACCGTTCATGGGTGTTCGGATCTCATGGCTCATGAAGGCGAGGAACTCACTTTTGGCACGGTTTGCCTCCACCGCTTCCGCTTTCAACAGTTTTTGCTCGGCCAGTCTACGATCAATTTCATTTGTCCTTTCGGCGACCAACCGCTCCAGCTCAATCCGGCGCCCCGCTAAGACGAATTCGCGCCAACGCCATATCAAGAAAGAGAGAAACAAAGTCAAGAAGATGACGGCTGAGAGAAATGAGTTAGTGCGCCACCACGGCGGCGTTATGGCGAAGACGAGGGAATCTATCGGGGAAGTCTGGCCGGTATCCGTGTCAACGGCCATGGCTTCAAAACGATAGAGCTTGGGGTTGAGAGCCGGATAACGGACTTCATGTTCGGAGGTCTCTTCCCAATTTTTTTCAAGTCCGAGCAACCGGTAGCGAAATCTGATGCTTTTTTCGTTGCGAAGATTTAAAGAGGCCATTCTGATTGTGAGCGTTTCGTTACCCCAGCGAAGATGAACTGGCTCATTGAGAATATTCCGGCCGCCATATTTTGCGGTCAGAAACACTGGAGCGCGCGGCGAGTACAGGTAGCCGCGCTTTGCAAGAAGAAGATGAGATAAGCCGCCGCTTGTGCCGAACCAGACAGAACCGTCAATATCTTCCCAGAACGCCTCGTCATCGACATCATTCCAAATCAAGCCATTATCAACGGAATATCTCTCCCAGCGCTCACCATCGAAGACCTGGATACCCTGATCTTCACCGATCCAGACAGATCCCTTCTTGTCAATACGGAGGAACAGAATGGAATCGGAAACCAGGCGGATTTTTTCAGGTGCGGTCAATTCACCATTAACGAGCCGGAAGCGGGTGACACCGCTAGTATCGCCGCCGATCCAGAGTTGTCCAGAGGGGTCAATAGCGATCTTGGATAGGTCCTTACCAAGTGGGAACCCTGCGAGGTCGTGTTGCCGCCAAACTTCACCGTCCAAGCTGAACAGCTGATTTGAAGTAAGAAGCCAGATGGTGTGGTCGGGAGCTTCCGTAATTGTGGCATAGCCGGTTGGGAAAGCGGGCAGATTTGGAACGGGCAGAAAAGCACGTGCCAAACCCGATCCCTTGGAAACGAGGACTGAATTTTCGGTAATCACCCAGAGCCGGTCGGACGTATCCGCAAAGACTTTGCGCACATTTGCGATAGCCAATTGGTGAAGGTGGTGAGTGGCCGGTTCGATTCGAACAAGATTCCGGTTGCCGAGACTGCCCCAGATAAAACCGTCGCGTGAGATAGCCAGCGACATGGACCGGCCTCGAAGCATGGTTGGCAAGTCAAAGGTTTGAAAGATGCGCTTCCCGGCGGGGAGAATACTCACTCCGTTCTCTTGACCGACCCAGAGTGTGCCCGAGTGATCCCGGAGTATGGACCAAACCTCGTTCCGGATCAGGCCTTGCTCTTTCGTCCAGTGCTGCCATCGACCGTAACCAAGCCACTTTCGGATACCGTGCCCAACTGCTCCGTACCAAACCAGGCCCCGCCGATCAACAAGTATCGAGGATATGGTGCTTTCATCGAGATTTGTTCCAACATCAAAGATGTTCCAATGATCTTTCTCGAAAACGCCGATCGAGGGTCCAAGGCCGGCCATAATGGAGCCGGAGGGATCCTCCGCAAGTGAGAACCAGGAGCTGGACTTTGGGCCAGGTGGATTATGGGTCTGCCAACGATGGCTGCTCGGCAAGTAAACGGCAATGTTGTTCGCTCCGCGTGCCCAAAGCTCTCCGTTTTTCTTGCGCAAAAGAAACGACCACTGATCGTGGGGTAGTCCTTCCCTTGAACCCCAGTGAGTAAGTGAGGCGCCGTTCTTACTGCAAATGCCCTCACTGCAACCAAAGACAACCGATCCATCGTCGCTAGCAAGAACACCCGTCTGCTTAGGCACCTGCAGCTTTGCAAGCGTTTCCGAGGATACCCATTGCCGAATAATCCAATCGTTTTCTTGAGCAGCAGGGGCAAAGGAGAGAATCCCGAATTGCGTCACCACGTAGACGACTCCCGTCCTCGTATCGCCCGAGATTCCGGAGTTATAGGGGACCTGGAGATCGGCGTGTTGATATGGAAGCGGGAGGAAATGTCCATCCCGATCACTTACCGCCAAGCCCTGTGTAGTACCAATCCACAGCCGACCCGTTCCGTCGACATACAAGGAGCGAATGAAGGACCCTGGCAGTCCGTCGCGCGGAGTGTATTTCGTAAAGCTGGAACCGTCATAGCGAAACAGACCATTTTCGGTCCCGACCCACAGAAAACCGGCGTGATCCTCCACGATGCAATTCGGATCGAGATTGTCCAATCCCTCCACGTATTCTTTGAAGGTGGCCCGTTGCCCGAGCGCAATAGTTGGCAGGAAAAGTTTTATCACCAACGCCAAAACCAGCCAGCGTTCTGCCCGGAGAGATATCATCTTGCTGAGCCTATCGGCACAATCCTTGAGAAGCTTTAACCAGTTAATGAAAAAAAGCGAGTCCAACCAAGAATAATGTGCAAAACCGCGCGGAAGTTTTCCCATCGCGAGCGCTTGAAGTCATCACATGAGAAGAGGCCAGAACGAAGCATGAGAATACTCGCCGCAGCCAGCGCTCTCCCGAAGCACTATTACCCACAAAACGAACTGATAGATGCCTTCCGAAAACATTGGGGCAAGCGTTTAGAGCGATTCGGAATATTGGAACGGCTGCATGCGGCGACACAGGTAGATGGGCGATTCCTGGCACTGCCGTTAAGCGAGTATCCGCTGAAGAGTTGGGGGCATGCAAACGACCGATGGATTGAAGCGTCCCTGGAACTTGGGGAACGCGCAGTTTGCAGAGCTGTGACAAGGGCCGGCATAGATGCGAAAGATATAGGAGCAATCTTCTTCGTTTCAATTACAGGCATAGCCAGTCCGTCGATTGAAGCGCGCCTTATAAATCGGATGGGATTAAGCAACCGTATGAAGAGGATGCCGATCTTTGGACTGGGCTGCGTAGCCGGGGCGGCCGGAATAGCACGGGCGGCCGACTACGTTCGCGCATTTCCTAAAGAAGCTTGCCTGGTGCTCTCCGTTGAGCTCTGCTCTCTTACCGTGCAGCAGGATGACCTGTCTGCCGCTAACCTGATCAGCACCGGTCTGTTCGGCGATGGAGCGGCGGCCGCAATTGTGGCCGGCCGCGATTGTGCAGGCGGAGATGGCCCGACTATTGTGGCTACACGTTCGACCCTCTATACCGATACGGAACGGGTGATGGGATGGGACATTTCCGAGAAAGGTTTTCAAATCGTTTTGTCCCGTGAAGTGCCTGATGTTATACGCCAGAATCTAGGGAAGGATGTAGACGAGTTTCTAGCCGAGCAAGGGTTGGGTCGCACAGATATTCGCAGTTGGGTGATACACACGGGCGGTCCCAAAGTCCTCGAAGCAACGCAGGATGCTTTAGGTTTGCAAAACGGGGAGTTACAGGTTTCATGGGATTGCCTGCGGCGCACCGGCAATCTATCGTCAGCGTCGGTCCTGTTGGTTCTTGAGGAAGTGTTGGAAAACCATCGGCCGGCCACAGGTACTTGGGGATTGCTAGCAGCCATGGGACCGGGGTTCTGCTCGGAGTTAGTCTTGTTTCAAGGCTAACGTCGGCAGCAACTGGCCCAGGGCGCAATCCTAATCTCGCTGGCTCTCAATACGCAGTCCCTTTCTATACTAGCAGTGAAGAACGAATCATGAACACTGCCAACTCGAAACAAATAAACGCGGCGAGCGCCGGTACAATCACATTGGGTGATCTCACCGTCAATCGTATCGGATTTGGCGCCATGCGGCTTACTGGTGAAGGCATTTGGGGAGCACCGAAAGATCGCCCAAAAGCCATAGCCACCCTTCGCTGCGCAATTAAACTCGGCGTAAAATTTATCGATACTGCTGATTCCTACGGGCCAAACGTATCAGAAGAAATCATCGCCGAAGGACTATATCCTTACTCGGACGACCTGGTGATCGCCACGAAAGCCGGCTGGGAGCGGCCTGGAGCCGGACAGTGGACGCACAACGCCAGCCCCAAGCATCTGCAGCAAGCGGTCGAAGGAAGCCTCAAGCGTTTGCGGGTGGAGCGTATCGATATTCTTCAGCTGCACATTCCAGATCCTGCGGTATCATTCGACGCTTCGATGGAGACGCTTGCAACCTTGAAGGAGCAGGGGAAGATCCGGCAGGTGGGGCTTTCCAATGTGACGCGTGAGCATGTGGAACGGGCCCGTAAGATCGTGCCGATCGTATCGGTTCAAAATCGCTACAGCTTTGCCGATCGCGAGTGGGATTATCTGCTCGAATACTGCGAGTCCAATGACATCGCATTTCTGCCGTGGGCACCCCTCGGAAGAGGCGGAAAGGCACATCAAGTGGTGGACGAGATTGCGGCCAAACTAAGCGTGCGTCCCCTCCAAGTCGCGCTGGCGTGGCTGTTGCGCCGGTCACCCGTCATGTTGCCGATTCCAGGCACCTCATCTCCAGAACACCTGGAAGAGAATGTCGCCGCTGCTGCACTTAAGCTGCCGCTTGAGGACTTTGAGAAACTTTCAGCGGTCACCCCGCCGCCAGCAAGTTGGCGATAGTCTTCGGCACAATAACTTAAGGCTGTATCAATACCGACAGGAGAACGCTCTTCCCGTCGTATGGGTCTTCCCAGGTACGCTCCGCTCTCACCGAGAATGGGGGTTCGGTCAGGAACACACCTGAATCCTCCACCAAACGAGTTCGCGGGCCATGGATGTGATCGACATTAGGAAACTTTATTTTTCCCGCAGGCACATCTTCCGTCACGAGCACCCATTTGTAGAAAACAAGTTTCGCCAAAACAGCGCTAATCTCGGCATTACCCAAATGCTGAAACACCTGCCGAATTAGGCAAAGATCTCCCGGCGGCAGCGGATCTTCAACAATATCCAGGCAATCGAACGAAATGTTCGCGGAACCGTATTCACGACGATGATGCTCGATCAGATCGGGCACGATGTCGATTCCTTTATATTCCTCAACCAGGTAAGCAATACGCGCGCCGACACGAAAATCGCCACATCCTAGGTCGACAATTGACCGGATCCCTTTCTCATTTACGAGCGCTTCAACCTGCTGGCAATAAACGTCGGCGAAGCGGCCCATGGAGCCGTCACCGGAATAGAATCGCTCGCCCGGCAGATCGCCGAAAATTTTCTCGCGGTAGACGGCGGCGAATGCGGTGCGACGATCCATAGCGCCAAAACGGCGTCGATACCGCAAAAATCGAAGTTTATTAACACTTCGCAAAACCGGCACCGGCAGTGCCCCTCGAAGGCCCCGCTTGATGGTGGACCACATTGATAAACTGCCGCTTGCGTTCACGAGTGATTTGCCTCCAATTCATGGTAATCAGGCACCGGCCTAGCACCCGGCTCCAGCTTATACTGTAAAGTCTATAGAGATGCACGTGATTTGCTGTAGAATACCGATTCTGGCACCCATTCTTGCAATGAGCGTGCTCGCGCAGCAGCCAACAGCGCAGATCACCGGACTCGTTACGGATCCGAGCACCGCCGCCTTAGCTGGCGCTATCTTCGACGTCACCAACGCAGGCACCGGAGTAACGGCTCAGACCA
>DATAYL010000609.1:0-2225 GCA_036272575.1 Bryobacteraceae bacterium | reverse complement strand
ATAAGCTCGGCAGTACTCAGCGTTTCAACAAACTTCGGGTTGAAGAACAGAGAGACGCCATCGGTCGCCATGGTCTCGATCGATGTACGGGAGCGCGCGCCGAGACGAAACAACAGCGTTCCGAAGAAGGGATGATCGAGCAGCAGCGTAGTCCGCGCCCTTTGGATCCGCACGACGCTGGAAAGCGCAGTTGTGATTTGAAGCATAAGTTGGCATCCGCGTAATCGGAAGGTGGCAATGAGAGATCTCAAGAGATAAGGTGCAGAGGGCAAAGGGGAAATTAATGCATAACTGCAACGACGACGGCATCAAGTGTCCAAGTTCACCCTATTGATAACGGGTAAACCGCGTTTCGCAGGACCGGTTATCCTCGAATCACGAATTGGCGATAATGCCGCAATTGAGAATCGATCCAAAAAGAATGCTGGTCGCTAGTGCGTTTCCCGATACTAATCGTGCGCTGCTGGCGGTTAGATAGCGCTTCATTCTTCCACTGTGTACTGAGTAGTAATTTCCGGATCGCCGACTGTCGGTTGGGCGGTCACACGCCCAAGGACCAATTGCGTTCAACGCCCAGATGAGTGTTCCGTTGATTGATGCCCACACACCACCATTCACCATGATTCCCGGCGGCACGGTCGTGCTCGGCCTTGCCTGGCTCTGAACCATCGCGCCAATAGGCGAGGGCTTGCGGACCAACTCGTCAATGGCCTTGACGAGCGTTGTGGACCGTTCAGCAATGGCCGCGCCGCCGATGATCGCCGAGGGCTGCGGTTCGAGCCACATGTGATCGTTGAACAGCCAGCCCAGGTGCTGGCCCAGCCAGCCGCGTCTGAACCAGCGCCACGCCCACTGGGCGCGTAGCGTAGCGCATTGCGCCTCTGCCTAAGCGTGCGCCTCTTCGGCCGCTTTCTTATCGCCGACGTAATTCAACATCCGCTCGCAGTGGCCCAACACGTAGCAGGCCATGGCGGAATTGAGCGTACTCTCACCCTTGTCGTGCACCTCGGCTTTCAGATCGTTGGGGACATAGCTGCGGACGATGTCATCATTCCAATCCCCGCGAGGACCCGGATCAGATCGTGTTCGCCGACGCCGATGACGTCCACCAGATGCTGGAAACAGCGCATGGCCACCTCGTTGACCGTGGGATGATCTTTACTGAAGGCAAGATGCGCGCTTTGTTACTCGGTAGAGTGCCTCAGATGCTCGCCTGACGCCCAGCTATTTCCATATTGTCCACGGCTTAGAGCCCGGCGCAGGGTCAACTCCAGGGCCGATTTGAGCTCGCCGTACTCAGCCTCCGGGACCCTTCCTTGCACGCGATCTGTTTCGAGTGCGAAGAGCTCGTTCTTGAAGGCTGTCAATCGGGTGTCGGCGAGCGCTGCAGCACTGGGGACAGTTTGCGCCAGGAGCGGGTTGGCTGTACCAGCATCCGCATGTTTACGCAGCAGAAATCCTGCGGCGACAGCGACAAGAGCGATTCCGCCCAGGATCCACCACTTGTATTTGTTTAAGGAGTCGGGCGTGTTGATAGGGTTGCCGTGGCCGACGCTAGGCCGCTTGTAGGTGGCAGCCTGATTGCCCGCACCTCGACTTGTATGAGCTCCTGGCCCCGCGCCATTCGGGCCGCCTTGGTTCGGCTCTGCCTTTTTGAAATCCCGCGGCATCAAGCTCGTGCCTGAGATGGTGAAGGCTAGTGACTGAGAAGGGCTTACATTGCGGACGAGATAAGTCTGCACCCCGGGAAACTTGTCACTCGGCTCGAAGGACGTTCCTGCGCCCGGCTTGAAGGTCATGCTCTTCGGCATCATCACAATGAAGCTTGTCGCTGGTGTTGTCAGCCGCAGATTGAATGCCAGGCTGCCGGAATACCGGAGATGATACTGGAGCTGGAACACGGTTTCACCCGGCCGCAGTGGGAAAACGAATGCATAGTGATTCTTGTCCGCCAGCGGAACCGGGAAAGCCTGCCACAGCGTCCCACCAGGTCCCAAAGCCGCTGAGGCATCGACTTTCGCGCCGGGCGGAAGGTAAATCTCGTAAGAGTGATCGCTGAACCGAGTGCGCGGCGGATTAGAGATGTTGTTGATGAAGAAGGTCTGAGAGACTTGCATCCCCTGCTGATCGGTTTTAATCCGAAGGGCGCTTGCCTCGGTGGTAACGCCTGAAACGGTTTTGGCAACGTCGTAGACCTGAACGTCTACATTCGGCGTATTCGGCGG
>DATAYL010000608.1:0-12876 GCA_036272575.1 Bryobacteraceae bacterium | reverse complement strand
GCAGTGTGCGTCGCCTTACTGCTGCTCCACGCGGAGATTATTGGTGACACTGAAAACGTTCGGGACGGAGTTGGCGCGAATGCCAATCAAGTCTTTGTCTCCCTGATTCGCCACGACACCTTCGAGCGTTACATGGCCGTTATCCACAATGATGTGGATGGGCGGCAAGGCGCGATTCCCGTACCGGTCCCCAATCTGCGGGATGCCGTATATCGTGCGCAACATGTTGCGGCGGATCTGCCAGTCGAAATCGGAGAGTGGCAGGACTTTGATTTGATTAATTACCTGGGTTACTCCTTCAATGCGCTTCACCACGTTCTCCGCGTCTGACTTTAAAGTGGGTCGGGTTACAGCTCCTACGAGAGTGACGGTAGAGCCCTGGACGCGAAAGCCGAGATCGTCGAAGACGGTGTAATACGGCAGCATTAAAAGCTCGTGCCGGACTTGCTGAACCAGTTTCGACTCGCCGGGCGTACCTTGCGTGTACGGATCCTGGTGGGTATTTTGCGCGAGGACCGAGCCGCAGTTTAGAAGCAGGGCTGCTCCCAAAACTGCACAAGAAATGTTGTTCCGCATGCTGTTCAACATCGTGTTCCGCATGAGCGGTCTTGAATCTCCTTACTACCTAGACGGTGTTAGTCGATTTCGGTTTTTGCGTATCTATGCTAGGGCGAGCCGGCGGTGAAACAGTTCAAACACCAATCCGTAACAAAGATACGCCAGTGCGGGATCGTAACGGTATCCTTCATCGCGCAAAAAGGCGTGCGCGCCGTTCACTTCGAACCACTGGTAATTCGCGCCAACCTCGTCCAGGCGGCTCTTGATTTTGTTGCGGCCTTCCAGGGGAACGTGGGGATCTTGGCGTCCCCAGACGTGCAGTAGTTCACCTTTGATATCGGCCGCGCGCGCGAGCGAGTCATCCTGCTTACTCTTGCCCAGCGTGCCGGAGTGAATGTCGGTCGCATAGAAACAGGCGGCCGCTTTGATTTCCTGGTTCATCGCAGCGCGGAAGGCAAGGTGACCGCCAAGACAGATCCCCATCGCGCCGAGCTGTCCCGTGCAGTCGGAACGGCCCCTCAAATGATCGATAAGCGCGCGTGCATCGGCATCGTAAGAAGCGAGCTCTTTGGCATACTTATCGGCATTCCCTTTATCGGAGCCGGCCTGATCGTAGGCGAGCACTGTGCCCGCCGATTCGAGCTCGTGATAGACCTCGGGAACAGCGACCAGATAGCCTTGCCCGGCAATCAGCGACGCGGCGCGGCGGATGGGCCCGGTCACCTGAAAGATTTCGGAATAGAACAGGACCGCCGGAAATTTGCCGGGCTGGGCGGGCTGAAACAGGTGCGTGCGCATACCGCCCGTGGGCGTGGGCACTTCGATAACGCCATCGTCTTTGATCGTCATGCCGGCAGTTAAGTTTATTAGTTAGCGCGCGGAGCTTCTTCGATAGCCACCATGGCTTTGCCGCTCGATAGATTTTTCTTCTTGCAGCGGACAACCTGATTGGGGCCGTACTGCCAGGTCTCGCCGGGTGGCATTTCTTCAGCAATTCGATAAAAATCGTGGCCCAGGTTTTCGGCGCGAACGGCGCGCAATACGTTCAATCCCTCCTCGATCAGCGTGACGTAAATAGTAGCTTCCCGCCCCGGCGGGATGGGTGGGATGGCGAAAGGCGGAGGTTCTGGTGCGGCTACGGGTGCTGCGGCAGCCGGAGCCGGGGGCAGCGGTGGAGGTGGAATTGGACGCGGCACCGGTTCTGGTGCAGGTGCGACATGGCTGGTGAACAAGGGGGGTGGCTCGGGCGCGATCGGCTGGCTGAAAGTGGGTCGGCTAAATGAGGACGGCGGCGCTGCCGGCGCCGGGGGAGGCGGCGCTGGGGGAGGGGGTGGCGGAGGCGCAACGATGCGCACGGGTTCCGGCGCGGGTGCTGGGGCAGGAGGCGGCGGGGTAAATGGCTGGGGCGGTGGCGCCGGCGCCGGCGTCCGCGGAATGAAGCCCGCGGGGGCATGTGGAGAGGCCGGCGTGTAAGTGGGCTGCTGGACACGGCCGCTCATACGAGCCCGGTCGATGGGCACGAAAAGCAACGTGAGTCCCAGCCAGAACAAGGGAAGCCAGTCATTGGCCACCACTCCTTCGAAAGAATTGGGCCGGTTCTGACTGGCGGCCACGTAACGCCAGAAGGTACCGGAGGCGATCGTCAGGCAAAGCGCAAAGACGGCGGAAAAGGCCAGACTTTCGAGGCCCGAGCGGTATCCTTCGCGATCGTAGGCAAGCAAAACAAAGACCAGGATGAGTCCGGCAATACTGCCCAGCCAGGCAAAAGGCCCCGCTAACACCGACAAAGCCAGCAGCGCGGCCAGTGCCGCCAGAAGCAGACCGCTGCCATCTATTTGCGTTTTCGACATATTTACCTTTGAATGCTCAATTTTAGCCGACGTCCCGTGTAAGGGCCTAAGTTACAGCTGAGTAAGGGCCTGTGGTTCAGCGAGATGGGACGGTGCACCCGGTATCCAACAAACTTCGTCTAACCTAGTAGCAAGTCTAAGAATGTCCCCCCACGCGCTCGAAGTACCGCAGGCGGAAGAGTTGTTTCAAACCCTCGAAGCCAAGGCCAAAGGATTACGACCGAAAGAGGATTTGAACGTCTTGGAGCGGGCCTACCGTTTCGGGGCGGAAGCCCATAAGAACCAGAGGCGGAAATCAGGCGAGCCCTATATCACCCATCCCCTGGCAGTGGCTAACATCCTGGCGGACATGCAAATGGATACGGTCTGCTTGCAGACCGGCCTGCTGCATGACGTAGTTGAGGACTGCGTCGTCTCGCTCGACCAGGTACGGGAAAACTTCGGAGAGGATGTAGCCCGCTGCGTCGATGGGGTAACTAAGTTGAGCAAGATAAGCTTCGCCAACCGGGACGACCGGCAGGCAGAGAATCTGCGCAAGATGCTGCTCGCAATGACCACCGATATCCGGGTGGTGATCGTGAAACTGGCGGACCGGCTGCACAACATGCGGACCATCGCTTCGCTTTCCCCGGAACGTCAGGAGAGTATAGCCCAGGAGACCATTGAGATTTATGCGCCGATCGCGCACCGGCTCGGCATGGGCAAAATGCGCGGCGAACTGGAGGATCTCGCGTTTCAGACACTGCACCCGGAAGCGGCGGCCGACCTGGTCAACGAAATTGAGACGAAACGCCAGGGTTATGAGAAGTGGCTGGCGCAGGTGCAGAACGAGATCGAGCAGCGGCTGGCGCGTGAAGACATACCGGCGCGCGTCGAGGGCCGGGTAAAGCGCGCCTATTCTGTTTACCTGAAGCTGAAACGGCAGAAAATTACGCTCGACCAGGTTTACGATATTTTGGCGGTGCGCATCGTTACCGATTCAGTGAAGAACTGCTACGCGGCGCTTGGGGTGATTCACAATGAGTGGCACCCGGTTCCGGGGCGCATCAAGGACTTCATCGCGATGCCGCGGCCGAATCTGTACCAGTCATTGCACACCTCGGTAATCGGGCCGAGCGGAGTGACCTTCGAAGTGCAAATTCGTACTGCCGAGATGCATAAGATCGCGGAAGAAGGGATTGCCGCCCACTGGAAATATAAAGAGGGCAGCAAGGGTCCCGGCCTGGACGACCAGCGCATTGCATGGCTGCGGCAGCTCGTTGAGTGGCAGCGTGAAATGAGCGACTCCAGCGATTTTCTGTCGTCGGTGAAGATGGATCTCTACGGCGAGGAAGTCTACACTTTCACGCCGCGCGGACGGGTCATCGTTCTGCCGCGAGAAGCGACGCCGATCGATTTCGCGTATGCGATTCACAGCGATGTCGGGACCACCTGTTCCGGCGCGCGGGTCAACGGAGTCATCAAACCGCTCAAAAGCACCTTGCGAAATGGCGACGTGGTGGAGATTCTCACTCAGCCGGGCCATCAGCCGAGCCGCGATTGGCTGGCTGTAGTAAAGACCGCGCGGGCGCGCAACAAGATCCGGCATGTGATCAACGCCGTGGAGCGGGCAAAGGCGGTTGAAATCGGCCAAAAATCGCTGGAAAAGGAAGCTCGGCGCATGGGCGTGAGTCTTGGGCGGCTGTCGCAGAACGATCTGGCAAGCGTGGCGTCCGAGTATGGCGTGAGTAAGGCGGACGACCTCTATGCGGCGTTGGGCTTTGGGCGATTTTCCGCCCGCCAGGTTCTGCAGAAAGTCATGCCGGAGGAGCATGCCGCTGCGCCGGCACCACCGCTGCCCACGCCGCTGCGCGTTCCGCAACTTCCGAACGATAGTTCGCTCGCCAATGGAGACCTGACGATTCATGTGAAAGGCGCGGATGACGTGCTGGTTTACCGGGCGAAGTGCTGTAATGCCGTGCGTGGTGAACAGATCGTGGGGTACATCACGCGGGGAAAAGGCATCGCGGTTCATTCGGCGCAGTGCCCGAACGTGCAGAAGCTGCTGTATGAACCGGAGCGCAAGATAGCAGTCGACTGGACTAGGAGCGCCAGCGACCCGCTGCCGGTGAAAGTAGTTATCTACACAGACGACCGGCCGGGAATTTTACATCAGCTAACTTCAATCCTGGACGGCGAGAAGAGTAACATTCGCACGCTCGAAGCACGCGGCGATGAGAAGCGAACCGATAATAGCGCGGTGATCGACATCACGATCGATGTAAGGGATAAGAAGCAGCTGGAGCGCGTGATCACGGCTTTTCGAAGGATCCCCGGCGTACGCGACATTGAGCGCATGCAGAACATCAATTAGGGGAACACATGCAATCAGAAGCCGATACATTACCCGCAGCGGCCGATCCCGAGCATATCGCCATATCGAAGTCGAACGGGATCAAAATAGACTGGCGGGACGGGCATCACAGCGACTACACGCTGGCCTATTTACGCGACGAATGCCCTTGCGCGACTTGTACGGGGGCACACGGCACGACACCTGAGCGCTCAAACTACTCGAACCCGAACCCGTTTCAGATGTATAAGCCTGCTTTAAAGATGAACTCGGTCGAGCCGGTTGGTTCGTACGCGGTGCGGATCTATTGGAACGATGGGCACAGCTCGGGAATTTACTCGTTCGAGCATTTGCGGAAGATCTGTCGCTGCGAAAAGTGCGCAGGCGGCGAAGCCTAGAGCAGCCGGAAGCTTACCTCAATAGTAGCTGCGGTGGCCACTGGATGGCCGCCCTTCATGCCCGCCCGGAAGCGCCACTTCTGGACGGCTTCAATCGCTTTCTCGTCGAGCCCAAGACCCAAAGGCCGCACCACTTTGATGTCGCGCGGCAGGCCATTGGCATCGACGACCAGCGACAACAGGACGGTACCGGAGTACTTTGCCTTGCGAGCCTCTTCCGAATATTCCGGTTCGGTCTTGCTGACCAGAATCGGTGCGGAGACTTCACCGCCAACACGGTAGACGCCACCGCCCGTGCCGCCGCCGGAGCCGGGCCCAAACCCATCACCGTCGCCTGAACCGACGCCGCCGCCGCTGCCTTTGCCAAGGCCTTGCGAACCGGGGCCGCCGGATAGCGGCGCCATCTTGGCAAGCGGATCACCGTAGTTGTCTGCCTGAATCACTGGGGCCGGAGCCGTAATCGTCGGAGCAACCGGCAGTTTTGGCTTCTCCACTGCCAGCGCGGGCGGCATGAATTGCTTGGGCGCCTGTTTGGGAGCGACGCCCTTGCTGACCGGGGTTGGCATCTTCTGACCGCCGCCGCCCCCGCCGCCGGCCTTCACTGCCGCCGGAGGCAGTTTGGGCTGATAAGGGGGAACATAATAGATATCGGCTACTTCTTTGATCTTCTTCTGCACGAGAGGCGTCTGGAAGATCAGCAGCATCAAGCCGATCACGCCAACGTGAATCATTAGCGAGACCATGCCGGAGCGCTTCTCGCCGCCGCCGTAGGCACCCCAGATACTGCCCACTTCGACCGGCTTTGAGGTGACTTCGAGAGGCGGCAGTTTCGGCGGATTGACCAGCTCCCTGATGTTCGAAATGAGAGATTTAAACCACGGCTGCTCAGCCGCCGCCAAGTCGCCGAAATTGGAATTTTCAATCGGGCGGGAGGTCAGCTCCAGCGGCGGCAGTTTCGGAGGATTGATGGTCTCCCGGATACCACGGACGATGGATTTGTACCAAGGCTCCTCGATATTAGTCGAAAGGAGGAGATGGTCCAGATGAGAATCGGTCGCAACCGATTCGGGACGTTCGATGGTTTCTTTTTCTAGGTCGCTGGTCACTACACACCCCAGTCAATACGTATCAGGCGACTTAACCGGCGAAATCCGCATCACCCGCCTTCGGCCCGGCATGCCGCAGCGCCGCCATGACGCACGAACAACACCCGACGCAATCGCTCTGCTCAGCGACTCCTTGGACGCCACGGTAAAAAGCATCGTTGCAAGAATGTGGCTGAGCGTCAGAACGATACCTTCAGTCTATATCAGGCAAAGCGACTCCGCGGACACCAAAGAACGAATAAATCCGCCTAGTTACCGCTTTCGGCACCCGCGGATATTTTCCGCCAGGAAGCTTTTCGCGCCTTCCCAGATACTATCCAGTACGTCGGTGAGCTCGTGACCGGATGCCAGGTGCACGAGCTTGGTCTGCGTAAATAGTCCGGCGAAGGCGATGGATTTCTCTATCGGGACGACTTGGTCCTGGGTGCCGTGGAAAATGAGAATCGGTTGTTTCACGGGCGGGTATGCTTCGAATCGGGAGGCATCCGCCAAAAACTCGTAGGAGAGAGGGAGTTCGCGGCCCGCTCCGTAATGAAAGACGGTGAGCGTACCGGTTCGTTCCCAGCCAGCAAGGCGTTCCGGACCGAGCGCCTGGGTCCAGAGATGATAGAAATCGAAAGCAGGCGCAAGCAGAATCAGCTTTGTAATCCGCGGATTGCGTACGGCATGCAGAGCAGCCAGATAGCCGCCAAGACTGGAGCCGATCAAAATGGCCGGCTCACTACCCGTGATATTCTCAAGCAACTTAAGCTGGCTGCCAATGGTCAACTTGTGGAACTCACCGTTGGCCAGATCGGGTATTTCGAGCGGAACTCCGACAGCGCGAAAGTGATCGGCGAAGAACTGCGCTTTGCGCGATTTCGGGCTGGACGCGAAGCCGTGGAGATAGACGAGACGTGGATTATGCGACAACAGGTACATGTTATCGGTGCGTCAAGAAAAATAAATGAGGTAGGGTAGTGAGTTGAACGGCGCAGCTTGACCGGAACAGCAGGGGATTTTGCGAATACAGGAGAACAAAGAATGTCGGTAGCAGAGAAAGTTAAGCAAATCATCGTTGAACAATTGGGAGTAGATGAGAACCAGGTGGATCCGAGCGCTTCCTTTGTCGATGATTTGGGGGCTGACTCACTCGATATTGTGGAATTGGTGATGGCTTTTGAAGAGGCTTTCGACCTGGATATTCCGGATGAAGACGCAGAGAAGATCAAGACCGTCAAAGACGCAGTGGACTACATAGAGGCAAAGAAGAAGTAGTTGTTGGTGACGGTTAGCAGCTACCGCGTAAAGCGGGTAAGAAAATAATGGCGACGCGGAGGGTAGTGGTTACCGGCGTTGGGCTGATAAGCGCAGTCGGCACCGGGACGGAAGAGACCTGGCAGGGCATCCGTGAGGGGAAGAACGGGATCGTGCCGATCACCCAATTCGACGCCTCGGCCTTTACGGCGCGAATCGCGGGCGAGATACGGAATTTTGACCCGCTGCAGTACGTCGACAAAAAAGAAGTAAAAAAGATGGGCCGCTTCATCCAGTTTGCGGTAGCAGCCAGCGAATTTGCCATGAAGTCGGCGGGACTCAGCTGCGCAACGGGCGAGGACGCCGAACGCATGGGCGTTTATATCGGAAGCGGCATTGGCGGATTCGAGGTAATTGAACGCGAGCATCGGATCTTCTTAGAGAAAGGTCCCAGCCGCATCTCACCATTCTTCATTCCGTCCTGCATTGTGAACCTCGCGAGCGGTTTTGTCTCGATCAGGTATGGCGCCAAGGGGCCCAATTCAGCGACGGCCACAGCCTGCACGACGAGCGCGCATTCCGTAGGGGACTCGTTCCGGTTGATTCAGCACGGCGATGCGGATGTGATGATTGCGGGAGGCAGTGAGGCGTGCATAACGCCTATGGGCATCGGCGGGTTTGCGGCCATGCGCGCCCTTTCGACGCGCAACGAGGAACCGCACAAGGCGTCGCGCCCATGGGATGCGGAGCGCGACGGGTTTGTGGTGGGCGAAGGTTCCGGCATCCTGGTTTTGGAAGAACTCGAGCACGCTAAACAGCGAGACGCCAAGATTCTGGCCGAGATGATCGGCTATGGCATGACGGCTGATGCAAATCACATTACTGCGCCGCCGGAGGACGGCGACGGCGGCTATCGCGTAATGCGAAACGCCATGCGTGACGCGGGCATTGCGCCAACGAGCGTGCAGTATGTGAACGCACATGGGACCTCGACCGGGCTCGGAGACAAGGCGGAAACGATTGCCCTGAAACATGCGTTTGGGGATCATGCCTATAAGCTGGCCGTGAGTTCGACCAAGTCGATGACGGGCCATCTGCTGGGAGGCGCGGGAGGTCTCGAAGCGGGTATCACAGTGCTAGCGATCCGGGATCAAATTGCTCCTCCCACCATTAATCACGAGGTGCCTGATCCGGATTGCGACCTCGACTACGTACCAAATCAGGCGAGACCTTTAGAAATCCAGAATGCGCTTACGAATAGTTTTGGGTTTGGCGGCACAAATGGTTGCCTCATTTTCAAACGCTACGAAGAATAAAGAAGCGGGGTCGAAGCCCCGCTCAGACTGAAGTCCGCCCCCACCAGGTTAGGCCAGATGAAAATCATAGTTTCTGTAAAACAGGTACCGGCAAGGGATTCGGCGCTCCGGATTTCGAGCGACGGCACACAGCTCGATGAGGGCGACCTCACCTACGAGATGAACGAACCCGACGCGTACGCGCTTGAAGAGGCGCTGCAGCTCCGGGACAAGTTGGGCGGCGAAGTGGTAGTGATATCGCTGGGTGCGCAACAAACAACACAGACCATACGGGAGGCGTTGGCAAAGGGTGCGGACCGCGCCATTCACGTCGAAGTAGAAGCTAGCAGCAGCCTGGACTCATTTGCGACGGCTCAATTGCTGGCCAAAGCCATCGAGCCCGAGAAGCCTGAGATGCTACTGACCGGACTGCAGTCAGATGACTTGGGATTTGGACAGACCGGAGTGATTCTGGCGGAACTGCTCGGGTATTCGCATGCCACGATCGTTATGGAAGTGGAGCCCCAGGGCGACAGCGTGCGTGTTAAGAGAGAGCTGGAGGACGGGTGGTTCCAAAATGTCGTGCTTCCCCTCCCCGCGGTTCTGACCATTCAATCCGGTATTAAGAAGCTGCGCTATGCGACCTTGATGGGTATCAAGAAAGCCAAGAGCAAGCCCATTCAAAGCATCTCTGCCGGGGTGGGGGACAAGCTTTCAGGCGGTAGCTCAATCGCGCGCATTTACCCACCGCAGCGTTCGAAGCAGACACAAATCCTGAACGGCGCACCCAAAGAAGTGGCTCAACAACTCGTGGCGAAGTTGAGATCTGAAGTGAGAGTGCTATGAGCGTCCTCGTAGTATGCCAGCAGCGTGACGGAAAGTGGAATTCGGTCTCATTCGAAGCACTTTCCGCAGCTCAGAGTTTGGCCGAGAAATTGAACGCTGAAGTGGACGCGGTGGTGCTGGGTTCCGGTCTGGATGCGGTGGCAGCAAGCCTGAGCAAATACCCGGCGAAAAGAATCGTCACGTTGGATAGCCCGCTGCTCAAGGATTACACGCCGGATGCTTACACCGCGGCGCTCGAGCAACTGATTCAAGCCAGGCACTACAAGTTCGTGCTGTTTCCGCATACCTATCAGGTTCGGGACTATGCTCCCAAGCTTGCCGCGCGGATGGGCCACATGTTAGTAAGCGACGTGGTGGACATGAAATTTGACTCTGAACCCGTGGTTTTGGTCCGCCAGCTCTTTCAGGGCAAACTGAATGCAGACGTGCAGGTAAGCGGTGAGCCGAATTTCATTTCCGTACAAGCAGGTGCATTTCGAGCGGCCGAGCCCGGCGGGAGCCAGGCGGCGGTAGAGAGTTTTCCTGTGACGCTGGAAGCGCAGCACATCCGCGGCAAACCCGAGGAACCGTTTCGCGAATCGCAGCGGTCGGTGGATTTAAGCGCGGCGAACGTAATTGTGTCGGTAGGCAGAGGCATTAAGGACAAAGAGAACCTCGCGTTGGTGGAAGAGCTGGCGCAGGTGTTGGGAGCTGAGCTGGCCGCCTCCCGTCCAATCTGCGATAACGGCTGGCTGCCGATGGAACGGCAAGTGGGGAGTTCGGGGCAAACGGTGGCGCCGAAATTGTATTTGGCCGTCGGAATCTCGGGCGCCATTCAGCACCTGGTGGGCATGAAGGGTTCGAAAACAGTGATCGCGATCAACAAAGACGAAAACGCTCCGATCTTCGAAACCGCCGATTACGCCATCGTGGGCGATCTCTTCGAAATCGTTCCCGCGCTGGTGGAAGAGTTGAAAAAGGTCAAAGCTTAGTTTCGATGCGAGTGCGGCATCGTCGGTTTGCGACTCTCTTCACTGCATGCCTGGGTCTGTTGTTGCAGTCGAGCTGCCATCATCCCGTTTCGGCAAACGTAGCCGCCATGGTGGATGGCCGGCCAATCAGCTATGCGGAACTGGACCACGCGATTGCGGCGCAGTTTTCCAATTCACCGGTGAAGTCGAACGCAGATCAATATACGCAGTTGCGGCTGGAAACTCTGCGGGCACTGATTGACAATGAAATCCTTCTGCAACGAGCGGAGAAGGCCGGTTTGTTGGCTTCTGACGCCGATGTAGATACGAAATTCAACGAAGCGCGAGCGCCTTACACCCAGGAACAGTTTAAAAAGCTACTAGACCAACGCAAGATGAGTGTAGCGGATTTGAAGGCGCAAATTCGCCGCGAGCTTAGCGTACAGAAACTCATCAGTAAAGAAATCGGCTCGCACATTTCAATTTCGGACGGCGACGTTTCCGCTTTCTACAAAACCAACAAGTCCAGCTTCAATCTACCTGAAGACAAGGTGCGGCTGGCGCAGATTATGGTGACGGCAACTCCGGATGCAAATGTGAACAACCTGAAAGGCGACAAGGCGCAAACTGACCAGCAGGCCCGCAATAAGATCCAGATGATCGACATGCGAGTGCGGCAGGGAGAAGACTTCGGGCAACTGGCGCAGAGCTACTCGGAAGACCAGTTTGCGGCGAACGGAGGGGATGTGGGCTTTGTGCCGGAGTCGGCGTTGGACAAAGCGAACCCGGAGCTAAGAAAAATTATTTTGCAAATGACGCCGGGGCAAGTCTCGCCGATCATCCATACGCCGGAAGGATATCGAATCATCAAATTGATCGCGCGGGAACCGGCCGGGCAGCGCCAACTCAGCGATCCAAGGGTGCAGGAAGAGATCAGACAGGGTCTGTTTCAGGCAAGAGAGCAGGTGCTGCGATCTGCCTTTTACGAGGTGGCGCGCAGCGAGGCGAAAGTGGTGAATTACTACGCCGAATCGGTGCTCGCGAGCCGCGATAAGAAGTGATTTTTAGACGCCGATGTCTTCGTTCCAGAGCTCAGGATTCGATTGAATGAAATTCTTCATGAGCGAAATGCAGCCCGGATCCTGCAGGACCTGCACCTGAACACCTGAAGCCCGGAGCAATTCTTCCGAACCGAGAAACGTTTGATTTTCACCGATCACCACGCGCGGGATTTTGTATAGAAGAATGGCGCCAGTGCACATCGGGCAGGGTGACAGCGTGGTGTAGAGCGTACACTCGGCGTAACTGGAAGCGGGAAGGCGTCCGGCGTTTTCCAGGCAATCCATTTCGCCATGGAGGACAGAGCTCTTCTTTTGCACTCGCTGGTTGTGGCCTCGGCCGATGATGCGCTGCCGGTGGACGAGAACGGAGCCAATCGGAATACCGCCTTGGTCAAAACCAATTTGCGCTTCGGCCAGGGCAGCTCGGAGAAAGGGATCATCAGGCACGCTTTTATTGAACCAGATGAGCGGATGTTATACTTTCGTGAGGGCCATTCTGGCCTTCTCACCTCCCAGTAAAACGGGCGCGTAGCTCAATTGGCAGAGCAAGTGACTCTTAATCACTAGGTTGTAGGTTCGATTCCCACACGGTCCACCATTGCACTCTCGCGAATGGGAAAAGATTCTCGAAATGGATGCGGACTCTTGTGCCAGAAAACGGCTCAGCCGCCATCCCGCGGAGCAGGAATGGCGGCTGAAGAAAAGTCCTAGATCGTTAAGAGATCAGGGATAGTAGGGCGACCAGAAGTCGCTCGGAGCCACGTCCGAGAGCTTGTTAAAGGTCGTCGTGCTGATTTGCGGGATGAAGTCGACCGAACCGTAGGTATAGGCATCGCCGAAGAGGTCAGCACCACCGGAATTGTAGAGGACGGAGCCGGTCTTCAGGTAGGACTGGATGTCGGTCCACTGGACAGTGTCGCCGGTGGACTTATTGTTTTCGATCGCATACTGGTCCTGAGCGGAGTCAATGATGCGGAGGTCTTCCAAGCAGCGGGTGGCCTGCGAGCGTTTGCGGGCGCGCAGGAAGTTCGGGACGGCGATCGCCGCCAGGAGGGCGATGATCGCAACAACGATCATGATTTCAACGAGGGTGAAGCCCCCGCGGCGGTTTTGTACTGTGGTCAACATACGATTGATGAGGTATTATTTTTGTATTTCGAGGTCGTCAACGCGGTGAACCGCGCTTTCAACAAGAGACTGTTAAGCAGTCGGTGTGCCACCCCTTCGCAGAGGGATAGACCTTT
>DATAYL010000607.1:0-7331 GCA_036272575.1 Bryobacteraceae bacterium | reverse complement strand
CGGAGTCGCGTATGAAGAATCAAGATACATCGCCAGTCTCAACAAAAGGAATTCGCCTCTGAGTGCCTGGCCTCCCGAATGAGCATGTGCACAAAATGTGGAAGCCGCTCACTCTTCTGTGAAAAAAACGGCCCCGAGGGGCTTGACTTCCGAACTCAGAAGTCTACACAGTCAGCTAGGTTTCAGATGTGAAGCGCGTCCTAACAACTTAACCGGCCAAGCCCAACTGGGCGGAGACTCGGGTCCGGCAGTACTGGCGAGGGGAACAACCCATCTCTCTTTTGAATGCGAACCCGAACGCGCTCTCGGATTCATAGCCGAGCGAACGCGCAACTGCCGCGACAGGCTCATCCGCTTTCACAAGCTTGTCTGCTGCGAGCAGCATCCTCCATCGAATCAGGTAGTCCATCGCTGAGACCCCAACCTTTTCTTTGAAGCGCACCGCAAAGGCGGACCGCGACATACCTGCCAACCTGGCTAGTTCCTGCAAAGTCCAACGGCGGCCGGGGTCACCGTGCATGGCGGTCATCGCCGTGCATATCGGCTGGTCGGCAAGCGCGAAGAGCCACCCGATCTTACTGGTCACGCGGTCCTCCAGGTGAAGGCGAAGCACCTCGATCAGCATCATCTGGGCGAGATGTTCTCCCAGCAGAACCCCTCCTGGCCGCGACTCTCTCGCGACCTCCATCATGCGCTCCAGATACCAGCGCATGGTGACTCGATCCGCATCGTTTCGGATATGTATAACGAGCGGGAGCACACCCAGTAACATCTGCGCCTGATCGCCAGAAAAGGTAAACAGCGCACTGAGAGCTAGGCAGGCGCCGCCTCCGTTCCACGAGACAATGCGGCCTTTCAGTGGAGCACTGAGAACTTTCATAATGTCGACCGGCGTGGTGCTTGGATCGCCTGCCAGGCAGAATGCCCGTCCGTGCGGTAACGCAACGACATCTCCTGTCTGGAGGTAGATGGCCTCCTCCATACCCTCTAGTTGGAGCCAGCATGCCCCGGAAGCCACGGCGAAGAACCGGAAACATTGGTCCTGCCCGAAACTGATGGCCCAAGTCCCACCCGCGTCGATACCGCCTGACATAAATCCGCGAGGCTTGAGGAGTGACAGAACATCGGAAAGCGGGTCGTTCGCGCTCCTGGACGATCTCGATAGTAAAGCAGACGCCATCGCATAGATTGTATCTCTGTTTCCGGCTAATGTTGTGGAAGGAGACTGGGACGGCGCGTTTTGGCGATGACGTCTCCAGCCTCCCGAAAGTCAGGAGAATAAAATGCCAAACTCAAATGCCGGCTTTGTCCCCAGGATGAACAACAAAACGGTCATCGTCACCGGCGCCAATAGCGGTATCGGCTTCGCCACTACGAAGGTGCTGGCTGATCGTGGCGCCCGCGTCATTCTTGCCGTTCGCGATGAGAGAAGAGGGGAACAAGCAGCCAATGCAATCGCAGGCCGAACTGAGGTTCGAAAACTTGACCTCGCCAGCCTCGCTTCGGTTCGGAGTTTCGCCGACAGCTGGAATGGTTCGATCGATCTGCTCATCAACAATGCTGGAATCTCCGCGCCCTCACTGGGCCGCACCGCGGACGGATTTGAGCTTCAGTTCGGTACCAACCACCTCGGACCCTTCGCTCTGACAAACCTCCTGCTGCCCAGCATCTCCGGGCGCGTGGTGACAGTCGCCTCCCAGGCAGCAGGAATGGGCAAGATCGACTTTGACGATCTTAACTGGAAGCGGACACCCTACAAGCAGTTCCGCTCCTATGCGAATTCGAATTAGCGAACCTGCTGTTCACTGCGGAACTGCAGCGCCGCCTGAACGCTGTCGGTTCAAGAGTGATCGCAACGGCTGCCCACCCTATTCTTGTCTCCACGAACATCTATAAGGAGTCGACCGGGATGACTCGCTGGATGGTTCGCCTCGCCAGAGCGCAGAAATGGGTGCGCTGGATGTCCTCTATGCGGCCGTAGCTGACATCCCCGGCAACAGTTTTGTCGGCCCAAAGAACTTCATGCACATGCGCGGTGCTCCTGAACTCATTCAGCATTCGAAGGACGCCCGGAACGAGGAACTCGGCAAGCGGCTCTGGAACGCTTCGGAGCAATCAACAGGGGTTGAGTTTCCTGCCAAGGCCCTGCATAGCTTCGAGGCCCAGCGGGATCAACGCCGGACCACCGCCGCGGCACAATAGAAAGTTTCGACACGATGACTCAGTTGCTGATTGGACTTGTGGGTGGACTGTTCAGATTCGATCTGGAATCAGCTGACGGTCCACGAGCGGTGCTTCCTGGCATCTAACCGATGGCCTTGGCAGCAGACCCGGCAGAGCCTGCGCGCCTGTATTGCGCCAGTTACAACCGAGGATTGTGGCGGAGTGAGGATGCTGGTGAGACATCGCTCCCGGTCGGAACTCCGCAGAACTTCTTCGGTCGGCCCACCAAAGGCGCAATCGGTCCACGCTAGACAACCTTCGTGTCGGTCAGTCCCGTTCCTGAGTCGAATGGTCGGCATGCTGTGTGGGTCGGCACGGAGCCGAGTGCCCTGTACCGTTCCACCGATCACGGCGAAACATTCGAATGTGTGTCCACTCTGGATTTGCCCTCTCGCGCGAGTTGGTCTTTTCCGCCGAGACCGGAGCGTCACCATGTCCAGCGCATTGCCCACAGCAGCGATGGTCGCATTCACCTGGCCATCGAAGCCGGCGCAATGATCCGCACCCGCGACGGGGGCAAGAACTTCGAGGATCGCCTGCCCGACAGCCCAATCGATACGCATGTGCTTCTAACTCATCCGCTCGCTCCGCAACGCCTGTACGCGGCTCGCGGCGACGCTTTGCTGAGACCGGGCAGCAGGTCCTTTGCAGAAAGCCCGGACGGCGGCGACACCTGGTTCTATTCCGGAAAGGGTTTAGAAGCGGCGCCCTACCTTTACGGCCTCGCCATTCACCCCACAAATCCCGAAGACCTGCGGGTCGCCGCCTCGCCCAGCCCACAAAGGGCCCACGTGCAGGGAGGGGCCTCCATTTTTCGCCGTGAAGCGGACGTCTGGGTGGAGGATGCGGAAGCTTTCCCCAGCTACCGCAGTCTCATTCCGGTTTTGGCCACCGATACCGCCCAACCGGGCCGCTGGTTTGCGCTCTCCGATCTCGGTCTCTTCGAAAAAGGCCCCAGCCGCCAAAGCTTGGACGTGTTGGACTGCACTTGAAGACTGGCGTGGCATGCATCCGAGGGTTCTGGCGACGCTCAATCTGTGATGACAAGGAGAGCATGTTGACGATGGGAAAAGTTGCACTCTAACGGGAGCCGCAACCGGCATCGAAGGGGCAGCAGCCGGAAGATCTCGTCGGTGTCTGCCTCTATCTCGTGAGCGAGAGTGCGCGCATCATGACAGGTCGGCCCCGGTCTGCTGATGATCCTTTCACTCCAACTTGATCTAAAACGCGCTACGGTGATCTTTGACGCGTTTTGATCCTCAATCAGCGGAGTGGCGACTTTACGCTCATCTCGATTCCTTCCCCGTGGCCAACTTGACCAAGCGCGCGAACATTACTTTAAGAGGTACACGACCGTCGTCTCAGTATCGGCCGGATCCGACGTCGGATCTCCGTATATCTCCCAGGAGTGTCCAGCGGACTCCCTCTGATTCGCCGCCATCCATCTTGCGATCGCGTCGTGCGCCTCGTGCATGCGATTGTATGGGCCGTGGTGGACGGCGACGGCGACCTCGCCCGCTGGCGTTTCGGTCGCATGCACGTCGCCCGCAGTTTCAAATGTGCGCATGACCTCGACACCGAAGTCACACAGTATTGGCGCGCCCGGCTGTCTCGGGTGGTGGTAGAGAAAACTGTTATGGCCATCAGTCCGTAGGTTTGGCTGGGTGCGAATGAACTCCCAGACCTTATCCAGGGCTGGCCCCCACGCAGAGCCGATAGCGCCCGACATGACCTCGCGTCGCACTGCGGCCAACTTGCGGGGGTGAACAGTCATTACGTTTACGGGGACGGGCATTCCCCGATCGTAAACCAAGATCTTGATCGGTGCCGAATACCTCCGGCATCAAGTTGACGGAAAACGCGCTTCGGGTTGATGTGACGTTTCGGCGCGCATAGATCGCCTGTGACGGCCCAGGATAGATCTACCCTCCTCACCAGTTATGCGGGCCATGTTTTCGCAACCAGCTGGCAGAAGCTGGGGGCGGGCCGTTCGGCCATGGCTCGACGCATCAAAATTTCTGGAATGCGGCATAGCGAGATGGATTGCGCTCGATCTCGGCGACCGCTTTATTGAAATAGTCTTCGACGCTCATATCGACGCCGCTGGGAACGAGACTTGGAAAGTTCTGCGGCTTAACGATGAAGTTGGCGAGACGAACTTCTGTGAGAGCTGCAGGAGGTGGCTCCGACAGGCATCGCACCGCCGTCCCCGAGGTGATTGCCGGCCCCAATCGGTGTCACCCGAACACATTTGGCATCTGTTTCTTATCCACCGATTCCGTGCTTTGGAAGAAAGCTTAGGATACGTTCTGCAATCTCTCCGCCGTGTGTTTCTAAAGCAAAATGCCCGGTGTCCAGCAGGTGTGTTTCAAGCTTTTCCAGGTCCCGTCCATACGGCGTTGCTCCCCCGGCCGGAAAAATATAGTCGTTCTTGCCCCAGACAATCAGCGCCGGCGGCTGATACTTCCGGAAAAACGCCTGAAAATCGGGATACAGCGGAACATTGGTCCGATAGTCGTAAAACAGATCCAGTTGGATTTCGTCGTTGCGCGGACGATCCAGTCCAATCTGGTCCAATGTCCACGCCGTTGGGTCCAGAAGGCTCAGGTCACCTACGCCGTTCTCGTATTGCCATCGCGTGGCCTTCGGCTCAACGAGAGAATGAAGCGCTGTCCGGTTCTCGGGCGTCGGATCGTTCCAAAACTCCTTGATCGGATCCCAAAACGCAAGCAATCCTTCGTCGTACGCGTTGCCGTTTTGAATGATCAGGGCTTGCACGGACTCCGGATGGCGTAGTGCCAAGCGATATCCGACCGGTGCGCCATAATCCATCACGTATAACGAATATTTCTGCAGCCCAAGCTCCTTGATGAGGCCGTCCACCACATTCGTAAGGTTTTCAAACGTGTTTGCGAACTCGTCGCGACTCGGCATGCTGCTTAGGCCAAAACCTGGATAATCCGGCGCGATCACCCGATAGGAAGCGACGAGGCGCGGCATCAGATTGCGGAACATGTTGGAAGAAGTGGGAAACCCGTGCAGTAGCAGGATCGCCGGGGCCATGGGAGGCCCGCTCTCTCGATAGAAGATATCCTGTCCGCTAATTTTCGCCGTTTTGTAGTGCATGCTAAGCGCACGATATCGATTTTGCCGGGAATGGATCTTGTCGGAAACGGGCGTTTGGTACATCCCTGCCGAATGCACTTGCGTGCCAGTTTTTAGAGCATAATCAAAGTTGATGGACCAGGACCAAGGCATACCCTTTCGAACGTCACATGGTTTGTTGAAGGTCGATTGCGCCTCGCAAAGTTGGAACGGTATCCAAGTTCGTTACTTCGAAAAATATCCGGGCCCTGGCAAGGCATGGGCGGATATGTCGTCAGACCTGAGCACCCTAGTCATTTGTTTGGATCAGCGCGGCGGATACTGCGAAGCGCGACTCAAACTGGATACTGAAACTGAAAGATCGAGATACGACGCCGGATTTTCTGTTTGGGTTCCGGCAAACCGCACGGTGTGGGGCTATTCCGAAAGGGCGCACTTGGTGCGAGATGTGCGGCTGATATTCGATGCCGGCCAGTTCATTCCGATGCTTGGCGACGATATCAATCTGTCCCGAGCGCAAACTCCCATACCAATCACATACGACGCGAGAGTTATGCAATGCGCAAAGCTTCTCTCCGAGGCGTGTCTTGATCCCCCTAGCGCAAGCCGTCTGTACGGAGAGAGCTTAACGACGGCTTTGCTGGCCGCTTTTTGGAGCAATCCGGACAGAACGCCTCATAAGAGGCGCTCTGGAGGTCTCGCACCATGGCAGCTTCGGCTGAGCATTGACTATCTCGAGGAAAACTTTACCCGTGATGTAAGCCTGCAAGATCTTGCAAATCTGTCAGGGCTCTCTCAGTCGCAGTTCGCCCGCGCGTTCAAAGTGTCGACTGGCCTTCCTCCCTATCAATGGGTTCTGCAGGTGCGGGTGAAAAAGTCGCGGGAAATGCTGGTCAAAGCTGATGAGCCTGTCGCGTCCATCGCGGCGAGCGTCGGCTTCGCGGACCAGAGCCATTTCACGAAAGCGTTTCGCCGAGTGACCGGCGTAACTCCAAAACGTTGGCAGCGCGACCGCAACAAAGTCAGTCCTCCAGATCCCGGCGACGTGGAAGCTTTCGCAGCCGGCAAATAGTTGCCGTCTTCAGACCTGTGCTGCGCCTCCGTCCACAAACAGCTCGATGCCCGTGATATAGCTGGCGTCGCCTGATGCGAGAAAGACGGCGGCCTTTGCGACCTCTGCCGGCTGCCCCATACGGCCCATGGGCGCTAGCGAGCTGAGCTGATTGTAAAGCGCTTGGCGCTCTTCTTCCGTTGAAGCAAGGCCTGCCACGCCGGGCGTGTAAATCGACCCGGGACTCAGGGCATTCACTCGGATGTTGCGTTCCTTCAGATCGAGCGTCCAACTGCGGGCGAAGGAGCGCAGCGCCGCCTTCGTCGCGGAATAAACGCTCATATTAGGCAATGCTTTGGTCGACACAATGGAGGCGTTCAGGATGACGGAACCACCGGGCGGGATAAGCGGCAGGGCCTTCTGCACAGTAAACAGAAGCCCTTTGACGTTTATGCCGAAAGTCCAATCAAAATCTTCTTCCGTCACGGAACCCATCGGAGCGAACCTACCCACTCCCGCATTGGCGAACACGATATCCAGGCGATTCTTCTCTCGACTGATCTGTGCATACAGATCGTCCAGGTCCGACATTTTGGAAACATCCGCTGGCACAGCTACGACGTTGTTGCCGATCATTTTCACCGCGAGGTCCAGTTCCGCCTGGCGCCGTCCCGTGATATAAACGAACGCGCCTTCCGTCACAAACTCTTGCGCCGTCGCCAATCCGATGCCACTATTTCCGCCTGTGATCAGCGCAACTTTCCCGTCTAATCTCTTTCCCATGTTGGTTCTCATCAGCGCCACCCGCCAGCCGCATCAATCAGCGATCCGGTAACCCAGCGCGCCGCATCGGACACGAGAAACGCGACAATATCGGCAACGTCTTGCGGTTGGCCGATTCTGCCGAGAGGCGTACTCTTCACCATCTGCTCCTCGAAGCCGCTTTCCTTGA
>DATAYL010000606.1:0-11441 GCA_036272575.1 Bryobacteraceae bacterium | reverse complement strand
GCAATGGGGACATTTTGGTCGGCAGATGCACGGAATACACCTCCGCAGGGACACGGTTTGAGCAAAACCTCAGCATCCGGTGTTATCCGTTGATGAATGCGCAGACCTGTTCTCCGCATTGCTTCGTTCCAGCCGCTCAACAGAACGGCGAACGAGCAGCGATCACAGTATGCATATGCGGAGTCATTGAAGCCATTGTGAATAAGTCGGTACTGGAAGTTGCAGCCGCAGTGTTCGCAGCAGCCTACTAGATTATGCATTCTTTGTGGCCCCACGGTTCTGGGTGAGAACACGGCGCACTGATGTGCGCCCGATCCGCAGCCGGCGAGCAATCTCGGCTTTGGCAACGCCGGCACGATATAGTTTCCGGATCTCGGAAGCCTGAAGTCCCGCGGTGATCGGCCGGCCAAGGCGCTTGCCGTTCTGTCGAGCCTGCGCCAACCCGGCCCGAGTCCGTTCCCGCAGGATCTCTCTTTCGAACTCGGCGAAGATCGCCAGCAGACCGGCCATTGCTCGACCCGCCGGTGTGGTCAGATCCAGCGCTTCGGTGAGCGATACGAAGCCGACGCCGAGATGCTCCAGTTCCTGCAGTGTGGCCAGGAGATCAGTTACTGAGCGGCCCCAGCGATCCAGACGCCACACCAATACGACGTCGAGTTCACGGCGGCGCGCCGCTGCCATTAGTTTCTCGCGAGCTTGCCGCTGCGCCGCACCGGAGCCGACCTCCCGTGCCTGCATGACCACGTTCCAATCTCGACGAGTTGCATGCTCGCGCAGGGCCCGAATCTGCATGGGAAGCGTCTGCTGGTCGTTGGTGGAAACGCGGGCATACAGGCCAGCCCGAAACATTTTGGGCTCCTTTCGTCGCTGACCAAAAACGTTATCCGATTTCGCTTTTTGCGGAGCCCGTTTTACAGGCATTTCAGAAGATCCGTTTCACCTGGCCGCATTTGATGGTTTACGGCCAGGCAGCGGCCATCATACTACGCGGCGGCTGTCGCAGTAAGCCGCGTCAATGTCTCGGGATAGTTCCAGGGCATCCATTCCGACGGCTTCTGCTTCAAGGCCTCCGCATGGCGTAGCAACTCAGTCAGATAGTCGAATGGATTTACGCGGTTCAACTCGGACGTGTGAATCAGGCTCATAAAGAGATCTCCCACGCGTGCTCCGTTCAGCGTCTTATAAAACAATGCGTTCCTGCGGTTCAGAATCGCTTTTTTTAAGGCGCGCTCGACAATGTTGTTATCGATGGGCGCGCCTGATTGGGAAAGGAAGAGCGTCAACTTCGTCCAGTGATTCAGCAGGTAGGAGATGGCTTTGTCCAGACCGGAGTTCGGCTCCGTCCTGCGCTCCGCAAACTGCGCTTCCATCCACTCGCGCAGCACCTTCATCACCGGCCCACTGCGCTGTTGATGGAAAGGCAGCCGGTCTTCCCCCAACAGTTGCTGTTCCCGCGCCAGCGCATCATTGTGGTAAACGTTGCCGAGCGCTTCCAGCACATGTCTGCATTGCTGAGGAAAGTTCTCCGCCACCTCTACAAACTGCCTTCTTCCGTGAGCGAGGCAGTTGGCGACCAAAGTTTTGATCCCTTCCAGCTTCGGCGTATTGCGCGACAAGGCGTCGGACATCTGGATCACCGCCGGGAGTCCGCGGTCGCGTCGCTTCAGCACCTCGGCGATATTCTCACCGGCGTACTCGGCCCGGTGAAGAACAGCGCGATTCTCCACGCCTCCAGGATCGAGACGATGCCGCTGGTGAATATGCCCGACGCTTGTCGCCCGGATCGTTGTGAATCACACTGCCCTGCGCCGCTTGCCGGATCAACTCATCGAGCACGGGCCGGAGCAACTCGGCGGCAGCCTCCAGCAGTTCCCACTGTGTGGCCGCCGGCAATGGCATTGCCAGTTGGCTTTCTAGTTTTTCCAGCCGCTTGAATGGCAGGCCCGTGCCGTACTTCAACAATGCGATCATCGCCCCCGCGGTGGCATCGTACTTATCCGGACCAGCGCTGTCCGGCACGCCGGCCGTGAAGACTTGTCCACAGGCGTTGCACCTCAGCCGTTCCATCTCGAACACGGTCGTCTTCAAGGGCGCTTGCCCCACAATGCGCACCAATCTAGCGGGCTCTTTCTGACGGTAGACTTTCCCTTTGCCGCATTCCGGACAGGTATCGCCGGAATGCACTGTGGCGTGCTGAATGGAAACTCTATCAGCCCCGGCGAATGCAGCGGTTATTACGCCCGTGGCCGGTCGCGGCAGACTGATCCGTGGCCTGTTCCTTTGCCACAGGCGCCGGAACCGTTGGCTTCGGCAGAACCGCCGCGGTCTTCTCCGTACTCCTCTTGCCCGTCAGTCTCTCAGCCATGGCGTGTAGCGCAGCTTTGATCTTCTGGCCCTCGGCTTTGCTCAAGGGCACATCCATGCCGTGATCGATAATCCGGTCCAATTCCTCCAGAATCACCTCGATCCGCTTACGCGGTGACTTCCTCTTCATAACTGACTTAGTAACTCGCGAAAGCGCGGTGTCAACGGCAGCCCGAATAACTCTGTGCGATGAACTCCAGAAAACTGGGCGGTTCTGATTCCTTGCTCTTCGCTTTGGGCTTGGCCTGATTCTCTACTCGCTTCCGCAGGCCCCCGTACTCCAGCCGCAGCACCTGTGCTGTCCGGTTCACGCCATGGCGCTTTGCTGCCTCTGCAGCCGCAGAAGCGCCTCCGGGAACCGTGAGCGCCCGGAACGCCTCGCCCGAAACTCTTCGAACCGGCGTCGTAGCTGTTCCAGATCGCCAGAAATCTCGGCTGCTTCAGCTACCATCGCGCGGGCCTCCTCGCCCCCGCCTGACCTTACCAGCAAATCCTAACCGGCGTCATGCAAGCTTCCCGAAAGCTCACAGTCTTACGGCCGTGTCCCGGCATTCGAGAGAGCAAAGCTGTTGTCGAATCTTGCGACTGTGCTGCGCAGGAACAAATCTCAACTAGCCGAGGTCATCACCATGGAGATGGGAAAGATTCTCTACGAGGGCGAAGCCGAACTCGAAAAATGCGCTTGGGAAGCGGACTGGTATGCCGAGCACGGTCCTCAGATGCTCGCGGACGCTCCTGCTCCAACAGGCGCGATCGAAGCGCATGTTTGCTTTCACCCGCTCCGTCTTATCCTCGGCATTATGCTGTGGAACTTCCCACTGTGGCAGACGACGCGGATGGGAATTCCGACTCTGTTAGCGGGCAATGTCATTCCCGTTAAGCATCCACCCAAACCCAGCGGAGTTCGCTCGAACTGGAACGCGTGATGTCCGAATCGGGATATCCCGAAGGAGTCCTACAGAATTTGATTCTCAAGACCGAGGAGGTCGTAAGCGTCATCAATGACGACCGCGTTCAGGGTCTTTCAGTCGGTGGAAGCGTGAGGGCGGCGCCGCGTCGCTTCACAAGCTGGTAAGGTCATCAAGAAATCGGTTATGGAGCTCGGGGTTCGGATGCATTCATTGTGCTTGAAGACGGCGATATTGCTGAGTTCGGGCTGAGTGGCACTATCTGGACACACGGCATCGAGCTCGCCGCGGAATGGCACGCGAGATGTATACGGGTGGGATGTTCATCAACGGTGTGAGTGCCTCAAATCCTCGTGTGCCCGTGCGCGGCGTAAAGAAGAGCGGTTACGGCCGCGAACTCTCCAGCTTTGGTCAACATGCGTTTGTGAATGCGCAGACCGTTTGGATCCAGAACGTGTGAAGTTACTTCGAAAGTGAACAGGGATTTGAAGAGAGGAAACCATGAAGACTGTCCGAGATGCTACTTATCAATTGCTTCGCGAGTTGGGCCTGACGACGATTTTCGGCAATGTTGGTTCGACCGAGGAAACGTTTTTAAAGAACTTCCCGTCCGACTCCCGGTACGTGCTGCTTTGCAAGAAGCGTCCGTGATCGGGATGGCCGACGGCTTTGCCCAGGCAATGGGTCGGCCGGCTTTGGTGAACGTTCACACCGGACCGGGATTGGGGAATGCGATGGGTTGCATGCTGACAGCATTCCAGAATAAAACGCTGCTCATCGTAACCGCCGGCCAGCAAACGCGCGAGATGCTGCTGATGGAACCTTGGCTCACGAACATGGAAGCCACCATGCTCCCGCGTTCCTGGGTGAAGTGGGCCTATGAGCCCCGTGCGAGCCGACGATGTACCAGCCGCGTTTATGCGTGCGATTGCCACAGCTCTTCAGCCGCCTTCAGGTCCCGTGTTTCTTTCGCTCCCAATAGATGATTGGGAAAAGCCGTGCGACACGCCGGGGGTAGTACGGACGGTAAGTCGACGGTTCGCGCCCGATCCTGCCCGTTTGGCCGAGTTCGCGAAAGCCTTGACGGAAGCGTCGGCGCCTGTGCTGATTTATGGCGCAGCCACCGCGCGAGGCAACGGCCGGAACCCGGCGGTAGCGTTTGCTGAGGCGCTCGGCACGCCTGTCTGGGCCGCGCCCGGTTCCGAACGCGCTCCCTTTCCGGAAAACCATCCGCTCTATTGCGGCGGATTACCGTTCGCCACCGGACCGCTGAGCAAGAAGCTCGAAGGCCACCACGTAGCGCTGGTGATTGGCGCTCCGGTCTTCCGCTATTACCCGTATGTGCCTGGCCCGTATTTGCCGACGGGGCTGCGGCTGCTGCACATCTCCGATGATCCTGCGGAGACCGCAAGGGCTCCTGTTGGCGATAGTTTGCTCGGGGATGCGGTCGTGTCTCTGATCGCGCTCAAAGACTTGCTTCGAAATTACAAACCGAAAACGGGCAAAGCGCGAGAAAAGATCGCGCATCGCATGGCGCCCCACCCATCAAGTTCTCCAAAACTATCGGACGACGGCCGCCTGACCGCCGCGCAAGTGTTCCACACGCTCAATGAAATTCGACCGGCCAATACTGTTTTGGTTGAGGAGAGTCCTTCGAACCTCGGCGATCTACATGCGGAATGGCCTATCACCGAGCCCGATACCTTCTACACCTTCGCGAGTGGAGGACTCGGCTGGAATCTTCCGGCATCGGTGGCCATCGCGCTCGGTGAGCGAGATACCGGCCGCAACCGTCCGGTGATCATGGTCATCGACGGCTCGTTTCAATATTCGCTTCAATTCATCTGGACAGCGACGCAACTGAAGCTGCCCATTCTGATCATCGTTTTGAACAATCAGGAATACTGCATCCTCAAGTCGTTTACGGTACTCGAAGACGCGCCGGGCGTCCCTGGCCTCGATCTTCCAGGTATTGACATCGTATCTCTCGCCAAGGGCTACGGCTGCGATGCTGTACGCCTTGACGATCTTGAGGCCGTTAAGAAGGCTGTGACGGAGGCCTGGACCAAGTCGAAACCTACGCTGCTGGAAGTTCCAATCTCGCCCCAGGTTCCACCCCTGATTTGAGAAATGCACGGGGCTCGCAATACACGTCACATGATTGCCACGATCGTCGTCGGTCCGCTTCCCACAGCCGTGACGCTGCTATTCGGTTTGTTGGCCGGCTGGCACCACGATTTCGGCGCCAAACAGGCAAATAACGCGTCCTTCCCATCGGATCGCCTCGGACAGAAATGAAGTTTTTTCAAAAGTTCAAAGAATCCTGGAGCGCCGTTCGATGGAAGATGCTCGTCATTTTTGCCTTCTTCAGTGTTATCTCGACAATTTTGGTTGCCTCAGCGGCGGCTGCTGTCTTGAACCTTGTGATTAGGCGTGCGGACGCCAACGTCATCGAGGAACGGATCAATGGTGTAGTCGATAGTTGCAACCGCATTACTCCGTTCCTCCTTGAGCGCGTTGCAGCGTGCCGGCCACCTGCTTCGAAGTTGCCGGTACTGGGGAAATATCTGGAAGCTGTGTGGCCGGAAATCCAGAACTCGGTGACCGTATTGCCCAAGGGAGCGCGCGTTGCGACCAAACCCGGCTGGCTCGATACAGACTCTTTTAGCGGCGTTGTTGTCGACCGCGGAAATGTTGAAATCCGGTCTTTCCGTTCGGTCGAACGAGAACAATATCTGATATCAGCGCTAGTGCGGATACGTTTAACTGATTCCTTTTTGGAGCGCTTGTCAACGCAAACAGGCTTGGAGGTTTCCAGCAGCAAACCCGTGTTAATGGAGCGCTACCGCGCTCGGCGGGGCATGGCTGGTGAGATTGAAGCCAATTTCATTCCCGGATCAGGCCGTCCGGTTCCGGTCCTAGTGAGCACTCGGAACTGGGAAACTGGAAAAGTCGAAGCTTGGACAGTTTGCCGACTCCGCCCTACTTACTCGCCCACCATCGAGAGTTTGAACCGTATCGGTCTACGAAAAGCATCCTGGATCTCGCCGTTCGTCGGTATAGCAGTCGCGCTCGCTCTCGTTTACGGAGCTGGCTTATTTGTCTCCGTGCGGCTAAGTCAACGCATTGTCGCTGCGATAGATGGGTTGAGCAACGCCGCGCAACGGGTCGGGAAGGGCGATTTCTCAGTCAGACGCCGATTCACCAGCAAGATCAATTGGGAATTCTGGCCTCATCTTTCAACGAGATGACCGAAGGCCTTGAAACCCTGCGCGAACAGGAGAAATGGACCGCGGTTTTCGAACGGGACATTGCTTTGGCCCAGGAGGTACAGCAGTATCTTTATCCTCGTACTCAGCCCGAGTTGTCAGGTGCAAGTGTGTGGGGAATCACCACGCCTGCTCGTGTAGTCAGCGGTGATCTTTATGATTTCCTGCCCTTCAGCGATGGAAAAGTTGGCTTGTTATGCGCAGATGTGAGCGGCAAGGGGTGTGTCCGCCGCGCTAATGATGTCCCATCTCCAGGCGCTGGCCCGCGGTCGTTTACTATCTGCCGATGAAAATGGCGTTCAGCCTGTGAGCCTGCCACGTTCGTGACGGGGCTGAATCGAGATCTGCGAGGCCGTTTCGGAAACAACCATTACGCCACCATGTTTTACGGAGAGTTTGATTCGCACAATAAGGTGCTGCGGCACATTAATGCGGGCCACTGTCCGCCCATCTTGATTTCTGAAGCAGGCGAAGCAAAGAAACTCACTGATGGCGATCTCCCGGTAGGTCTGTTCCCAGAAGTCAAATACCAGGAGCTACGGCTCGACCTGTCAAAAGGTGGCGCCGTCGTTGTGTATACAGACGGAATCACAGACGCCCTAAATTCGCTGGGCCAGGAGTTTGGTGAAGCACGTTTGATGAAGTGCTGTAGTTCGTTGCCAGATGGAGGCAGGGCAGAAGTGATCGGCAGCCTAATCTCCAAAACCGTCCTGGAGTGGGCCGCCGGAGTGGAGCAATTCGACGATACAACCATTCTTGTCCTCTATGTGGAACCTGCAGAACCTTAAGTGACGGCTAGCCTATCCCCTTGATTTGATCGCGCGCATTCGCGGCACTAATGCTGGAGTCAGCGCTGTAGCCCGACAAACGTCTTCCACAACTTGAGGTGGAGGAATGACCGCCGTGCGGGCGGGCCTGTACTCGCGGCCCGCGAAGGGAACAGGAAAGCGTGAGGCGGTCTGCACAGCCGCGAAGATCCCATCGATGACACTGCATGAGTTGTCGTTACTATCCTACGGCGGTTACAATCTCCGAGGGCGGCTGGACGATGTGTTCGCTGCCGTCGGGAAAGTGAATGCGGACGCTAGGCGTGCCGGACGGGTGCCATTCGTTCCCGCAGCGCTCAAGCGGCACATCGTGGCCGGGATAAATACGGTTTCCGAGGCCGGTGATCTTCTGAATCGATTGCCGCGACAGACCGTCGTTCCAGGTATTCATCAGGTAACCACGTAAATCCCAGCGGCTCTTGAGAGCGTCGCCACACAGGACCGAGTCGTTCATCACGAGAGCAATCGCACCCGGGGTGTGCCCGGGAACGTGAAATATCTGCACTCCGTTCTCCAGAGCAGCAGTTTCGCCGGTAATCAGTCGCAGGCGTTTGTGTGCCAGCAATGCCGGCACCGGATAGCGCAGGAGGGCAATGTCGTCGGACGCTTGCGCATATGCCACTTCGCTTTCGTGCACGAGAATTTCGGCATTGACAAACAGGTCCCAGTTAGCAGCGTGATCGAAGTGGAGATGGCTGATGACGACGCAATCAATATCCGCAGGTGTCAGGCGGCGCTCGTTGAGCAACTTAGGAATCGTCCCGCGCTCATTGTATCCAGCAGTATCGAACATGATACGGCGCCCGCTCGGAGTCGTAACGAGATACAAGCCGCTCCAGCCGAGAAAACCGCGATCACTCGTGCCAAAGAAGCCGGTAAGCAGTACGTCAGTGCCTGCCATGAAACCTCCTGGAGAATCGGAACAAGCGGTAGTGGGCTGATCGTGTGTTGCGGGCGGCAATTGAGTGGCCCACGTTCACGGTGTGGATTCGCTTGCTTCGCTCTTTCATGAGGGCAACATCAGGCACACGCAACTTCTTCTGTCTTTCAGTCATTGGGCTCACCTCAACCTTTCCTCAATTTCCGCTGCCTTCGCTTCGGTTGCCGGGTTGATGGTGGCGACGTAAAAGGAACTCATGATTTTCACCGTCCTTGACTAAGCCGTTGCACGTGTCTTTCCACCCGATTCCAAGCACGTGTAGTGAGCAAATCAATGCTTCCGTACCATTGGATGCCTTACTCCAGCGGTAGAACATCGGAATTGCATTCATTTCTGCGCGGTACTTAACTCCTCTGATCATCCGGGTCAGGTGAGCGAACGAGTGCACCACAGATCGCGTTCATTGCGATGTCCAAATAACTGACATCGAGTCAAACTCCGGGACACAAAAAGTCCATCATCTGGAACAACACACAGCGGACAGGCGAGGTGTTGAATTGCATCAATCCCGAAGGAAAGAGGTCATCCGATCATCGGGCCAGCTGAATTTACGGAACCGAATATCCGTTGACCTTCCCATGTGCTGGGCGGCCTGACGCCATATGGCATGCACCTAGGGCTGTGCGTGTTCTCGTGGGTGATGGCTTCGCGATCGCGAACGGGATAGGCGATCTCATTTTTGTTGCATGACAGGCGGAGCGCTTCGCCGATTGCTGGAGAGGGTTAGCCATAGTTCTTCAGACCTCCCAGTTCAATGAGGTTGCCAATTGCTCCGCTCTACGCGACAGGGTGAGAAAGGTGTCTAGCTGCATAGAAACTTCTCTTTGCGAGTCTCTTAAAGCGAACATCTGGATAGCCTGTTCTAAGTGCCTAAAACGAGCTTCAAGTGCTGCTGACTCCCGGGCGGCCGGCTTACCCTCGAAACGATCGGCCATTGCGTCGAGCGTTTTGGCCAGTTCATCATCGAATCCACCCTGCGCCTGCCAAATACCTTCGGGTAGCTCGAAACCGGGGAGCCGCATTCGATATTTGAATAACGCAATCCGGATGATGAAGAGCATCCGGAGCTGCGTTTGCCATTGCCGGATGCGATTCCGCAATGCAAGATCCTGTTCGCGCGAACGTCCGAATTCGAAGAGAACACCATCCGCGAGAGCCCTTGCCTTATCGAGACCGTTGTTGATTGTCTCGCGAAGAGTAAAGCTCCGCTCGATTGCCGTCCTCTGGTCCGGTGAAAGCGGTTCTCTTGCAAACCGGGCTAGCAATCGCAGATTGGAAATGAACGTCCTCTTCATCTCGACGGCGGCGGGCGCGCCCCACAACTGATCAAACACAAGCCACATGATGAAGAGGCCCAGCAAAATGCCAACCACACGATCTCGCGCTACTGCCAGCGATGTCTGTATTTTGAATTCCTGTAAGTTGATGAGGTAAAATCCAAGCGCCATCTGGTTTCCAAAGTAAGAAAGACGCGCGCTAGAACTGCCAAACCAAGCGGCAACGAAAGTAACTCCTAGGAAGAGAATTGTGAAATCTGCAATGGAGTCCAGGTAAGGCAGAATGAAGACCTGAGTTCCAATGCCCAATACAACACCGCCTGCAATGGCACCAGCAATACGCAAAAGCTGCTTCTGACGGGATGAGCCAATCGTGCTTAGAGCGGTGACCAGACATGTCGTGACGGCCGTACTGATCCCCGGCCAGTCAATGAGATTGTAAATGATGTAACAGAGGCTTGCTGCCAGGCAGCCTTTCAAGCCAAATTTAATGTAATCGAAGTTGGACAGAGCATCCGGACGAAACAGTGCGGCTCGCGGTGCATGACCAGGGGGAGATGGAGCATATGCGCTCAGCGATTGAGAGCCCACAAAAGCCTCCGGGATTAACGACACGGTTGTTTCGATCTCGCGCAGCAGAGGAACAGCGCTTTGGGTTTCGTTTTCCCGATGCAATTCAGTCTGCCGTACGACCACACCGCGTTCCAGATCGGCGCGAATGCCGGCGATCGTTTGAGCCAGGTTGCGCGTTCTGCCGCGCTCGACATCAGGAACTTTGAGATCCAAATGCACTAGATTGCCGGCAATATCTACAAGCCGTGAAACGAGCGCCAGAACAGCACCCATTTGTTCTCGGTACTGCGCCGAGTAGCTGGAACGTTGCAAGTTGCGCCGCAACCGCGACGTTCCGACCATGGTCAGGCGTGTAATGTTGTTTTCTGTGGCCTCATCGATCGGCTGGCCTTCGGCGTACGAGATAAGTATTTCCTCAACGCTACTCAGGCGCTCGGCCATAGGCCGAATCAGATCGCTTCCCTGGCTCAACTCCGCATACACCAGTTCGATGACGGTTGTGATGATGGTTGCAAGCGTGATGGCCCAAACAGCCCAAAGCGTATCTTCGACCTTTGCTTCTGCCGATACATGCCGGTCCCAGATTGGAGTGGTGATGGCGACCAGATAGCCGAAACGGACACCGGCGGTATAGTTCGTCAACGCAACGAGCGAGTAGAACATGAGGAAAAATGTCGCGATCACCCACACGAGGCGCAGTGTTGGTTCGCTCACGAAGAACGTCGCTCCAATCAGGTCGTACGCCGCTGCAATCACAAAGGCAACGGCTATCGTCTTCACAGCCGCTACCGTTGCTCTTGGGCTCTCACGCGATATGTTGAGTGCATAAAGTGCTGCGTAGGCGCCTTGGGGAATACGAAACGTCATCGTTATGATCATCACGACTGTTGCAGCAACCATCATTCGTGCAATCAAAGCCATTCTGCCCGGATACGGTGCCAGTTCTTCCCTGAGGAACTCCCAGAGCCAGCGTGATACGCGCTGTGCCGGCGGCACGCGTTGAACCAGTGTGGCCATTCTCAACGTCCGTGAATCACGACGATGGCCGACTCACCGACTCGAAGCAGATCGGGTGGGGCACTTACGACACGCACTCGAACCGGATAGCGCGATGCGAGATGTACCCAATTCAGTGTTCGCTGTGTATCCACGAGACCCGGCGTCAAGCGGCCTATAACATCGGGGTCGGGCGTAACCCCGAAACCGATGCTGTCCACCAGGCCGGGAATTGTTAGATCCGGTCTGGACAGTACATAGAGATCGGCGTGCATTCCCGGTCTTAT
>DATAYL010000605.1:0-8807 GCA_036272575.1 Bryobacteraceae bacterium | reverse complement strand
CGTAGGCATTTTCGATGAGGACCTTTGGCGTAATTCCCTTGGCAGAAAATGTCGTGTTGAAGTTATTAACCATCATTCCGTTTTGTGCCGGATCGCAGAGCTTTATGGAAGCCACTTCGAATGTATCCGCCCCTTGCGCCTTGCTGGATGGTGCGTTCAATAAGCCAATCGCCACCGGAACCGCTATCGCCAGCACTCCTGCAACTGCCAACAGCAGTTTTTTGGGCGTGTTCAATTCGCGCCCAATGAGCTCGCTCATGATGCTCTCGATACGCTGCCGAAGATTTGCACCACTCACTCCAGCCGCACAAGGTATCGGCGACGCCACACAAAACTTGCAAACCGCCAAAATCCCTTCGGCATAATCCAGCGCGTCGCTACCCGAGCACAAAACATCTTCATCACAGGCGCATTCGCGTTCGGCAATGAGCTTGCGTTCCAACCACCACACGAACGGATGAAACCAGAAGACCGCTTCCACCAGCATGTGAACCGCGCGGCCAAATTATCCTGATGACGCAGATGACAAAGCTCATGCGCATAAATCGCCTGCAGTTCCTTCGCTGTTAAACGTCCGAGCAGTCCTTCCGGCAACAGCAAGACCGGTTTGAAGATTCCGAATACAGCAGGCTCGAGCAGGGCAGGGGACGACAGCACTCGCAACCGCGCCGCCATCTCACATCGAGCCGCGTTCCGCACAATCGCGCGAATACCCAGCCAGCGCCGTAGCCACAAAGTAAGGACCAAAAGGAATCCGCTGCCCCAAACGAAAAACAAAACCGACGGAAGAATCTCGTGCTCCTGTGCCACTGTGATGGGCGGAAAAAGTGCCTACTCGGGAAATGGCTCGGTCACTTGCGCCATCGCCGCAGGCCACGCATGTTCCACGCGAACCTGCTCGCTGCGCCAGTGAATCTGGGTTCCCGCCAGTACAATCAGCGAAAACGGTAACAAAAACTTGAGAGAAGCCGCTAACCAAATCCAATAGCGAGTGCGGGCCCGCGCTTTCCTGAATGAGAGTGTCAGCAACGCCGCCAGCAGCAAGAATACAGTCGATTGCCACAAATGATTCAGCACAAGCGCAGCGACGCTCATTTCTTTCCCTCCTTTTTCGCCAATTTCCTCAAGGTGGCTTCCGCTTCCTGCACGTCATCGAGCGTGAGTTTTCCGGAGTCAATCAGGTGCGCCATCACCGGCTGCGTCCTTCCGCCAAAGAAAGCCAGCAGCTCATCCACTAACCGGCGCTGCGTCGCTTTGCGCGAAACGACCGCCTCGAAAATATGGGCGTTGCTGATCTTCTTGACACGCTGGACGGCCTTTTTCGCCTCCATCCGGTAAATCGTGGTTTGAATCGTGGTGTAAGCAGGACGGTCCTTTTCGGGAAAGGCCTCCTGGATCTCGCGAATCGACGAAGCGCCCTTGTCCCAGAGCGCCTCCATAATCTGCAGTTCGAGCTTGGTCAGTTTGGGCAGCGCCATCGGCACCTACTATATCTGTTTGCGATTCTACTACTGCCGTTCGAATAAGTGCAAGCAGATTTTACGTGCGATGATTCAGCCGGATTCGGCTTAGCTTTTCGAGGGCAGTCGCAAATCCCGACCCTTCATATGGGCCGGCTGCTCAATGCCGAGAACGTTGAGAATTGTCGGCGCAATATCCTGCAGCGCGCCGCCTTCGCGCAACCGCACATCGTCGTTTGCCATGAAGATGAACGGCACGGGATTCGTAGTGTGATAGGTGTGAGGGCCTCGCGTCACCGGGTCGATCATCATCTCGGCGTTGCCATGATCGGCCGTCACAATCCACGATCCTCCTTCACGCTTCAATGCCTGGTGAATTTCTCCCAGGCCCGCGTCTACTGTTTCACACGCTTTGATCGTTGGCTCGAGTTTGCCCGAATGCCCCACCATGTCGGCGTTCGCGAAATTCATCACGATCAAATCGAAACTGCTTTGTTCGATCGCTTTCACTACCTTCTCCGTCACCGAAACGGCGCTCATCTCAGGCTGCAGATCATAAGTGGCCACTTTGGGAGACGCGACAAGCTCGCGTTCTTCACCGGCATACGGCTTCTCGTTCCCGCCGTTAAAGAAGTAAGTGACGTGTGCGTATTTTTCGGTCTCCGCCACGCGCAGATTCTTCCAGTTCGCCCGCTCCATCACCTCGGCGAGAATGTTGTCGGGATGTTCCGGCGGCAGCACGAACGGCAGGCCGAAGCTCTTGTCGTACTGCGTCATCATCGTGTACGTCAATCCTTTCGGCACGAGTGAGCGCGAGGGCTGCGGCAGCGATGCATCGGTAAACGCAAGCGTGATTTCGCGCGCCCGGTCCGCGCGGTAGTTATACATGATGAGGCTGTCATCGTCGCGCACCAGTCCCACTGGTTCGTTGCGCTCATTGACGATCGTGACCGGTTCGATGAACTCATCCGTCACGCCACGTTCGTAAGATTTACGGACTGCTTCAATTGCCGATTGCGCTTTGACGCCGCCACCCAGCACCATCGCCCCAAAAGCGCGTTCCACGCGGTCCCAGCGCTTGTCGCGATCCATCGCGTAATAACGTCCGGAGACCGAAGCAATTCGCCCTACGCCGATCTCGGCCAGCTTTTTCTCTAATTGCTCGAGATAACTGGCGCCGCTCTCCGGCGGAGTATCGCGGCCGTCCATGAAGCAATGCACGAACACGTCCCGCAGGCTATTCTGCTTCGCCATTTCTAGCAACGCATAAAGATGAGTAAGCTGCGCATGCACGCCGCCATCGCTACATAGCCCGAGCAGATGAAGCCGGTGTCCCTCCGCCTTCTTCATGGCGTTCAGCAGCACCGGATTCCGAAAAAACTCGCCGGTGCCGATCTGAAGATCGAGCCGCGTCACATCCATATAAATTACCCGGCCCGCGCCCATATTCATGTGCCCGACTTCGCTATTGCCCATCTGCCCTTCCGGCAGCCCAACATAAGGGCCGGACGTATGCACCAGCGTGTTTGGATAACTTCTCAAAAGCGAATCGTAGGTGGGCTTGCGTGCCAGTGCAATTGCATTCCCGTCAATGGAAGGCGAATAGCCCCAACCGTCAAGAATCGTCAGAACCAGCGGCTTTTGTTTCGCCATTTGTTTACTGGTGAAACGCTTTCTTGCCGAGGTAGAGCGCGCCGTCGCCTAACTCATCTTCAATCCGGAGTAGCTGATTGTATTTTGCAATCCGATCGGTGCGGCTCAGCGAACCCGTCTTAATTTGACCGGCATTTGTCGCGACCGCCAGATCCGCGATGAACGCATCCTCGGTTTCACCCGACCGGTGCGACACGACATTCGTGTAGCCTGCACTCGTGGCCAACCGCATAGTTGCCAACGTCTCCGTCAGCGTGCCAATCTGATTCACCTTCACCAGAACCGAGTTGCCAATACCCTTATCAATTCCTTGCTGCAGCCGTTCTGTATTGGTGACGAAGAGGTCGTCGCCGACCAGTTGAATCTTCTCGCCCAGGGCATTCGTCAGGTTTTTCCAGCCGTCCCAATCGTCCTCGGCCATGCCGTCTTCGATCGAAATGATCGGATACTGCTTCACCCAGCTCAGCCAGAAATCAACCAGCTGCTCGGATGTCTTCTCGCTCTTATCGGATTTTTTAAAAACATATTTCTTCTTCGCTGGTTCGTAGAACTCACTCGCTGCCGGATCGAGCGCAATTGCAATCTGCTCACCCGGTTTATAACCGGCTTTTGAAATTGCTTCGGTCAAAACCTCGAGCGCTTCTTCGTTCGATTTCAAGTTCGGTGCAAAGCCGCCCTCATCGCCGACGGCAGTCGAGTAGCCACGTTTTTTCAGTACCGTCTTGAGCGTATGAAACGTCTCAGCGCCCATGCGCAGCGCTTCTGAAAACCTTTTTGCGCCGATGGGCACAATCATAAATTCCTGCGGGTCCACTGAATTGTCAGCATGCGCGCCGCCATTAATCACATTCATCATCGGCACCGGCAGCACGCGTGCATTCACGCCACCCAAATACCGGTAAAGGGGCGTCATCTCCGATTCCGCGGAGGCCCTTGCCGCCGCCATCGAAACCGCTAAAATCGCGTTCGCTCCCAATTTCCCCTTGTTCGGAGTTCCATCGAGCGCGAGCATCTTCTCGTCGACCACTGTTTGATCGGCGGCATCCACCCCGGCCAAAGCCGGCCCGATGTGTTTCCTGATATTCTCGACCGCTTTTTGCGTGCCTTTGCCTAGGTAGCGCGATTTATCGTTGTCGCGCAATTCAACCGCTTCATGTTCACCTGTTGAGGCGCCGGATGGAACGGCCGCGCGCCCGATCGTGCCGTCCCCCAGATAAACATCCGCCTCCACCGTGGGGTTGCCGCGCGAATCGAGAATCTCTCTACCGAGTACCTTGACGATTTCCATGCTAAGTGTTTTGCGTGTCCTGTTCTGAAGGGAATAAACCGCGTTTCAAAGCATTTGAGAGCCTTGAATCGCGCTCGCCTGTCCGCGAACTTTTACTCTATCAGGGCAACGTCGCTTCGCCATGAGACAGCGAAACGATACTCTCAACTATGATCGACGGTCTAGTTCAACCTGCGCATTTGCTCATCGTCCTTTTACTCTTTCTTCTCTACCTTGGTGGGCCGATTTGGTTTATTGTTTACGTGGTTACGTCTCTGAAGCAGATCAAGAACAGCCTAGAAAGAATCGCCGATTCCCTGCCAATGCTCCCCGAGGGACCCGCTTCGGAAAGGTAACAGAACCGCGCGGAAGCAAACGAGTACTCAAGAGCGTGGTCGAGTTCTGCACCGCGTTACACTAGTAATTTGGCTGTGGCTTATTGCTCAGCTCTTTGGAAGGTGGTGAATTTTCTAATTGGCAGAAGTCCATCTGCAAGATGGTGAGACTCTCGAAAGCGCCTTACGCCGCTTCAAAAGAAAAGTGCAGCAGGAAGATATCGTAAAAGAAATCAAACGGCACTCCTTCTACTTGAAGCCGGGCGAAAAACGGCGGACGAAAGAAGCTCTCGCCCGTAAACGCAATCGCAAGAAACGTCCTCGCGATATTGAGTAAGTCCGATCCGGGGTATCACGAGCCCGTCCCGCTTTCCGGCGCGAGGGGCTCTTCTGTGTCTTGAGCCGCCGTCACCTTCGTTTCTTTCCACAAACGCTGAGCGGGCAGCACAAACACGGAAACCGCGCAGAAGGCCGCGGCTACCAGCACGGTGAAAGCCCTGATCACCGCCGTGAATCGTTTTAGAAGAATCCGTTCCGGCACCAAAGGATCCAGCAGCGCGGCCAGGTAGAAAGCGGCCTGACAGGCCAGCAAAATGAGGCGCCACGGATCAGGTAATCCAAAACTCGCTACAGCCATCACGATCATGGCGAAGGGCAAAACCAGCCGCCCGAATTTGTGCGAGAAGAAATGGATAAATCTCGGGTTTCCCGGCCAGAGTAGGGAAGGAAAGTACCCGATGATCTGATAAACGCCGGCCTGCGTCCTCACCTTGCGCTTGAATTCCGATTGCAACGAGGTCGGCAGGTCGTAAGCTTTGGCTTGATCCTCGAAATAGAGGCGATAACCGCGAAAAACGGCGATAAACGGTAAATACACGTCATCGAGCAGGATCTCGGGCGGAATCGGCGCGGCGGCGTCTTGGCGGATTGCATAAATCGAGCCGGTAGCCCCGAGCATGGCGTCGATTCGATTCAGATTTCGGCGAATCCACTTCTCGTATTTCCAATAAAGCCCGGTATTGTATTCTTCGCGAGTGTTCCCCGCGCGAATGACCAATTCGCCGGTCACCACGCCGACCTTTGGATCTTCGAAACAGGCCACCAGTCGGCGCAGCGCCTGCGGATCAAATACCTGGCGCACATCGGTGAGAACAATAATTTCAGAAGAAACCTGTCGTAACGCTTCCGACACGGCTGTCGCTTTGCCGCCTGGCGGCAGCGCAAGCAAACGTACGGCGTGGCTTGCAAAACTCTGAACAATTCGATTTGTGCCGTCTATGGAGCCGTCCGAAACCACTACAATGTCTAACAATTCGGCGGGATAATCGGAGGCAAGCAGGGAGCGCAGTTTCGCCTCAATCCATCGTTCCCCGTTACGCACAGGAATGATGATTGAGATTGGACAGGGCGGAAAGTTCTTTCGGATAGGGCGCGGAGCCAGGCGTGCCCACCAGGCAAGTAGAACTGGATAGCCGGCTAGCACCCAGCAAAAGAAAGCTGCACTTACTACAAAAACGATTTCGGCAAAACTCATGTTATATGGGAGGTCACCGTGGCAGTGACCTCCCTAATTACATCAGCTATTGTTGCAAGATCAACTAGGAACCACTCGCCGGTATCGTCAGTGTGGCTGTTGCCTGGACGCTCGGCGACGTGGTGCTGGTCGCTGTAATGGTAACCGTTTGGGCTGACGACGTGGCGCTGGTTGGCGCCGTGTACAAGCCGCTTTGGCTGATCGTTCCAGGTCCGGAAAGCGACCAACTAACGGCATTGCTCATGTACCAGCCCGTGGCGTAAAGCTGCAGGGTGTTCCCTGCCGTTACGCTAGTCTGCTGCTGGGTATCGATCACGAGGTAAGGCGCGCTGCTGTCCGGTATGATCTGCAACCCGTCCAGTGCCGGTGAAGGGATAACGGAGGTTGCAATGTCTGGCAAGTTGATTCGCAAGGCGACATATAGAGTGTTATTCGTCACCTGCGCAGGAATGTAAACTTGTTCCGGGGTAGAGTATGCGTAATTGATTGGCAACCCAAAATCGAAGTTGTGCAATGCGATTTGGCCGTTCGCTTCGAGATGCATCGGTGCATGCCAGGTCGAATTGAACGTGGTGCAAGTGCCGCTACAACCGTTGTAAGGCTGTGCCAACATCAGACGCACTTTGTAGTTGCCGTTGGGCACGACGAAGCTGTAGACGATGTCGTTGCCATAGGTGTGCGATGAGCTCTGCCAGACATATTGTTCGGGGTTGCCCTTCATTGACGTCCAGCCTGGATAATCGCCGCCCAACAAAATGTAAGCGCCACTTTCATAAGCCTGATCGGCCAGCCATACATTGCCGCTACCATCCGTCAGACCGCTAGAGTTACCTGAATCGATACGGATTCCGCCCGTCGGATTACTTCCCACTGGGAGCACCGTGACATATAGCCGTGCTGAAGCGTTCGTATCCGCGGCACTAGTCGCTTGTAATACCGCAGCGGTAGGTCCGGTCACTGAAGCCGGAGGTGTATAGAGCCCTCCTGCCGTGATGCTCCCGGCACCCGATACTAGAGACCAGGTCACATTCTGGTTGCTCGAGCCGTTTACCCAGGATGTTAGCTGATAGCCTGTCATTCCAGCCATAATGTACATCGTCGGAGAAGGAAGGCCCACGATTACCGGTTTCAGCGCCACCGGGAAACTAGTCTGGTAGCTCGAATTCGTCTGATCGGTTGCCGTAACCACTGCGAAGGAAGCCGGCGTCACGTATCCGTTTAGCGGATTCACCTGCATCGAATTTCCGCTGACAATGAAGCTCGATTCATCAACCGCCTCAAAATTGCTCATGCCGATCTGCGTGGCCGAGATTTGACCGATCGCCGCCATCGTCGCCGGATCCTCTGAAACGTCGGTATCCAGACTTAAAGACGGTCCGGTGCCGGCGTCGGCCAGGAACATGCCGTATTGCTTGAGGGCTGTTAAGACAACTTGCGCCGTGGTATTAAAGCCGCTGATGTTGTAGCTCGCCTTCAGGCGGAAGCGCGCCCCATAGGGTGGGCTGCTGGTGCAGCTGCTGCATCCATTGCCGGAATTAGACGGCCAAAAAGGGCTCGCGTGGATGTACCCGCCCGCGACGGTAAAGCGCATGGCGTGCTTTATAACTCCCGATTTGATCTCGTCCAGATGGACGGTCAAAGGAGCCAGCGGCATTCCCGCTGCATCAGTCGCCCCGGCCGTTGGCAGCGCGTAACCGGTCGAGCTGTAGGTCAGTCCGCTTTGCGCATTGCAGGTCGTCTTGGAACCGGCACTGCAAGGGCCCGGCGTCAACCAATCGTTGTAAGTCTCGTAAAACTGGCAATTGTCTCTGCGCACCGTCACGATATGGTGATCCGTACTGTTCAGGCGGGTTTGAAATGTGCCGCCCTCCCGCTTGAGCAACGGCCAACCCGGAAACACGAACGGGCCGTTGTACGGCGACGTGTAGTAGAACGACATGCTTTTGACGGGCGTGGTGCTGTCGGCAATATTCGTTCCCCAGGCCGTCAGAAAGCTGATCCCGTTGGTACCCATATTGGCTGTCCAGGTGGCCGAAGTTGCCGCTACTGGAAGACTATCGATGCGTGTATTGAAAACCGAATCGGTCGGCGTCACCTGGCAACCACCCATTACGTTGGTGGCCGGAATCGAAGCCGCTGCTTGAAAAGTGGCTGATGTCGTGCTATTCACTGTGAGCGTACCCGAGCTGCCGGCAGCCAATACCCAATTGACAGGCCGGTTCGAGGAAAAAGTCACTGTTCCATTCTCACCGGTCGAAGTCGCTGAAGGAGTCATGATCAGCCCGCCACTTGTTACGGCGACTACGCCTGTGCCAGTCACTGGGAGAAGCGTCGGGGAATTGGGTTGGCTGCCGGTAATCACCAGCGATGCGGTTTCGGTTTGCGCCAATGAGGGTTTAAACGAGATGGAGATGGTGCAGCTGGCGCCGGAGGGAACCGTTGTACCGCATGTGTTCGAAGCTAAGAAATCGGCAGCATTCGCCCCGCTCATCGTAATGCTCGAGAGCGTTAAATAGGAGGTTCCACTGTTTAGGAGCGTAATGGTGGTCCCGCCGCTG
>DATAYL010000604.1:0-2669 GCA_036272575.1 Bryobacteraceae bacterium | reverse complement strand
AGCACAAAGAATGGTGAAATCCAAAAAATGCAAAACCAACCTTCCTATGTGGAGCACTCGATCACCTCCAAGGACGGAACAAAGATCGGCTACCTGGAAATAGGAGAAGGGCCTGGTTTGATCCTCGTTGAGGGCGCGATGGGCACAGCTTATAACTATGATCAACTCGCGCGAAAACTTGCGACAGACTTTACCGTTTACCTTCCTGATCGGCGTGGCCGTGGGCTGAGTCCAAAGGAGTTTCGGCCCGACCACACCATTCAAAGAGATATTGAGGACCTAAGCGCACTGTTCGATAAGACGGGAGCCCATTATGTCTATGGCTTAAGCTCGGGAGCGGTCATCACCATCGAGGCCACGCGGACCCTGCCAGCAATCACAAAAGCCGCAATCTATGAGCCTCCGTTTCATTCATCGACAGAGCCAATGGATTTGAAGCAACTTGATTTATTCAATCGACAGGTAACCCAGGGAAACTTGGCGGCCGCTATGGTTACGGCATTAAAAATGGTAAGGCTCGGACCTGTAATCCTAAATTTAGTGCCACGCCCGTTACTGGAAGTTGGGGCCGCCCGAGCCATTCATTGGGAGGACCAAAAAGGCACTGCTCCTTACGCTCCATTCAGGCAACTCATTCCTGCAATGCGATACGACTTCAGAGATGTGTCTGAAATGCAGGGGAAACAAGAAACCTATCGATCGGTAAGACAGAATGTTTTGTTACTTGGAGGAACAGCGAGTCCCAACTATCTAAAAGAGGCTTTGACCATGCTTGAGAAGACCTTACCTAAAGTTCGACGTATCGAGTTGGAAGGTCTCGACCATTCGGGGTCATGGAACAAGGATAAAGGTGGCCACCCTGATGTTGTAGCGGAAGCGTTGCGTAACTTCTTCAAGAATTGACAATTGTTCTTGGAGCGATGGGACGATGTAGCGGTGAATCGTGGACTCAAGAAATACAAAGTTTAAAGGAGCATAGTACGACAAAGAAAATCTGGTTCATAACGGGAAGCTCTCGTGGTTTTGGTCGCATTTGGACGGACGCCGTACTCAAGCGTGGCGATCTGGTAGCGGCTTCCGCCCGCAAGGTGGCTGATCTTGCGGATCTGAAAGAATGTTTTGGAGACGCCGTATTACCTCTGGAACTTGACGTGACCAATGCTGATCAAGCTCAGAGGGCCGTTGCAGAAGCTCACGACCACTTTGGCGGGCTCGATGTGATCCTCAACAATGCCGGCTACTCACTTGTCGGCACAATCGAGGAAGCCAGCGAGACTGACGTTCGCGCCGTGTTTGATGCGAACTTTTTCGGTATGCTCCGGGTGATTCAAGCGGCACTGCCTTTCCTACGAAAGCAGGGCAGCGGACACATACTCACCGTTTCAAGCAGTCTTGGAATTGCGGCGATGCCACTCATCGGTTTTCATTGCTCTACGAAATGGGCGATCGAAGGACTCCATGAGAGTTTGGCTCAAGAGGTCCAAGGCTTTGGCATTAAGGTGACGTTGATTGAGCCCGGCGCTTATGCAACCGATTTGGGAAGCCCGCAGTCGCTAAAGATCGCACCGGGAATTGACGTCTATGCCGATCTTCGCCAGCGGGTTTTCGGACGCCTATCGACCGCGGAACGCGGTGATCCCCAAGCAACACCGGAGGCTATCCTGAAGATCGTGGATACAGAGAATCCGCCGTTGCGATTCATCGTCGGTAGCGCAGGTTTGCCGATGGCGCGAGCCGCTTACGCAGACCGCTTAGCCACCTGGGAGGCATGGGAGGCGATCTCGAACGCAGCCCAGGGCGAACCGAAGAAAGGCACCGTCGCATCGTTATCTTAGCCAAGACTTATGACGCGCAGTTTGGACGAAGATAGCTGAGGCACTTGCTGTTGGCGTATGGCGGAACGGCTGCCATCAGCGCCGATCAGCACGGCGTCAGCCGTTGTTGCGCCGGCGGTGAGCCTTGACCTCGTGATGCTGTCGCTCCCAGAAATAGGAATGCAAATCCTGCGTAGGCCCATTCCGCCAACCGAACAGGCAGTTCAGTAGCAATGCAGCAGTTGTGCCCCCGCCGCCTTCGGTGGCCTTGGTTGGCGCGCTATTGTTTGGCATTGCTGACCGCCAGAATACCGTTTTGTCTGCTCAGTCGCAAATTTCCGTTGCGGCTTTCTCGTGTGATCCTACGTTGCTGAGAAAACTAGCAGTTCCCGGCTCTGCCGCAATTTGCTCCCGATAAACGCGCTTCAGTCCTGGAATCCACTTGGTCGTGAGTCGGCGTTCCGCCAAGTGACATGATCTAGCGATGTCACAAATTCACGAGCAACAGTAGCGCATTTTTCAACTTAACCGCAGAGCGGATTGGCGGACCGAACGGGACTTTCTGTCCGCATCTATCTTACAGTTTCCGGATTGCCGACCGCACGGACACAAACGCTGGAAGGGATGTAGATCCTTTCTACAATTGGGGTTTGCCGCAAAAGAATCGTCGTGCATGCGGGCACTTCCTAGCTCAGATTCGTGGTTCCGCGAACCGGAGTTCACCGCTCCTGCAATTACCGTGTCGATGTAATGACGGTCGCTCGACACTGGACGCTATTGCCTAGCCCATCTCCCATGCCGATTGACACGCAAATTGCTTACCAATAACGTTGGGTCGATCTGGACGGCAGATAT
>DATAYL010000603.1:0-4156 GCA_036272575.1 Bryobacteraceae bacterium | reverse complement strand
GAACCGCTCATCGGCCCCGACCAGATCAGTTCGGTAGACTTCAGCCAGTTCATCCCACCCTTCACCGATTCGGCTCACATTTCTGCGGGTCTTAGCGCATATCAAAACGCGGCCTTGATCAACCGGACTCCGCGCAACGAGCCGGTGCTTAGTGTCCTTTCGGCAGGGGTGCGTGACTTCAGGTAGGGTTTGTTGATAGCGTCGGCATAGGTAAGAGGAGCCGAAGGCGATGGTGCAGGAAGCGGCGGACGGGGCGGACGATCTGGAGCAGTTGAAGCGGCGATTCGAAGAGTTCCGGAGCACGCAAACGTCACGAGGAAGATTGCCGGATGGGTTGTGGAAGGAAGCGGCGGAAGTCGCCAAGCGGTACGGTTTGAATCCGACGGCACAGGCATTGCGGCTGGACTATAACCGGTTGAAGGAGCGCATGAGCGCGACTTCCGGTCGTGCCAAGCGAAAGAGGGAGGAACGCTCCGCACCGGCATTTGTGGAACTGATCGGGCCGGCGTTAGGCGGAACGAGCGATTGTCAGATAGAAGTGGAATCGAATAAAGGCGCAAAGCTCCGCCTCGAACTGAAAGGCGTTCGAACGAGCGAACTTGCAAGCCTGATTCACGCGTTCATCGGACAGTAAGCGGTGTGCTGCAGATCACTCCGCAGATGCGCATCCTGGTGGCAATCGAGGCGGTCGATGGACGCAAAGGGATCGACTCGCTGGTGCAGTTGTGCCGGGAAAAGCTTGATGCTGATCCATTCTCCGGCTGCCTGTTCGTATTTCGTAGCCGTAGCGCGACATCGATTCGGGTACTGGCCTACGACGGGCAGGGATTCTGGTTGGCGCAGAAGCGGCTTTCGAAAGGACGATTCGCCTGGTGGCCGACCGGTTCCCAGCCGGCACGCACGCTGGAAGCGTATCAAGCACAGTTGCTGCTTGCCGCAGGCAATCCGGATACACAGGCCGCACCGATGTGGCGAAGAGTGAGTTAAGGCCATAGAAAAGTGAGCGGAAGGGCTTGCGTTCGAAGCGGTTTTCTGTCACACTGCTGCTGTGCCAATCGAGTATCGCTATCGGGGCCGCACGGTGGGCGATACAGAGATTGCATTTCTTCGCGACTTCATCGCGGCGCATCCGGAGTTGAGTCGTTGTGCACTATCGCGCCGCATCTGCGAAGTCTGGCATTGGAAGCAGGCTAACGGCGCACCGCGCGAGATGGTGTGCCGCGGCCTCATGCTGGCGTTGGAACGAGCCGGGCACATTGAGCTTCCGCCGATCCGCTTCAAAGTGCGGAATCATCTGGCGGAGCGAGAGCGCCCTGAAGCGGTAGTGCCGGACAATCGCCCGGTGCGCGGACCGTTCAACGAGTTAGGGCTCCTCGACTTTCAGCCGGTGCGACGAACCGCGCAGGAAGCATTATTCAACAGCTTGATGGAGCAGTATCACTATCTCGGCTACGAGCAGCCGGTCGGCGAACACCTGAAGTATCTGGTGTCGAGCAGCGGGCAAGCGATCGCCTGCCTGGCATGGTGTTCCGCGCCGCGGCACTTGGCGAGTCGTGATCGGTTCATCGGCTGGAGTGCGGAAGCTCGCAAACGGAACCTTCCGCTATTGGCGTACAACACACGCTTCCTGATTTTGCCTTGGGTCAAGGTACCGCACCTGGCCTCACATATTCTGGGCCGCATGGCGAAGCTAGTCCCGCGCGATTGGCAACAGATGTATGCGCATCCTGTATATTGGCTGGAAACCTTCATCGATCCGGCACGATTCAAAGGTACGTGTTACCGCGCCGCGAACTGGATAACACTGGGGCGCACCACGGGCCGCGGTCACAACGCGCGTACCAAGAAAGCGACGCAGCCGGTTAAGGAACTGCTCGGATTGCCCTTGACGCCACAGTTTCGCGAGTTACTGAGTCACTGATATGAAGCGGACCAGGCCGCGCGTTGAGGTCAACCTGCAGGAACTGGATGAGGTGTTGGACCAGGCGCGGCAAACCCCACTCAGCGAACCGGATTACCAGAAGATCAAAGATACGCTGCACACGCTGGTGGAGTTACTCGCACCAACGCGGAATACGGAAAAGACGAATGCCGTGCTGCCGGAAGTTGCGAACATAACCGGCGGCGAACAGGCTATCGCCAACAATCAGCTGTCTCCCAAACCGGGACATGGCCGCAACGCCGCCGCTGCGTTCACTGGCGCCAAGAAAGTTGCTGTCCAGCATGCCGCGCTGAAGCCGGGCGATGGCTGTCCGGATTGTGAAAAGGGCAAAGTCTATAGGCAGAAGGAGCCGAAGCCGCTGGTCCGTCTCGTCGGACAGGCTCCGCTCGCAGCCACGGTATATGAGTTAGAACGGCTGCGCTGCAACGCTTGCGGCCAGGTGTTCACGGCCCAAGAGCCGGAGGAAGTAGGGCCTGACAAGTACGACGAAACGACCGGCGCGATGATTGCGCAACTGAAGTACGGCAGCGGCGTTCCGTTCTATCGCCTAGAAAAGCTGCAAGCGAGCCTAGGGATTCCGTTGCCAGCGGCAACACAATGGGAGATCGTCGAAGAAGAAGCCGACATAATCAAGCCGGCGCTGGAAGAGTTGATCCGGCAGGCCGCGCAAGGCGACGTCCTGCATAATGACGACACCAGTATGCGAGTGCTGCGACTGGCGCGCGAGCCGACTGACAAGCGCACCGGCGTATTCACCAGTGGCATTGTCGCCACCAGCGAAGGACGGAAGATCGCACTGTACTTCACCGGCCGCCAGCATGCGGGCGAGAACCTGGCTGACGTGTTGCAGCAGCGTGCGGCGGAGTTGCCGGTGCCCATTCAGATGGCAGATGCACTGTCACGCAACGTGCCCAAACTGACCGCCGGAGTAGAGATCATGATCGCGAACTGCCTGGCCCACGGAAGAAGACAGTTCGTTGACATTGTGCAGAACTTTCCTACCCAGTGCCGCTACGTGCTCGAGATGCTGGGAAGAGTATATGGTTTCGAAGCCGAAGCACGGGAACGCGGCTTCACGCCCCCCGAGCGGCTGCACTTCCATCAGCAGCACAGCGGCCCGGTAATGGCGGAGTTGCATCGCTGGCTTGAAACTCAGCTAGCACAGAAGAAGGCGGAACCAAACTCCGGACTGGGCCAGGCGATCACGTACTTGCTGCGTCACTGGCGTGGCTTGACCGCCTTCCTGCGGGAACCCAACGCGCCGCTGGACAACAATCTGTGTGAACGTGCCCTGAAACGTGCCGTCCTGCATCGCAAGAATGCTCTGTTCTACAAGACCATGAATGGCGCCCAGGCCGGCGACTTGTTCATGAGCCTCATTCATACCTGTGAGCTCTGTGGCGCAAACTCTTTCGAGTACCTGACAGAGTTGCAGAAACATGCTGCCGAGCTGGCCATGCACCCCGCAAAATGGATGCCGTGGTCGTATCGTGACACGCTCACCGAAACCACGTCAAAATGATAATGAATGCCGCTCGAACCGGTTCCGGCAATCTGTACGGCCATCGAACAAACGCGCCTGATTCAGCTGATTTACCACGGCAAGATCCGAATTCTTGAGCCGCACGATCACGGAATCCGCAACGGCTCTGTCCAGCTACTCGGTTATCAGGTCGCGGGCGCCAGTCGTCGCCGTCTACCTAACTGGCTCCTCATGAAAACCGACGAGATTACTGGACTGAACGTGTTGGACCAGACCTTCCCCGGAGGAAGACCCACCTCTTCCGGTAACCACATCAAATGGGACAAGCTATTTATCCGTGTCAAACCAGCCCCGGTTCATTCCGCTGTAGCCTCCTCGTAGCGCCAACCGCTCGCGCTTTTATCCTCCCGTTCGATTACGCAGCCCCGCCGAAAACTCACCACAGAGCTAGCACCGTCCCGCGAACCTTTTCAGCGTTTTCTCATTCTAGAGAAAATTCTGAGAATTCAGAACTAGCGGCAATTCAAAAGCCCATTTTTCAGGCACCTGAAGAGCGGCCCTCTGCATGCCTTAAGCACGAGTGCGCCTCGGAATCGAAAGCCATAGGAGATGAAAATGGGAGCTACATATAAGGCGGTCGAAATATCGGCACCCGGGATCTTTCGCGTTGTCGAGAGGGCCGTTGTATCGCCGCGTCCGGGACAGGTGCGTATCCGTGTTGAGGCGTGTGG
>DATAYL010000602.1:0-3675 GCA_036272575.1 Bryobacteraceae bacterium | reverse complement strand
CCGGCTTCGCGTTTGGAACTGGACGACGCAAGAGATCTTATCATCGGCAGTGATTAGATAGTGACTGGTAACATCCGCAACATCAGGAATGAGAAACGCGCCGCGCTGCTCATCTGCTCCGTGTCGCTTCGGCGAATGCTGCGGGACATCTCGGTACTAATCGGCTTTTCTCCGTACTCCGGGCTTTCTTCTCTATCAATCGAAGGACCCGAACGCCGCACGGATCCTCGCTCCGCCCTGCCCTCCAATTCCCGGGTGAGAAAAAGTAGGCTTGCTATCAACACAGTTCTGGCAAAGCAGAACTATGACCTCATCCCTCCCGTGCACTCCACAGAACGTCTTATCGACCCGAGAGTACCTGGATCGCCAGGCACAAACCGAATCGAATGCCAGATCATACCCGAGAAAATTGCCCCTCGCAATTCGCCGGGCGGAGGGCCTTTATGTGTCTGATGTGGATGGTCGAGTCTTTATGGATTGCTTGTGCGGAGCCGGAACGCTGGCGCTCGGTCACAACCACCCTGTTACGCTCGACGCCATTCGGAAACACCTTGATGAAGGATATCCGCTTCACTCGCTCGACCTGACCTCGCCTGTGAAGCACCATTTTGTTGAAGAGTTGTTATCCACGTTGCCGGCTCCGTTCGCATCCAAAGCACGCATCCAGTTCTGTTCTCCTTCGGGCGCTGACGCAGTGGAAGCGGCGATCAAACTGGTGAAGACTGCTACCGGTAGAAGCGGAATGATCGCTTTCCAGGGTGGGTATCATGGGCAAACTCATGGGGCATTGGCGTTGATGGGCAATCTGGGCCCGAAGGTTCCCGGATTGATGCCCGATGTCCAATTTCACCCCTATCCTTATGCCTACCGCTGCCCGATGGGGAATCAGCCATGCGACGACTGTAAGTGCGGCCAATTTTCGCGGGGTGCGCTCAGCGATCCCGAAGGTGGCGTAGCGTTGCCGGCCGGAATGATCTTCGAAGCTGTTCAGGGAGAAGGTGGAGTTATCCCTGCACCCAAACGGTGGCTGCAGGAAATGCGCAACATCTCTCATGAAAAGGGGATCGCCCTGATCGTCGATGAGGTGCAAACCGGATGGGGCCGCACCGGAACGATGTATGCGTTCGAAGAATCCGGAATCCTGCCGGATGTCATTGTTCTTTCGAAGGCCATCGGTGGTGGATTGCCACTCGCGGTCATTGTTTATCGCCAAGAGCTTGATGTGTGGAAACCTGGCGCGCATGCAGGCACTTTTCGTGGTAATCAACTCGCGATGGCAACCGGACTGGCGACCTTGCACCACATTCGAGAGCACGACATCCTCGGCAATGTGCAAGCGATGAGCTCGCGGTTTATGGAGCAGTTACTGACCTTGCAAAGACGCCATCATTTTATCGGCGACGTTCGCGGCAAAGGATTGATGCTGGGAATGGAGATCGTGGATCCTGAGTGCAGCGATGAGATGGGCCGGCCAAAGAGTTCCGGCGCGCTCGCCCGCAATCTGCAGGCCGCGTGTTTCTCGGAAGGTCTGATGGTTGAACTCGGCGGAAGGCACGGAGCCGTCATGCGGTTGTTGCCGCCCCTGAACGTCTCTACGTCTCAGGTGGACGCGATCTGCGGTGTGATCGCGCGAGTTTGTCAGTTCGTGGAACGCACGCAGGAATGCGGCGGATCGAAACCCGGGCTGGCTGACGAACGGGCAGACTTCGCGAGTTTAGCTGCTTTGGCCGAGACGTGCTCCGGTGTTGTCGCGCCGCCCACGGTAGTCGGGTAGCGGACCGGCGAGTCCAAACGCATGATCGATGGAAAGAGCTTTGCCGAAGATTTCTTCGGCACGGGAGAAGTGGGCGCGCACAGCTATTCGAGTTGGATGCGGATCGCTACCGGCTTGCTGTCCGTGGCGCCTGATTCGCCGGCCTACTCAGGAGCGAGTCCGGAACGACTAAGTGAACTGCTCACAGGTGAAATCTGCCCGGAGATCGGGGTGGGGCAAGAAGTCCTGAAGCAGCGGCTCGAAGTTCTCCTGAAGAACTCAATCGCGCCTTGGCATCCCTTTACCGCAGCGCATCTACACACACCGGTGCTATCCTCATCGCTCGCAGCTGAAGCGATCTTGACTGCAATCAATCAGTCGATGGACTCGTTCGACCAGGCGCCGGCCGCATCTGTGCTGGAGCAAAAGGTCATCGGCTGGCTTTGTGAATTGGCAGGATTTCCCCCAACAGCGTCCGGCACGTTTACTGCGGGAGGAACACAGTCGAACTACATGGGGCTGCTACTCGCGCGCGACCATTTCCTGCTGTCTCGGATAGGCTGGTGCGCACGCGAAAAGGGGTTGCCGCGGGACGCGAACAAAATGCGCTTTCTCTGTTCGGAGGTGTCCCACTTCAGTGTGGAAAAATCGGCTATTCAATTGGGCTTGGGCACTCAAGCCGTTCGAAGGATCGCTTGCGATGAAGACTTCCGGATGTGCCCTGAGACGCTGCGAGCCGAGATTTCGGCGTTGCTCGCTGAAGGGCTATGGCCAGTGGCGATCGTCGCGACGGCGGGCACAACGGATTTCGGATCGATCGATCCTCTGCGGGAAATTTCAGATATTGCTCATGAGTACGGGATCTGGTTGCACGTCGATGCCGCTTACGGTGGTGCGCTGCTTTTGACCGACCGTTATCGACCGCTTCTGGCAGGCGTCGAAAAAGCTGACTCGTTAACGATCGACTTCCATAAAGCGTTCTTCCAGCCGATTAGTTGCAGCGCTTTTCTCCTGGCCGATCAAGATCGGTTTGAAACAATTCGTGTCAATGCCGATTATCTGAATTCGGAGGACAGAGAGACGGAGGGAATACCGGATCTGGTCACCCGAAGCGTATTGACGACCAGACGTTTCGATGCTTTGAAACTCTGGATGAGTCTGCAGGCTTTAGGCCGTCAACGATTTGGCGCGATGATTGAACGCTTGGCAGACTTGGCTTTAATCGCGGCCCGGCATATTCGAAACAGCACCCATTTGGAACTGGTGGCCTGGCCCCAATTTGGGACCGTGGTATTCCGGTTTCGCCCGGGAACTGCGGAGTCAAGGCGAGTGAACGAGCAACTTCCCCAGCATATGTTTGCTGAGGGGCGAGCCGTCGTAGGGCACACCGTCGTGCGAGGCGAACCCGCTTTAAAATTGACTCTGTGCAATCCAGTAACCGAGGAGTACGAGATACGCGAGTTGCTGGATGCTATTACCGCGTGTGGCACTGCTTTGATTACCAAGGTGCAACAAGCCTCGCCATGCGTCTATTGAGCTTAGCGGCGCTCTGCTTCACCTTGGGTGGAGTTTGCATGAAATGGTCGGCCGGACTGACCCGCATGTGGCCTTCTCTGCTGATGTCGCTTCTGTTTTTGACGGGAGCGGCTCTACAGGCATTGGCAATGCGTAATGAAGATATGTCGGCTTCATATATCTCAGTTCTGGGATTGGAAACCGTGCTCGCGTTGGCCTGCGGTAGGTTGTTCCTTGGAGAAGCGATTTCCGCTGTGCGGCTCTGCGGGGTCGCTTTGATAGCGTCGGGCGTTTTGCTCCTTCACCGCTAGTGGAGCCTCGGGGACTTCAATGAGATCTCGATTGTGCGCTGCTAGACGCAGTTTCCGCTATTCTGCGGCACCATAGATTACTCCTGACAAACGCCC
>DATAYL010000601.1:0-3495 GCA_036272575.1 Bryobacteraceae bacterium | reverse complement strand
GAACTGCAAGAAGCACTCAAAGTGCTTGAGGGGCGATGGAAACTACTCATACTTTTCCATCTCTTCAGTGCGCCGGTGCTCCGGTTTTCGGAACTGCGCCGCGTTATCCCAGGCATCTCCCAGAAGATGCTGATTCAGCATTTACGGGAGTTGGAAAAAGATGGCGTGGTTAACCGCAAGGTATATCCGGAAGTCCCACCCAAAGTGGAGTACATGCTGACAAAAGATGGGGTTGCTCTTCGTCCGGCGCTCCGTGCCCTTAAGTCTTGGGCATCATTACGAAAGACGCGGTCTTCGGCCAAAAAGGAATAGATCCGCTGATTCGGTTTGAGATCGTCTCAGAAGCAATTCAGATGGACGCTAGTCGGCAAATTGGACAATCGCCTTGCGTTCTCAGTTGGCGATAACAGGCCAATGCGCTCATCGAAAAGATTGTGGGAGGATGGTCGGCCACTCGTCAATTGGACGGAATACATCGCTCAGGAAGGCCAATGTCCAGTTGGCCCGTCATGCGCCAGCAGTCCGCAAGAGGAATTTCTGCCATATGACCAGTGAACGATTCGGCGATTTTGCGACAGCTAAAGGAATGCGCTTATTCTTGGCTTCGATTCTAACGAGAATTTCGTTGCCCAAGGTTTCCGTCGTTGGAGCGAAGAGTCATTTTCATGCGCCGTTGTCGCGCTTCTCAAAAAGCGCCGCGAGTTATTCGTAGCGCAATGCGATGAGGGGCTCCAGTCGCGCGGCCCGGAGCGCCGGAGGGAGAGCCGCGACGGCTCCAATTCCGGCGAGGAATGTAATGACACCAAGCCACGTGAGTGGGTCTGCAGTGTGGACCCCGAATGCCAAGAACGCTCCAATCAGCTTTGTCAAAACCGACGCGAGTAGTAGGCCAAGAAACATTCCTGGCACAATGTTGCGCAAAGTATCTCGCATAATCAGCCCCAGTATCCCGAATCCGCTTGCACCGATGGCCATCCGGACTCCGATTTCAGACGTGCGTCGCCCAACAGAGTAATCAACTATACCGTAGACGCCAGCCAATGCCAATACCGCGGCGAGTAAGCCGATTATCGAGAGGAGCGCCGCAGCAACCTGGTCAGGTAGGAGAACCGTCGCAAGATTCTCCCTCATTGGTGTGACCTGTACAAAGCTTGCTGGGTCTGACTGCCGCATTGCTGTTTGTATCTCCGCTCGGAAAGCTTCGGGATTGCCGGCCGTTCGCACGAACAGATTGAGCGATTGACCCGGTTGTGGAGTTTGTAGGAATGGCAAGAAGACAGCAGGGTGCGGGGCTTCGCCAAGTGTGCCGTACTTGCTGTCCTGGACGACTCCTATGACGTTATAAAACTGTTCCTTCTGATCTTCCTGCACCGTGATTCGTTGCCCCACTGGACTGCGATCGGGAAACATTCGTCTGGCGAGTGTCTGATTCAGAATCGCGACATCCGGAGCGCCGAGCTTGTCTGACAGGCCAAACTCTCGGCCTGCCAGAACTGGAATTTCGATGGTTGAGAAGTACTTCGGCCCAACCCACATCGGCTCGCCCCCTAGTTGTGAGCTGCTCTTCCGATCTACGGCTCTCACATTTACCGAGTTCCCTGTCGACATGGTAAGTGGGACCGCCAAAGCTACTGTTGCACTTTCGATGCCGGGCAACGAAGTAAGTTGATCGAGCCTTTGCACTACGGACGTCTTTGCCAGTTGCTCTTCCGAACTCTGGGGACGAATTGAAACCAAAGCAGTGTGATCGATATCGAATCCTGGTGAAACAGCCGAGAGGTGGCGCAGATTTTGCAGGAACAGCACCGTTATGACGACGAGCATTGCCGCCATGCCAAACTCGCTGCTCACGAGCAAGCGAGAGAGACGCAGTTTGCTGGTTTGTGTTGAGGCAGTCTGCTTGAGCGTGGAATTCAGGTCGAATCTCGTGGCCTGGCGAACGGGGACAAGGCCGCAGATGATCGTCGCACCGAATACGAGAGCAAGAGAATAAGCGAATAGTTGCCAGTCGGCGGACATATCGAGGGTAATTGGAAACGGTAGCGGCAATTGGATTCGGCTGATTAGCCGCGTCAGACCGAGATGAAGAAGAAGCCCAAAGGACGTGCAGAATAGAGACAACAACAAGCTTTCGGTGAGGAGTTGGCGGATCAACCTTCCCCGCCTTGCACCAAGAGCGAGACGCATCGCCATTTCGCGGCGGCGTGAAATGGCTCTGGCAGCTATTAGAGTCGAGATGTTCACACAGGCAATTAGAACGACGACTCCAACAATCACCAGCAATAGGCCGAAGAAGCCGACAAAAACTCCCATGCCGTCCTGTTGCATTTCCTCGATTCCGGTAACGGCCAAAACCTGTGGCGCGGAGAAGTTCCTGTCTTCGGAAGGATAAGTCTTTTTTAGATACTGCATTATCGGCGTGAGTGCCGCTTGGGCGCTCAACGTCGATTCGCCAGGCCTCAAGCGGCCAAGCAGATTGAGACGAGCTTCGCTGCGTTCATTGAACTTGGCTTCTACTGCACTGCTGAGAGGAACGTATAGATCGGGGGCCAGCGCAAGGGTCGTGACAGAGCGAAAATTTAGTGGAAGAACTCCGCTAATCACGTAGGGTTCACCGTTGATCACGACCGTACGTCCAATTAGCCCCGGATCGGTGCCTGATCGCTGCCAGAGCTGGTAGCTGATCACTGCAATCCGAGGATCGTGTTCTGCCTCCGTCTCGCCGAAGAGTCGCCCTATTTTTGCTTGAGTACGCAGAACATCGAAGAAGTTGGCTGTGACGGCCAGCGTTTCGACCCGTCGTACACCCTCCCCTAGACGCCAATTTGCTGAAAGATCAGCGAAACCGGTCAAATCGGCGAATGCCTTAGTATTGCGAATCTCTTTGTAGTCAGGGTAGGAAACTTGGATCGCAGAGGTACCAGGGCCAAATTTCATGCGAACCAGACGATCTGGCTCCGCTGCAGTTACGTGCTTCCCGATGATCGCGCGAACCAAACTGAAGATGGTTGTATTGACACCAACGGCAAGTCCCAGGGAAAGCATGGATACAACCAACAATTGGGGCGAACGAAGGAATGATCGCGAGCCGTACTTCGCGTCCTCGCGAAAATCCGAAATCCAGCGGGATGTGCTGAGAGCCATCTGCGCCTCCTTACCGAAAGTTGGTTCTCTACGCGTTACGCAAGTGCCTGGGGAATTGTTCCTGCGAACCCGACAGATTTCGCTAGTAAGGTCTTGCTCGCATGACCTAGACCGTCACTGGCTTGCCGTCATCTGTCGATTCACTGGCGATAACAGGGCAGGGTGCTTATCGGGAGTTCCCTTGCAGTCGCCGCAGAGCGGCACGACTCCTGAATTGTTTGAATGTAAGTCGAGCGCGTGGTGTACAAAAAGGCTGAACTCAACGGGGACGTTGATTCAGAGAACAACCATGGAGGCTCCTCAACAAACATATGTATTACATCGGGCTCGACGTTCACAAGAAGACAATCA
>DATAYL010000600.1:0-3465 GCA_036272575.1 Bryobacteraceae bacterium | reverse complement strand
TTTCGGGTCACAGGAAAGGAGATTTCTGTGACCCCACTTCGTCAACGGATGCTGGAGGAAGTCCAGCGTCGAAATTATTCGCCCGAAACGACTTGCGGCTACATCTTCGCTGTGCGTGAGTTTGCCGAACATTACGGCAAGTCTCCCGAGCAACTGGGTGCGGAGGAATTGCGCCGTTATCAGGTCCAGCTTCTGCACGACAGGAAGCTAGCACCAGGTACGGTGGAGATTCGGGATTTCGGCTCTGCGCTTTCTCGACAAGAAAGTCTTGAAACGTCGCGATCTGGATTTCGACGATCTGGTGTTTCCTAAAACGCCCAAGAAACTGCCCATCGTTCTGAGTCACGAAGAAGTTACTCGACTGATCGAGGCGGCACCGAATCTGCTGTATCGAACGATTCTGATGATTCTATACGGCACGGGGCTGCGTCGCGTCGAGGTTGTTCGTCTGAAGGTCAATGATATCGACAGCCAGCGCATGGTGATTCGCGTGCGAGAGGGAAAAGGCTCACGCGATCGCGATGTACCGGTGAGTCCCAAGCTGCTGGAGAGCTTGCGCGAATATTATCGCTGGAATAAACCGAAAGAGTATCTATTCCCCAGTTCGCCTGGGCATCGCGGCATGGATCAGCCTGCCTCCGATAAGACGGTGTGGAACGCGTGCCAGGCGGCTGCCAAACGCGCTGGCTTGCGCAAGCATATTGGCGCTCACACCTTGCGGCACACTTCGGCATACTACACCACCTTTCAGAGTTCGTTCATTTTAAAGACAATTGGCCTTGGCCGGGCACGATCGACGGCAGTCTACGGCCGGAATGGACAGCTTGCACCTGTGTCTGCACGGCTGGCAAGGTTAAATCCTGTCGAGCGATGACCCACGGGGCATACTGTACAACCTGTGTTGCGGGAAGAACTTCTTCCCGGATCAAACGTTTTATGACCGTATCGCTGACTTTGAGTTCTTCCGCCGCCTGCTCCTGCGTTACCCAGCCGTCCTGTTTCTGGAATGGCTCAATTTCGTGATACCCGCGCAAACCAGCGACCCGAGATGCATTCCAGCTCTTCTCCTGGCCGGTCTTGTATCCCAGGCGATTCAGAATTGCAGCGATAGCTTTATCTGGACATACCTTGGCCAACTCACTTACTAAGTCGATGACCGTATGCTCCGCCCGACGGCGATGTTGCCCTGACCCATTGCGTTCGACAGACAACTCGGTGTGGACGCCTCCAGCCCAATGAAGGATCAGCCGGTGTGTGGGCGATTCCCGTTCACTTTGCACGATGATCTCGTTCAGCACGGTTCGCAAGATCCGCTTCTTTAGTTGTACCGGCGCGTCCGGGTGATCCCATAACATCTGTACATCATCGCCCAGCGCCATCAACTCTGTCTTGCTCTCATGACTAAGGGTTGCTGATCGTTCTCCCATCGAGGCAATACGCGCCTCAAGTGCCGTTACCTGTTCCAGGGCATGATTCCAGCGAGCTTCCAGTTCGCCGGCCACCAGACGATTCTCGGGTTCCACTGCATCGAACTGCCGGTGCGCCCGGTTGGCCTCATATCGAGCTCGCTCCAACGCCAGTTCCAGCGCTTTCCGCTTCTCGTTATCCTCGGCCTGGGCACATTCATTCGCCTTAACAGCAGCCTCGATTCCGGCGGGCTGAATGGCAGCCAAAACACTACGGACTACGGCTCGATCCACGCGCAAACTCCCGATCGTCAGGCATGCGCTGGAACCGCGGTCGCCTCGATCTCCGCGGCAACTATAGCGGGGCACCCGACCGCCATTGCCGCTATACACTACTTGCAGCTTTCGTCCACAACGGCCGCAGCGCAGCAAGCCCGAGAGCAGAGCCGAGCCCACCTTGGCGGCGCCGCTGCCCTCTCCATCGCCCCACGCCACATTCGCCTCCAGCCGTCGTTGATTCTCCAGATATTCCTCCCAACTGATGTACCCCGGATGCTGGTCCACAAGCAAGACCTTCCACTCATTTTGCGGCTTCCGATAGCGCGATTGGTGTCGCGCTCGTCCGTCTTCAATCACCGTTCGGGGCGCTGTCTTGCCGTATGCAAATGCACCTCCGTAACATGGGTTCCTCAGAATCTGAAGGACCCTGCCGCTGCTCGGTAAAGCCCAGTAGACTTCCTTCCCGGCAGTGCCGAGTTTGGCGTGTGGCAAAGGGATCTGCTCTTCACGAAACCAGATGGTTGCCTGCCGCGCACTTCCGAGTTGATGAAACTTCCGGAAGACGTTGTCGATAGCCTGCTGGACCTGACGGTCTGGCGTCTTTTCAATGCGGCCTTCTTCCGTGCGAATAAATCCGACTGGGACTTCCCACAACGTGAACCCGCGTCTCACCTTTTGCTCGAAAGCCTCTCGAGCGCGTTGCCGTAACAATCCAAGTTCGAACTCCGCCATCGAACCCTTCAGGCCGAGCAGCAAGCGATCGTTCAGCGACCGCGGGTCACAGATTCCATCTGTGTCGATGAGTAACGTTTCCGCCAGTGCACACAGATCAACCAGATGATGCCAATCTCGATTGTTACGGGCCAGGCGCGAAGCTTCCAGCGCGAACACTGCGCCTGCCAAGCCCTGGCACACTGAAGCCAGCAGCCGGCCAAAGCCTAGCCTCTCCTGGGAGCCACTGCCGGACCGCCCTAGGTCCTCATCGATCACAATCACTTTGGCAAAGCCAAGTTGCCTGGCTCGCTCCGCCAAGGCGTACTGCCGTTCTTTCCCCTCCAAGTGATTGCGAACCTGGTACGGCGTCGACTGACGGACGTAGACGTAAGCTCCACGTTGCAGATGCTCTCCCCTAATCTTCTCGCTCATCCCGCCTCCGTTCGTCCTGCTTGAGAACACTCGCCAGTAGTTCCTTCCAGAGACTTCGACAACGTTCCTGTACCGCCTCGGGCAGCCTCATCCAAAGATCGTCTTCTTCGAAGTGGAACTTGCGTTGGTGTACCACCGGATTCTTCTTGTTGCGCATCACGACCTCCTGTTGGGGATTCTGCACAACCATGTGAGTCGACGGCTACCGCCGAGGGCAGTTCCCGGACCAACCTGCGCAACTCCAAAAGAGCTCCCATCGAAATATGGGGCTTGGCTTCGATCTTCAGCTCCTCGCAGGCGTCCGGCTTCAGCATCCATTCCGGTATGGCCACCTGCGAATGGTCCGGGAGCTGCACGATCACGACTGCAGCACTGCCGCGCCGGAGGTATCGAACCAACTGGATAGTTATTCCATAGCGCGGATGATAGCGGTAGCAGATCTTCGCAAAGTACAAATCATTAGCAGTACGAGAATGCCTTGCGGCACTGTTTTGCCACGCACATGCTCGAAGAGGGGGCGGACCTGCGAACCATTCAGGTGCTGCTCGGCCACAAGGACATCGAAGCAACAACTCGCTATCTCCATGTGTCGACGAAGCGCTTGCAGGCAGCTACTAATCCTCTGGAACGGATT
>DATAYL010000599.1:0-2667 GCA_036272575.1 Bryobacteraceae bacterium | reverse complement strand
CGGGTTGCGCTCCCGCAGAGCCCGCTTCCGCTTCCCCGGTCCTTCACAACTTCTCTCTTTATATCGCTACTGTCCATCGAACAGCAGCCAATGGTAATCTGCCCTTATTTCCACTGTCTCATCAGAAGGGTGCACTCCAGTTGATCATGTCCGCAATTGTGTGTCAATTGCTGGAGCTACAAAGCTCGAACCACACGGTATCACTTGAGATGAGCGATATCGCGGATACGCGGCATTCTGGCTCAGGCGATTGAATCCCCGGCAGACATCTGCCAGCATCGGTATCCCCGTCCTATTGCAATTTCTGTCAGATGGCACAATTGCTCTTAAGGCCCGGGCCAAATTTGTGGAATTTCTAACCGGCTGGGAACATTGCCCTTGGGTCTCCCACAACATTCATTTGGACAAGAAGTCGGCGTTCAGGAGAAGCGCCGCTGTTGATCCGCCGCGGGGGATCGGACTCGGGGCTTCCACCCGCAACAACGCGTCACCTGTCTTTCCGCACTACCCACGTCGTCATGCACCGTTCATTCTGAACGACAGTAGTCTTCAGAGGATCAATCATTCGTCCGCCCAGATCGTTTGTGGCTCGAATCAGCAGCGCTTCGTCTACCAGATATCGTTCCGAACCGTCGGGCAACAGAAACCGGCGGCCTGCGACGCGCAGTACTTGATGCTCCATGCCAATGGAAGAAGCAAGGCGGCAGAATAGTAACCCGCCCGGTCTCAGCACTCGCCAAGTGCCCTGCAGCATGTCTCGAAATTGACCGTCATCCCGCGCGAAGTGGAGAACGGCGCTACTAATGACTAAGTCGGCAAAGGCATCGGGGAAGGACATGGACTCGATGGCCTCGGCGCGAAAGTTATCGGGCGGCAGGTTCGGTGCCAGCGTTGCCGCCAGGCGGCGTACATGGTCCACGCTCCTTGGATCTTGATCCGCGCCGAACACTTCGTACCCCCGGCGTAAGAGATAAACCAGGTTCCGGCCGGAACCACATCCCGCATCTAGTATCCGCAGGCCGGGTGCAATGCGACCGCGAAGAAGTTGATCGAAGAGATAGATGTCGATTTCGCCAAATTGCTCTCGAGGCTCGGTCATGGACATCTCTGATGGTACGGGACCAAGATCCGTTTCTCCGCCGGTCCCGGCGATCAATGGCAATTGATTGCCGCACCGATTTCACTTGGCTGTGTTATCGGCGACACGTTCCTTTGAAGCATGTGCATTCTATGGCTCGATACCGATGCGGTCATTAACGGCGCCACGTATGCGCTGCTTGCAGCCGAGGTAACGCTCAGTGGTTTGTACGGAGACATGCCCGAGAAGGAATTGAATCTGCTCCAACTCTCCTCCTGCGGAGTGACAGAGCTTTGCGCACGAGCGCCTCAAATCGTGAGGGGCGAGGCCGGCAAAGCCCAATTTTCTGGCATACAACTTGACGACGTGCCGGACGACCCGCTCCGTGACGCCTTCCCCCCACCACTTGCCGGCTCTGCACACGCACCGAAATACCTTTCCGGAGTGGAGATTAGCCGCTTGAAGCCACTCGTCCACCACTGCCTTCACCCATTCTGGTACAGGAACCGTTCGAATATGCCCGCCCTTGCCAATAAGGTCAACTATGGCCCAGTGCTCTTCCGTTGCTGCAAGTGCTTGAACTCTAAATCGGCGAGCTCGCGACGCCGGAGACCACAACCCAGCAAGATAGCAAGGATTGCGCGATCTCGTTTGCCCTTCAAAGTGTCTGGATCGGGGCTCTGCCATAACCGGCGTGCTTCATCTGCGGTGAGCCAATTGCCTAGCCTCACACCCAGCTTCTTGGGGCCCTTGACTCGCCGAATGCTGGCCGCCAACTCTGGGCTGAGCAAGCCAGCATCCGCAGCTTCATACGCCGACCGGCGGACTGCCGCAAGCCGGCCGTTGATGGTGGCCGGCGCGAGACCACGGCCCTCGAGGAAAATGCTAAAGCGCGTGACGACTACTTTGTTAAACGAAAGCCGTGGCTCAAAGCAGTACCACTGAATGAACTGATCGATCGCATGGCGATACCCTCGTTTCGACTCTGGCGAACGGAGACCATCGAGTACGGCTGCCTTACTATGATCCAGATCCGGAAGGCCGAGTTTCGATTTCGGCCGCTTTGACGCGTTTGGTTTCCGCTTGGAGTGCTTGGCGCGTTTGCTCATTCCAGCCGCCTCCCGCGCGGCTGGCGAAAGCCTACCCCGGCTGAAGGCAGCAGAGCGCGTTTTTTCAGCCGGGTGACCAATCCGATGCACTCAATGTGTCGTTCAATTCCGCTTTAATCGTTTACGGCTCCGCGTATCGCCCACTGGAAAAGCACCGCGTTGCCGCGCCCACGTAGGCACCAAACCGGGTGGAATTTGAAAGCAAGAATCGGAGTGTCACAGTCTGCAATCGCAGTTAAATTCGTGTCTATAAGGAACACAAATAGGGACCTCAGCGAAAAATGCACCGCTCACAAAGATCACCGAGACCGATCCTCGTTGGGCATCCCTCGTAGCCCGCGATTCCCAAGCGAAATTCTATTATTCCGTCAAGACGACGGGCGTGTACTGCCGCCCCTCTTGCGCGGCACGCCTGCCCAAGCCCGAAAATGTGCAGTTTTACGCGACTTGCGAAGACGCGGAAAAGGCGGGGTTCCGTCC
>DATAYL010000598.1:0-4407 GCA_036272575.1 Bryobacteraceae bacterium | reverse complement strand
GGAGGCTCCCACCATGCCTCCCCGGCATGGAATACTCGTTCCGGTTCGTCACCGACTTTCGATGCGATAGAACCGGAAACAACAAATGCCATAACGCCGTTGGGGTGCAGGTGAGGAGGAGAACCGACGCCTGGTGGAAACACTACTTCAACGAGCGTTATCTGCCTTTCGGGCTTGCCCGGGAGGCGCTGCCGAATGACCGATCGCCTGGAAGACGAGTTGGTCTGGGCGGCGCCCTTATACGCCGAAGCTGATCCGAGAGCCGAAAGTAAAGAGACCATGGAAGTGCGACTGAGCTCTCGTCTTGTCAAAGAGCGGTTAGCCATTGGTTTCTCCTGGATCGTCTCAGGTTGCGTGCTATGCAGATTTCCGATTTAAGCGGTCTGACAGCATAACACCACAAGGTCGGGAGCCGCACAATTAGACGATAGTATCGCCAATACTTTCGGGTGATCGACCACAGGTTGTTAGGCTGAAGCGATGCTGAAATCACAGCACCGATACCAAAGTCCAATGGTGCCCGACTGAGCCGTGATGCATCTTTGTCTTAGCACTGAAAGGAGCTCCACTGTGAGATACAGACTGCTTGGTAACAGTGAGCTCAGGATTTCAAAACCAGATCGCTGTGGTGTAGGGAATCCAAGCAATGTCATGACTCATACCATGGATGTGTTTGAATGAGTGGGGTTCCGTAGATGGTCCCGCATGTGATCATCGTCGGTGGGGGCTTCGGTGGACTCTCTGCCGCTCGTGCGTTGCACGGTGCTGCGGTTCGCGTAACGCTGATTGACAAACGGAATTATCATCTCTTTCGCCCCATGCTGTACCAGGTTGCGACGGGACTGCTATCGGACGATGAGATTTCAGGGCCGTTGCGTTCAATCCTCAGTGATCAAGAAAATATTGATGTTTTGCTCAACGAAGTCACGAGCATCAGCCCGAGGCAACGCATGGTCCATCTGAAAAAAACAGACCTAGCGTACGACTTCCTCATCTTGTCGACTGGCATCCGGTACAACTATTTTGGGAACGACCAATGGCGAACTTTTGCACCGGGACTCGAATCACTCGACGATGCCGACACGATTCGAAGCAAAATCCTGCTTGCATTCGAGCGAGCTGAAGGATTGGCTTCGACATCGGAGGCGCTGAAAGGGCTCCCGACTGAGGAAATTCGTCGCCTTCTCACATTTGCACTCGTGGGCGCCGGCACGGTCGGGGTCGAGATGGCCAGCACGCTCGCCGAAATGTCGCGCATGGCTTTGGCGCATGACTTTCGGCATATAGATCCCAGAACAGCTCGGATTCTTTTGTATGAGGCTGGGCCTCGCATTTTGCCCACATATGCCGAGGTTCTTTCCCGCAAAGCGCAACAGCACTTGGAGAGGTTGGGGGTCGAGGTTTTCACCAACGCTCGCGTCACGGGGGTGGATTGGGATGGAATTCTCGTCAGCGGACAGAGAGTTCCGGCCGGCACCGTACTCTGGGGAGCTGGCGTCGTAGCGTCTCCGGCAGGGCGGTGGTTAGGTACCGAAACCGACAAGTCCGGGAAGATCAAGGTGCAGCCGGATTTGTCCGTACGCGATCATCCGGAAGTTTTTGCAATTGGCGACACCGCTCATCTTGTTGCTCCCGTTCGAAATTTGTTTGGCATTAAATCACCAACGCCGATGCTCATGCCCGGAGTAGCTCAACCCGCTATACAAGAAGGTAAGTACGTTGCGGGGGGCATTCGGCGCCGTGTGGAAGGTCGTGCACAACCGGAACCTTTCTGGTATTGGGATAAGGGTGACCTCGCGATCGTCGGCCGAACATACGCCGTCGCCGACTTGCGGTTTGCAAAGTTCGCAGGCTTTCCGGCGTGGGTCCTCTGGGCAGTCGTGCATATTTATTTTCTCATTGGATTTGCCAATCGCCTGTTTGTGCTGCTGCAGTGGGGACTTGCCTTCCTGACAAAACGTCGGCGGGTGCGAGTCTTGTCAGAGGAGCCTCCGTCGGCGCAGAACCTGACAGATCCAGCAGCCTGATAATTATCGAACGCTGGTGTCGCCAATAGCATCGTCCAATTGTTTCGCCCCACTCTTGTGGTCCGAAGCCGATGCGATTCGAACATGTGTAAAAAAGCGCTTAACGGGACCTTTCGGAGCGATCGCATCTGAAATGATCGATGCCAGCTAGTGCAGCAGCGATTCCCAATTCGCTGGAACTCTCCCTGCCGGTCCAGGTACTGGTTGATCCTCCGGATGCGACTGCGGCGGAAGCAATGCTGCACTCTTGATCATCGCCCCCTTCTCATAGTCGAAGAACCAATCCTCACCCGGCTCAAAGCTGGCAATGATCGGATGTCCTGTAGCCGCCGCATGCTTGGAGGCATGCTGGCCCGGAGAACTGTCGCAGCAACCGATGTGCCCACACTCGGCACACCGGCGCAGATGAAACCACCAACCTTTCGGTGACGCCAGGCATTCGATACACCCATCGCCACTCGGCGCCGAAGCAGGGTTGACTCCGCGCCGGGGCTTTTTCATTTCCTAGTTTCCTTTTCGCGCCCTCTCTTCGCAAAACAATGTCAAGCCACCAGCAAGATCTTCCCGGAACCACCCTTCTCTGCCGCTGCTTGAGCCTCGGCCGCTTCACTGAGCGGCAGTTTCAGGCTAATCGGGATTACTAGCTTGCCATCTCGCACCGCTTCGGCCATGAATTCGAGCGTTTTCCTGTCGAATTTCGAGACTACTGCCACCGCCTTCACAGATGGGTACTCCGCGGCGTTCTGCGGCGTCCCGACCACCGATGCATAGACGCCTCCCGGCTTGACCTTAGTGATCAGCTTCTCGGCGGTTCTTCCGCCGACCGTATCCGCCACCGCATCGAGCAGCGGAAGGTTCGCAAGCCCGGTGTCGTCGTCGGTTGCGACGACCTGATCCGCGCCGACAGTCATCGCATCCTCGATCTGCCTCTTCAAAACGCCCGCGATCACAGGCGCACCCCGCGATTTCGCAGTGAATACCGCCGAACGCCCGACATTTCCAGCAGCACCTACGACGAGAACCGTCTGACCTACTTTGATTCCCGTAGCTAAGAGGAGCTGGTTGCCAGTCGTCGTCACCAGCGGCAACGCCGCCGCCTGGATCAATTCGAGCCCCTTGGGAACTTTCGCCAGAACCGCGGCTTTCACGACACAAAGTTCGGCGTAAGTATTGTCCGCCATGGCGAACACCTGGTCGCCGACAGAAAAGCCTTCCGCTCCTGGCCCAATCCTGACGACAGTGCCCGCGATATCGACTCCGATCAGCCCCGGGAACTTGATGGGGTAATTCTTCATTAATCCAGCACGTCGCTTGTAGTCGAGCGGATTCACGTTCGTGGCAGCGACCCTCACCAGCACCTCGCCCGGGCCTGGAACCGGGTCAGGGTATTCTTCAAACTTGAGTACTTCAGGACCGCCATATTGGTGGACAACAACTGCTTTCATCTTTCATCTCCTTAGCTCGCAATGTATTCTTTCTATCTCCGTCGAAAATAAATCCTTAGACAAGAACATCCTTCACGACGGATATCTAATGTCCGGCCCGGTTCAACGCTTCTGGTACGGGTGGAAGATGTAGTTTTTCGCCTTCACGGCCACATGGCACGAGTTTCCGCAGTCTACAAGGGCCGTTGGATCGGCACTGAAGTTCTCCGATGCCACGTCGTAGTTGAACACCGCGTATCCCCAGCCGCCGGTTTTCGGAAATCTCTTGCTGTCCTTTTCCATCACGAAAGCCTGCTTAAAGACATCTGGCACATCCACAACGAAGGGCGCCTCCGTGCTCTTCTTTGGCTTCCACTGCAGCTTCACGATCATGGAGCCCTCCGGAAAAGCCTGGCCGTTTCCCGGAGCGCCGGCCTTGTACGCGTTAATCATCGCCGGATTCGCGACGATTACCTTACGCACTTCTTCGGTGCGGGCGGAAGAGACCACAGACCAGTTCTCGTATCCCCTGAAATCGGAGAACGTGATCCCGCTCGGCGATGTCAGCGAGTACTTGTCCTCGTTTTGGGCTTGCGCACCAAGGACCGCGCCGCTGAGTATGGCAAGCAGCGCCGTGGGCGCCACGATAGTAAAGGCCGCGATGTGTTTTACGGCGATGCCCATTTCTATCTTTTGTTTCCGTTGTACTTGCGCCACAGGTTCCCTCATAGAATCAGTCTGGTGTGCTCTCCTTCAGAAGAAAGTCTCCGAACCCGATCAACGTCCGTCTCGAACAATTGCAATCAAACCACCGGTTAAAGAACAAAGCAATTGGACGATGGTGTCGCTCGTAGCTTCCTATCAGCCATGCGGGACGAAATTTCCTTCGCTTGGATCGATTTCAGGATTAGCTGGATGGAGATAAGCCGTATGCCTCAGGGATGAAGCTACTGCAC
>DATAYL010000597.1:0-5864 GCA_036272575.1 Bryobacteraceae bacterium | reverse complement strand
GTATGGCGCACCTTAAAGCGACTCAGGAGCGCCCGGCGAAAATCCGCTCCCTGGCTGGTATCGCTGCTCGCTTTGGGCACCACAATTTTGCTGGTCTTGGTTGTGCCGGTGTTCGAAAACTTCTTTGAGGCGCGGCCGCCCGACGAACCCGCAATGGCGGCGCCTCTCACTTCGCATCCAGGACGCGAAGGAGCACCCGCGCTCTCCTCAGACGGCAAAATGGTGGCCTATCCCTGGACCCAACCCGACATGGAAGACTCCGAGATTTATGTCCGGGAGTTTCCAGCAGGCCTCGACCGCAAGCTTACGGCGGACGGCCGCAATTCGAATCCAGTTTGGTCCCACGACGGAAGATGGATCGCCTACCGGCATGGTCTGAGCTCGTATCTTTTTCAACTCCGCCTGATGCGGTCCGACGGAAGCGACAACCATGTCCTGGCCAGGCTTGGCCCGTTTTCACTACCGCCAACCACCGGGCTCGCCTGGTCACCCGATGGCGCATGGCTGGTGGCATCGGATGTCCAGACGCCGGGGGAGTCCGAGGCGCTGTTTAGAATTGACCGGCGAAGCGGAGCAAAAACGCGCCTCACCACTCCCCTGGCGAACAGTGTTGGCGATAGCAGTCCCGCTATCTCGTGGTCCGGCAAATTCCTTGCGTTTGCTCGTCTCGAGCACTACGGTTTAGGAGACATTTGGGTGGTTCCGATTGGCCGTAACGGACTGCCTACGGCCGCCGCACGGCAGGTGACTCACCAAAATACGCGCGCCGCCACACCCGCCTGGATGCCACGAGATCGAGAGATCGTGTTTCACTCCGGCTTTGATTATTCTCAACTCGTGAGAATTCGCGCCGATGGAGGCGGCCAACCAATAACCTTGCGGTTCGGAGACGGATGTGAACACCCGTCCATCGATCGCAGCGGCGATATCGTATTTACCCGGCAACACATTCAGATGAACATCAATTTGGTTGCTCTGAACGCGAAAGGATTTCCAGTCGGCAAGTCAAGGCTCATTGCTCCTTCCACCCGAATGGACCAATTTCCGAGATTCTTGCCCGATGGGAAAGGGATCGTCTTCCAATCGAATCGAAATGGGTCCTCTGAAATTTGGACAGCAAAACCCGATGGCTCCGATGCCCTTACTTTGACGTCACTACGCGCTAACAGCGAGCGTCCGCGACCGTCGCCCGACGGATCGACGATCGTCTTTGAGTCGAATGCTACAGGAATCGTGAAACTCTATACCGTTCCGATTTCTGGCGGCAAGCCGACGCGTATTACGTATGGAGCGGGGGCGGATAAAGGCGCAGCCTGGTCGGAGGATGGGCGCTGGATTTACTTTAGTTCGGACCGGGAAGGCCGGGCTGCCATTTACCGCGCTGCTGCGGGCGGCGGCCCGGTCCAGCGGGTTGCCGACGGAGCAGCAGCCAATCTCACCGATCCCGTCGTATCTGCCGGATATTTGTATTTCAACCGGCGCGAGAACGGCCAAAACCTGGTCTGGCGTGAGTCGCGTGTTACCGGTCGGGGAAAACTCCTGACGAATGATGCTTATTATGCGGATTATTGGCCGAGCATTCGTGGCTTGTATTATTCGAGTGACTCCTCTGGAAGGCGCACGTTACTGTTACAAAGGCCGGGAGCCTTCGAGGCGAGCGTTGTTCTGTCCTCCGACAAACCGATGGATGGACCGGTCGTGTCAAAAGACGGATCGCGCCTGCTGTTTTTCCAGCTCGAAGAATGGACCAAGAATTTGTTCTTTTCCAAGTTGAGGAATTAGCTAAATCGATTTTCATCGAGGCATCAGTTGGAATGATCCGTTTCGGCGCTCGAAAGGGCGTATTTAGCTGGAGACCTCATGGCTCAACCAGTATTTTGCCTTGTTCCCAGAAGGTCGGCTTGGCCGGGATCTGCACTACTGACCGTCGTTCTTCTTGTCGGAGCCGGTCGTGCGCTGACGAACAACCCGCAGGAAGCGGGCGCCGGTTGCCAGGCTGTTGGCAATTCCGAGATGCTCGGCGAAGTGCGAGACTACCTGGGATGGCGCGGTTTTGTCTCCATCGACGTCAATGAGGGCAGCTCTCTGCTTGAACAGTTGAAGGACTTGGGCAAGGCTGTTTGGCCCGCTGAGTTTCTTAAACCGAGCAAGCAACGGATGGCCAGGCGAAAGGAGCCTTTCTGCTGCTGGTGAATGCGAGTCATTTCCGGCCGCGCGACCTCCGGCAGTCTGCTGTCATTGCGAAGGCGATCGCTTTGAACGTGCCGGTCGTGATGGAAAACTATAACCAGGAGCACCTGCGGGCCATAACAGGCCTCGGCATTCATCCTAAGAGCCGCGCGGTGATGATACAGTCGGACCCGGGGAACAGAGCATTCACGATTAGTCTTCTGAATGCCCCCCGGGCGGCGCGACTCCCGCCTTTGTGGCAAATGCTGTCAATCGCGCTCTCGCTAAACCTACCGGGGTCGGCGACCTCCCGACTCCTGACCAGCAAGCATACGCGATAAAGTTTGGACTGTTTGGCTCCACGACGGCAATGTAAGTTGCCAGCCGCCCTATAATCCAGGCGGTTCTTCTCCCCAGGTGGGCATGTGGAATTCGGAATTAGATTCACGCTGGTGGCCGGCACGAATCCAACTGAAAAAGCGCTGAATATGGAGTACGTGGGCGCTGGCTCTACACCGCTTGCGCCCGGAGCCACTCTGCTTGGCGACAACAATCTATTTAGGGGTGCTCATACGCTTGAGCTCGACTACGAAGGAAAGTTGGCGGCTCCGCCGGCGGCGAAATTGCAAGAAGGTACTCCCGAGAGTGTCGTACCGACTACGGCTGTTAACCAACACACGGTTACCAAAACTGCTGGCTGGACGGCAGGTGTAACCTCTAGCTGGGGCTCAACCAAAACCGGGCCAACCTGTTCGATCGGAGGTTCCTTCACCTGGACCGACACGACCGCGAATACAACTACCATCGCTGAACGAATCATCAAAGCCAAGGTCGGTTTCGGCAATAATTCGGCCGGCAACACTGAAGCCGATCATTCGATTCAATATTTGATTTCGAGCACGGCCGTCTCGGACGGTGGAGATCCGGTCAATCTTTTGAAAAATGACTGGTACGGATTCTTTCTTCACAGCACGGACGCATTTAGCTGCCTGAATGCCGATGGGTCCTGGAGTGGCCCTTCGTTCTGGTCACAGACCTGCACGCGTGGCAGTCAAAAACTGGATGGCAAGCAGAAGTGGCCGACCGATAAATATCCCACTGTTAGTAATTGGCCTCTGTGGACGGCGGGTTCAGCACAAACCGAAGGCATGGCGGGTTATACGATTGACTCGGGTTCACCGGCGATATCACGCTGAAAGCCAGCTTTACAGCTAAAGAGGGAATATTTGCCCTGGGCCACGGCTCTCCAGACGATCGGCAACAGGATACCGTCTACGCCAGCGAGTATGACGACTTTGTCTGCCCCAACGACTTTAACGATTGCCCCTGGTGGGAGAAGCACCTGTACACAAATTCTTTTGTTGCTGCCGAAATCATCACCATCGACACCAATTGAGGTGAATTACTCGGGTATGCCGACGTGTGCTATGCTGCAACACCCACCCAGCCCGACGTCGGAATCTGGAGGGTGTTGAATAACACAAATAACACCATCCATATTTCAAAGATGACGGCGCAGCCGGATCTCAACCATACTGTCTCGACGGTTCCTTTCGACTACGTGGGAACACTAAAATTTCTAGTGGGCGTGTCCGATACGCGCATCAACCCTGGGCAATACCAATATCTCGCCTTTTGTTCAGCAGATCAGGAGCCAAAGGGAGTGGCCATTCAGGTACCCTACAACAATGGCATTGGCGTCTCGGGCATCCTGGGCTTCACCGGGAGCGGAAATTTCTATTCCAGGCGCGATCCGCAGATCGCCGCCGATTCGAACTCGCGAGTGATTACCATCAATCCCTAACTCGGTGCAACTCGGGTGCGCTGGTCGGACTCGGCGGCGACGGGACGTAGGTGTCCCTACCTCTTGTATATAGACAAGAAGACAGCCAGCGTGTACGGCTGGCATTCACTCCTTCGCGCTCCTGTCAAATCAGGTGCTTGCGGATCCGTATCGATGCATTATGCGTTAAAGGGCTCACGGAATGGCCGATTGGCTGTAAGCTGCTGAAAACATTAAGCGGGAGAGGGGAGTCGAACCCCCGTATCAAGCTTGGGACCCTGGCACTCGGACCGGCCAGACCCTGCGGAGCTTAACGATCTGATTTTGAACAATTTTGGGCAATACGCAAGCAGCGCTGGCACTCGACGGCACTCCCGGCAACCAAGAATCTGGAACTCGCCGATTCCGAGATAGACATGTCGGCTTGAATCCGACCCCGCGCACTCGCGATCCTCGTCAGCCGTTTTGTCACCACGAGGTCCGAATCTCATGTGTTTCCCGGTGTTCTCTGGCGTCTCACACGAGGTCAGAACGGGCCGAAAAGACGAGATTGTGAGAAAAAAGTTATGCTTGAGACTTGACACCCGTGGTTTCGCAATCAGCGGGTCGCCAGTTCGATCCTAGCGGGTGGCTCAAAGGTTATCAAGTTTTGCGATTTAGTGCAGCCAGGATCCGCAATACCCCAGATTGCCGGAAGTCTCTTAGTTTTTCGCCGCCCGCGCCTGAGCGGCTGGTTCACCAGCTTTCGTCGCCTCAGGAACGTCGATAAGCTTCCCATTACTAACGTCGTATACGTATCCGTAGATCGGTATCGTGCTGGGTACCAACGGATGCGTGCGGATTCTCGTCACGTCGAAAACGACGCTCTGCTTCAAATCCTTGATGGTGAGCCACTCGATGTAGGCGGCCGCACTGGAGCCGCCGCCACGCCCCACATCTTTCCAACGCCCATCTTCGATCCGGGCGGTTTCCAGGCTCTTTGAGAGCAGGTCGCGAATGATGTCGTTCGTAAAGGTCAGCATCCCGCAGTCCGTGTGATGGATGACGAACCATTCCTTGGTGCCGAGCAGCTTGTATGAAATCACGAGCGAGCGGATCGCATCTTCGCTCGCCCTGCCGCCTGCATTGCGAATAACGTGAGCGTCGCCTTCAGACAGTCCGGCGAATTTGGCCGGATCGAGCCGAGCATCCATGCAGGTCAAAATCGCGAACTGCCGGGCGGGGGGCATTGAGAGCTTGGCCTTCTCGCCAAAAGTCTCGGCGTAGGATTTGTTAGCGCTTAGAACCTCTTCAAGAATTTTCGACATGGCCTTTCCCACTTCCATTTTGGGGCTGAGCTACTGCACATACACAATTTTAATGGATATCCCGCATTAATCCGCGGCTTGCTGTTGCTCGCGGCGGGATCTCGAATCTGCTTGAGGAAGGCAAAGCAGACAGGAATCAACGGACAGCGCAGGCGCGGTAGACTGGTGTTTGAGCCAAGTCATATAGATACAACTGCACGCGCCTCAGCAGACAAAGAACGGTGCGATTCGTAGTCAGCAGGTCGCCAGTTCAATCCTGGCGGGTGGCTCTCATCTGAAACTTGCCCGAATTACCTGAAGTCGAAACCGTTGTAAGGTCGATCGCGCCTCACATTTTGGGACAAAAGATTCGCGCCGTTGCGCTTTCATCGCATCGTGTAACGCGCAGCGATCGTTCTGCTACTACAAAGGCGCTCACCGGGCGGACGATTGTGTCTGTAGGTCGCCACGGAAAGCAGATTCTTGTTCAGCTCGATCGAGGCCTTCTCTATATCCATCTTGGAATGACCGGCAACTTGTTGTGGAATGCAATTCCCGGCAAATATTCACGAGCTGTTTTCGAACTCGAGGGAGGCACGCTGGTTTACAACGATATTCGGCAGTTT
>DATAYL010000596.1:0-13643 GCA_036272575.1 Bryobacteraceae bacterium | reverse complement strand
TTGAAGACCAGCCCCACAGTTCCGTCATCGGAGAGCATCGGCTGGTGGCCGGCTGAGCTTACATCGAGCACAGCCAGGCGGCGCTGCGCCAGTACGGCCGAGGGCCAACGCGCTACACCCTCGTCGTCCGGCCCACGCCGCGCGAGTGCTTGCAGCATCGGCCGGATCGCCGCCGCATTCGTATCGGATAAGGCTTTACCGACTATTCCCGCGATCCCGCACATAAAAACCAGTATTGCTTACGGATCGCGATCGCGGAGACTACCGCAACACGTGCTCGGCAGTTTCGTCCCGGTGCTTCTTGAGATAAGGCATAAAGGGAGTGCCTCCGGTGCCTACCGCATGCGGATTTTTGGCGTCGGTTTGCGCCTGCCGGAAGATATACGCGGCAGCGTATTCCAGATGGAGCGACCGGAACCGCTCGACCTCTTCCACGCACGCATTATAGAGCCCGGTCAAATTCGTTTTGTTGGCGTGATCGACGAAGGGCCGAATGGAGCCACGCGACTCGAGCGATCGCAGGAATTCGCGATGCGCGGGAGGCATATAGAGCCGCATTTCCATCAGATAGGTTCGCAGCGCATCTTCCTTGTGGCCGATGCCGAGCATGGCATCCATCGACGGAATGATGGCGCTTTGCGCGCCGGTTTCTCCGCGAAATTGCTGCGGCAGCCCTTGGTAGGCGCTGACGCCCTGGTAGACGACTCCGTGCGGCAGATCGGGATGATTTTTCCAGCCGTGGATATAGGGGCGGACGCGATGGTAGTAGATGTATGGATCGCAGTGTTCCGGCATCCGCAGCAAAGTGGAACGCATGCGAGCGAGCGATTCTCTTACTATCGCGAGATGCTCTGCCAATTGGTCGGCATCGGATTCAGCGGCGGCATCCAGACACGGATGCAGAGCAGCGATCCCCGCTCCAGCTTTCTGCTCGATGTCGACGTGAATGAGAATGAACCACTCCTCGTCGATACCGCCCAGAAAGTTTTGTATCAGACCGATATTGCCGCACTCGATTTCGCGATGCGGATCAAAGCGAAAGAAGTTATGCAGCGAGTAGCTGCTGTAACTCAACACCGGCGGTCTGCCCAGGCGCTCGGCAACAGCGTGCCAGGGAACCGCAATGACTTCCGGCAGCCTATCAGCCGGCAATTTGCCGGCCCAGACATAAGCATGTCCGAGATAACTCAGCAGGACCATCGCCCGCTCGAGTTCCCGCTCATCGGCAAGGGAGCTGATTGGAAATGGCGGAAGTTTTTCGATCGTTCGCCGCACATGATCCGAAGCCATCTGCTTCGGAAGGCTATGGGCAACTGTTTCCCAATCATCGAAAGACTTGGGAAGACGAAGAAGAGGATCTTCGAGAGGAAGAAAACCGCGCTGGCAACTAAGCCCGTGCGCGGCGATCAAGGATGACATTCATACTGTTCCTAATCCCGCATGGTGGTTCGGTGCTTGCATTCAGCAAAACGCCCAACTCTTGGGTACTTTGAGGTTAGCGAATTCGTCGGGGTGGCGCAAGCCGGCTGCCTTCGAATCGACAGCGGTCGCTTGAGCTGTGATATAGGTAAGCCAGCGTGATGCGGTCAAGGTATCTCCTCATCCTTACAGCCGTCTGGCTGTACAGTGGGGGCGCTCAAGCACAGTCGCCGCTGCCGTCGCTCACTTTAAATGTAGTCGCGACAAATTCGGACGGTACGCCGGTTACGAATCTTACGGCGAACGACCTGAAGGTCACCGACGATGGCGCGAAGCAAGAGATTACGGCGCTGCGCCCGAATCCAAGCCATGGCCCGACAGCTCTTGTCATTCTCTTCGATTTATTGAATTTGAACATGGCTGCGCGAGGCGTCGTCTGGCAGTCCATCAAACAAGCGATGCCGGAGATGCCGGCTAGCGATGCTCTTTATCTATATCTGCTGGTCAAAGACGGAAGTCTCTACCCAGTGCATGGCTTGCCGCCCATCGCGGGCGGCGAGCAGTCTTCCGAGGCGTCATGGATTCAAAACATCGGTCCGCTGCTCAACACCGCCATGAACAAGGTCAATCAGCTGCGCCCGACGGATCTCGAAACACAAGTGAACCTGCGTTTTCAGGCGACCTACAACGCCCTCGAGAAGGTTCGTGGCAACATGGCGGTGATTCCCGGGCGCAAAGAACTTATTTGGGCCACCTATGGAATTCCCAGCTCAATCCGTTTTGCAGGCAATAACTGGTTTGACTGTACCCCTCTGCTACGGCAACTCGCAGCTCGCTACAATCAGTCGGATATTGCGATTTACACACTCGATCCGGGAGTCAACCTAAATCGCGGCCAGTTGAACCGCGACACGCTGGACATCCTGACTGGCATGACGGGAGGGCGTTCGTTCGGAACTAGCGACATCCGCGAAGCAGCGGTCCGAGCGGTAGCGGACGCCCGTGCGAGTTACTCTTTGACTTACGTGCCGCCGACGGACGAGCATGCCGGCAAATTTCGCAAGGTGCGCGTCACCTCAGAAAGAAGGGGCATGCATATTCAGGCCGAAGAGGGTTACTTCACCGCGCCAGCCCACTGATCTTTTTATTGGCCGAAGAGAGTAGCCGGGCTTTCTACTTTCAAAACAGAAAGCGTCATGTCGTCGTGCTGCGGGGCACCTCGGGTGAAGCTGTCGGCGGCGGCGAACAGACAAGCGACGATTTGCTCGGCCGAAAGTTGGCGAACCTCGCGAGCGGCGGCGATCATGCGCGTTTCGCCCCATTCTTCTTCTTCGACGGTCATGGCCTCGCTGATGCCATCGGTGTAGGCGATGAGCAGGTCGCCTGGCGCAAGCCGGATTGATTCCGTTTCGTAGGGAAGGTGGCGGAACAAGCCAACGACCGGTCCTCCGACTTCAAGGCGGATCAGGGAGCCATCGGCGCGCAGAATGACAGGAGGATTGTGTCCGGCGTTTACATACTGGAATTGATGACTGAGGGGCGCAAGGATGCCCAGAAAAAACGTGGCATAACGCGCATCGGTCGAGCCCTCGTAGATCAAGCGGTTTACATTCGACATTAGCTTGGGCAAATCATGCGAGCCTTCAAGCATCATGCCGTGGAGAGCGGAACGCAGGCCGGCCATGACCAGGGCCGCCGAGATTCCTTTTCCGGAGACGTCGCCGATTGCCAGGCCGAGACGTCCATCTTCAATTTCAATGAAATCGTAGTAGTCGCCTCCAATTCCCTGGGCCGGGCGGCAGGCGCCGGCCAGACTCACGCCCGGGAAGCGCGGAATGACCTGAGGAAAGAGATGTTCCTGGACTTCGCGCGCGATCTCGAGCTCGCGGTTGATGCGTTCGCGGCCGGCCGCTTCACGCGCCAGGGAATGTGCCAGATCGCTCACTTCCAGGGCGAGTCCGGTTTGGGCAGCGACCGATTGCAGAAGGCGGAGGTCGGTCGGCGAATAGGGCTCATCGGAGAGCTTGGGGCCTAGCGTCATCAGCCCCATCAGCTTGCGGCGGCCCGGCAAAGGCAGAAGGATTTCAGCATTGACAGCGTTCAGGGCCTGCTGTTCCTCCGAAGGTACTTGCGCGAACCAGCCTTCGGGATCCTCGCGATAAACAGCGGTAGGACGATTTTCGCGGACCACAGCTTGGACTGTCTGTGATTGTTCAGAAAGCGCCAACGGGAGCGGAAATTGCGCACCGATGGCCTGTTGGAGCTGAAACATCTGGCCTCCCCGTAGGAGCACGGCAATTTGCGGAACGTGCAGCACTTCGGAGACTCTCCGGCTCACCGTTTCGATCAGGGAATCACCTTCAGTGAGCGTTCGCGCCTGCTCGGAAAGATCGTTCAGGACAAGTTCGGCGGTGTAGGCTTCGCGGAAAAATTTGCGATCTATCCAACGAGCCATGCGTTTGCTGAGCCCAAAGTAGGCCAGCGCAAAAAGGACGGCGGCGACCGCCAGCGGAATGAGGACGTCATGGACTTGCACCGATTCCTGGGCGAAAAGCGGTTCTAAAATGCGCCATAAAACGATGGTCAGAAGGATGAGCTCCAGGACCATAAGCGAGGCTCGCGCCAGGATGTACTTGGTGCCCATGCGCAGCAGGATGCGCACGTCGAGAGCGCGTTGCACTACGACTACATAAGCGAGTGAGACCGGAAACACTAGAATGAGAATCCCGGTAATCGAAAAAAGCCACGGTGCGATCGAGTGGGGGATGTGGACCAGAGTCCGAAGAAGGACGAACAAGAGCAAGGCACCGAGGCCAATAGAGGAGCCGGCGCAGAGAACCTTCATCCGGCGGCGAGCATCGGCATTCGAAGCAGTGCGAAGCTTATCGAAAATAGCCAGCAGGTAGAGGAGAGCGCAGAGCAGGGAGAGTACGTCCATTACTGGATCGGTCAAAGCGGCGAAGCGTTGGAGCGAGGAACTGGCAACCGGGAAATACATTTGCCGGTAGTTGGTGGCGAGCGAGAGCAGGAGGCCGGCGATTTGCGGTAGGATCAGTAGCCATTTGAACCAGGGAGCGCGGATATCGACGCGCCATCGCTCAGGGAAATAGATGCCGATCAGCAACACTACGATGGGGCCGCTCGAAAGCAGGATTTGGAACCAGATCGTCTCAAAGAAGAGCAAGCCTCCGGTCCACCATTTATTAAGCGGGAAGAGTACCTCGGGAAACGTCAGCAGCAGGAGAATGAGCCAGGCATTGCGTTCGCGCGGTTTGGCGATAACAACCCACAGCCCGACCAGCAGACAGATCAAAGTGCAAACGGTTTGCAGTCCGATAAAGATGACCCATTGATCCGAAGCCAAATGGGGTGCATGTGCCTGAACCAGATGTAAGACGATGTGGCGATGTTCACCGTGAGGGGAACGGATACCAATCCGCATCATCTCGCCCGGATGGGCGCGGCGATCGAAAAACGTCCATTGCGCCTCGCCATGATAGGGCTGCCCGTTGATGGATTCCATGACATCGCCGTGCGAAAGTCCGGCTGCGCGGGCCTCATCGGTCATGTGAGTAATAGCGAGATTGGAATCTACGACAAAGGGATCGCGGATATGGCGGTTCGCGTGTAGAATGCGATCGTAAAAAGCGGCGTTATTGGCAATAAAGTAGGTGAGGCTGGCGGCGAAGTAGAGCGCAATCAGGATCCAAATCGGACGGAGCGAGCCGAAACGCATAAGCTTAGCAACATGGTACTTGGCTGAAATAAGGATAATTCAGAAATGAAGCTATTGCTGCTCTCTTTGTTGGCCTGCAAACTACTGGCGGCTCCTCAGGACGTACCGAAGGTGGCGAGCAGGCCGGAAATGGCAGCCACCGTGTTCTTTCAGGTACGTGTCGATGAACGGCCCGAAGTGAAGGTGACGGCGGAAGATCTGGCGAAGATGCAGCGGCATTCCGTCACGGTGGAGGAGCACGGTAAGCAAGTCCAGTATGACGGCGTATGGTTGCACGATGTGCTGGCCGGCCTGGGTGTACCGTTCGGCGCAGCGCTGAGAGGCAAGGCGCTGGCGAGTTACATGCTCGCAACGGGGCGTGACGGCTACGCGGTGGTATATACGCTGACCGAGATGGATACCGCATTTAGCGCCGGTGACCTGATGCTAGCGGATAAGGTGAACGGAAAGCCGCTGCCGGAAACCCAGGGGCCCCTGCGTATTGTGGCGCCGCACGATAAGAAGCCGGCGCGATCGTTGCGGATGCTCCAGCGCATCGACGTGGTCTCGTTGCGAAAGTAGTGGGTTGTGAAAGGCTAAAAGCTGAAGGCGATTCCCAAGGTGACGCGATCCTGGCGAAAGGTCGAGGTTGGGCCATAATGGCCGCGCTCATCTTCGTAATTAACCAGGCTCGGTTGATCAAAATAATCTGATGTAAAGCTGTCAGTGACAAACCGCGAATTCTTGCTCCAGGTTTCACGAAAATCGGCGTTAAGCGTAATGCGTGGGTGAATACGATATTGGATGCCCGCGCCATACTGTAGGCCCAATTCGAAGATGCCGCCGCCCTCGAGTGGCGGGTCCCCCGCAAAGTTAAAGGCTGCGACCAGCGCACCCACGTTTTGCAGGCCAAGTTTGAACGCACTGGGCGCTTTGCGCAGCGGCGTATCGGCGAGCGCTATCAACTGCAGCGACGGACCAAGGGCCAGGTAGGGTCTCCAACGGGACCGCGGCGGCCGCATGTTGAACAGCAGATTGTAATCAAACTGGCGAGTGACTAAACCGACGGCTTGCGACTCAAATTGGGCTATGTCTTCGGCGGAGCTGAACGAGAAGACCTCGAGCTGATACTTGCCACGCTGGTAGTTGTAGCTGAATTCATTAGAGAACCATTTCCAGGTATTTGCGATGAAGTAGATGCCGGCGCTCCAGCCTCCATCAGCCTGGTCGGCGAAAGCGCCCCCATAGATCTCCCCCGCGTTGGGATTGGTAAAGAGATCTTTAGGCGTGAGGAGAATGGTTACTCCATCTATGCGCGCATTTGGAAAGAAGACGTAGCCGCCCTGTAAGCCTATTTCGTAACGGGGCGGATCCCAGCGATGCGATTCTTCGGCAGCCACCACGCTGGCGTCGGTTGGGGGTGCCGGCCTTTCGTCCGAGCGCCCGCGCGCAGAAGGTTGTTCGGCGGCCTCTACTCCTCTTCCCTTGAATCTCGCGCCCGAGAGATCTGTCTTCTGCCAGGCGCCAGTGTCGGGCTTGAGCTCGCCCTTATGCGCGAAATACGTGTGAAGATATTTAACTCCGCTGTAGCCCTGGTATCCCAGGTTGCCGCGCCAGATGTCGTTCTTGAGCGTCAACATCGTGTCGCGAGTAATGCGCTCGAGCCGCGCAGGCGGTACCGCGTTATCCGACGGCGACCGCTTGGGCATCAAGCAGCTGGTTAACTGCAACACCGCGATTTCCCGATCGGTTTGCAGCTTGTCGCCGGTTGAATTGTAGGCGTCGCCGGGAACCCAGGGCCGTGGTACTAGCTCGGCCGACGCCACACAACCGGTGAATTCAAGATCGTTCACGATTTTCGAACGCTCATTATCAATGTGTTGGTCGATAACGTGAATGAATGTTTTTTGTTTGCTGGAAAAGCCGATCCCGATATCCTGCGTGGAAGAAGCCGTCAGCACGGTAGTTCCCTCATAGCGCAAGGCAGGATCAAACACGCGAACGTGATGGCGCGAAGAAAATGTGTTAGTCGTCTTAGTGAGTGTAAGGATGGGTGGCCGTTCATCGAGCAGCAGCACCGACATGGGCGCTTCGTTGTAAATCTGGTTGCCTCCGACGGACTTCATGGTGAGAAAGGTGGAGGCAGCCGTAAGCTGATCAGTGGCGACCCATCCCGCCGCCTGAAATGCCCGGCGTAAAGCTTCCGGGCTTCCGATAAATGCCAGGTTCGTTATGTCAGAAGGTTTGTTGCTGCCCTTGGTCATCGTGCGAAAAGGCAATCGATGCACGAATTGCTCAAGTCTGTTTTGCTCCGGTTGCGATACAGCAAGCTCAGGAACCGTAGGTGGAAAAACTCTGGATGTGATGACCGGAGACTCCACGCGAATGGCGAGCTCGGTGCCCGCGCGATAGAGGATCTCCGGTTCCGCGAAACCTAAAGCGGCAGTCGCGGTTACCGTCGTGAACAGGTAAGCGACCGGCTCGAAAGCGGCGATCGAGGCCAGCTTGCTCTCGGCGGAATGGCCCAGCGTGCCAGTGGAACGGATGCCCTGAATCGCGCCTTGGGCGTTCACCTTCTCTTGAGAATTCTCAACCTGCTCCAACCGCGTGTTGATATTCAGCCGATGACCGTCAGGCAGCTTCACCGAGGTGAACACCACCGTCAAAGCGGCTGTTTCGTGATGGACTGCCCAGCCAACTCCATGCGCCTTCGTAATCTTCCCGTAGAAAGTGCATCCTTGTGGCAGCAAAATTTTGTTATCGAACGAGGCCGGAGAGATTAAGACGGCACGCACTGGATCGCCTTCTTTCGCTTTATGAGACGAGAGCGGCTGCAGCAGTCGAACAATCAAGCGTGTGCCGGCGGGCACCCCGTCCACCATGGTTAAATCGCCGCGACGGATGGGGATTTCGACGCCTTCTTTCAAACGAATGTGCATATCGTTACCGTCAGTCCACCAGGTCCCGGCATGAAATTGTCCAGCGGCATCCGTCAGAACGGCGCTTCGATCCGGCAGGAACTGCGCATACTCGGTGCGGCCGGTCTTGTTTTCGTGATCTTGATAAATGGCGGTCATATCGCGGCCTAGCAGGGCGGAGATGGCGGCGGTTCTTGTCTCGCCGGTAAGGTCGTTCTGGTACGTCAGGCGGTCCGCTTCGACTTTCGGATTACTTGCCTGCTCAAGCAGTCCCGTAATCCCATCGATATCCGTGACGGCGATGCTGCGTGCCGCTCCCTGGCCGCCGCTCAGCACAAAGGCCCACGATCCATCACTCTGCTTCACCTGGATCAAGTCTGCGGAAGTGAAGGGAACGGGGCCCAGGTCGCGATGTTGACGCGATTCACCCTCCACGTAGCGAAGCCGGTAATGGCCAGTCCGATTTTTCGGCTCAAACGCCAGCACCAGAGCGTTCTGTCCATTCATCACCGGCCACGCCTGAAACGCATGCTCTGAGATATGTTTTAGCTTCTTCCCGACGAGAAGAACCGCCGGTCCTGTTTCAGCCCCCGGTTTCTTCGCCACATGAAGGCTACTGAAAATGGCGTCTTCCGGCAGCGCGGGCAAGCAACCCACACACAGCAGTACAGCCAACAGACCACCGATGGGCATAGTGTTGAAGATTTAGGTGACCGGTTATGGCCGATCCGCGGAGCTGATGCCGGGGCGCGCCTTGGGCGGTGAACAAAACGGCTTAAGTTACAGAGACATTGGAGGGGTCTATGCTGTAGCCCTCGTCGGCTGCCGTTTTCACCGCCGAGGCCGCGAGTGCGCCTTTATCGGCTCCGTGCGGTTCGTTCGAATAGCGCCGGATGACTGCCTCTCCAACGATAATTCGAACAAGCCACTTGTTCTTGTCGGAATCCCATGAAACTTCAGCACGATCAGCGTTCATGCTCTTTACAATACATAAAACTTGCTGGCAGAACCAACTGGATTGCGGCCGACTGCCATTGTCGATAAAGGCTATCGACTTAAACTAGAAGGAGATGCCCGCCACACTTGAAAAAGTAGCTCCGCAGACTCTGCTGGACCGGATTGGCAATACCCCTTTGCTGAAGATAGGACTTGCCGGGCGCGGCGCTGTGACAGTTTGGGCCAAAGCCGAATTCTTTAATCCAGGTGGTTCGGTAAAAGACAGACCCGCGCTCAACATGATCCGGACCGGGGAAGCGGCCGGCGAACTGGTACCGGGGAAGACGCTGCTCGATTCGACGAGCGGCAATACCGGCATTGCCTACGCCATGATTTGCGCCGCAAAGGGCTATCCAGTGAAGCTTTGTCTTCCGGCAAACGCTTCTCGGGAGCGCCAACAAATTCTTAGGGCTTTTGGAGCGGAACTGGTATTGACCGACGGCGGAGAGGGTTCCGATGGCGCCTTTCGGGAGTGCCAACGCATCTATGCCGCCGACCCCGGCCGATACTTTTATCCGAATCAGTACGGCAACCCGGCTAACTGGCGAGCACATTACGAAACGACAGGACCCGAGATAATCGAACAAACAGACGGCAAGCTGACTCACTTTGTGGCCGCGCTCGGTACGACGGGTACCTTCACCGGTGTTACCAGGCGACTGCGGCAGGAATTGCCGGACGTCGAGTGTTATTCGGTGCAGCCGGCCTCGCCATTGCACGGGCTCGAAGGAACGAAGCATATGCCAACGTCCATTCAGCCTGCAATTTATGATCCCAAGCTGGCCGACGATAATCTTTGGATTGAAACCGAAGATGCCTACCAAATGGCGCGGCGGCTGGCCCGCGAAGAAGGCTTGCTGGTTGGAATCTCGGCGGCAGCCAACGTGGTCGCGGCCGGGAGAGTGGCTGAAAAGCTGACGGCTCAGCGACAGAGCGGCCTGGTGGTGACCGTGCTCTGTGATGGAGGCCAAAAGTACCTGAGTGAATCCTTCTGGAACGAAGGGGAATCGCAATGATTGAGATCGAATTGATTCCCTGGCAAACTATGATGCTGCACGCTGAGCGCACGTATCCGAATGAATGCTGCGGCGCCATGCTGGGACACGTCCGGGGGGAAACCAAGGTCGTAACCGAAGCAATTGCTCTCGATAACGCCTATGCGGGTCCTCAAGGAGAGCGCTACGAACTGCGGCCCGAAGATCTGCAGAAAGCCGATACCCTGGCTCGGTCCAGCGGTCTCGATCTGATCGGCATTTTTCACTCGCACCCCGATTGCGACGCTTATTTCTCACAGACCGATCTGCAGAACTCGTGCCCGTGGTACTCATTTGTGGTGCTCTCCATTCAGGGCGGCAAATTTGATCACGCGAACAGCTTTTTGCCGGACATCGATCAAACCAAAGCAGAACAAGAGGAATTGAAATGGCCAAAATCCTGATTCCGACGGCGCTCCGCCAGTTCACTGAGCAGCAGGACTCAGTAGAGGTGACTGGAGCCACGGTCGGAGAAGCGCTTCAAAATTTAACGGCGCATTACCCGAACATCAAGACAAATTTATTCAGCGATCAAGGGAAGCTGCGCAGTTTCGTGAACGTATATGTCAACGACGAAGACATTCGATATCTGGATAAAGACGCGACCGAGCTGGAAGGAACCGAAATTATTTCTATCGTGCCAAGCATTGCCGGCGGCGCAACCGGTTTAGTCGAGCCGCCAACGGCAGCTTTGACCAATGATGAGATTGCACGCTACAGTCGCCATCTGATCCTGCCGGAAGTCGGGATGGAAGGGCAGACCAGGCTTAAGCAGGCCAAGGTTGCCATGATTGGTGCGGGTGGTTTGGGCGCGCCCCTTGGGCTTTATCTCGCCGCCGCTGGAGTGGGGCGTATTGGAATGGTCGATTTCGACGTTGTGGACGCTTCGAACCTGCAGCGCCAGGTGATCCACGGCACCAAGGACATCGGACGCAAGAAGCTTGATTCGGCGGCTGATCGCATGCGCGACATAAATCCAGCCATTCAAATCGACAAATTCGACACCGGATTAACGAGCGAAAACGCTCTCGACATTTTGCGCGACTACGACGTGGTGGTCGATGGCACCGACAATTTTCCAACGCGTTATCTGGTGAACGACGCCTGCGTCCTCCTGAAAAAACCGAATGTCTACGGCTCGATTTTTCGTTTCGAAGGACAGGCGACAGTTTTTGCCTATCAGGACGGCCCTTGCTATCGCTGCCTATACCCGGAGCCGCCGCCCCCCGGTTTGGTTCCGAGCTGTGCCGAAGGCGGCGTGCTCGGAATCTTGCCTGGCATCATCGGTGTCATTCAGGCCACCGAAGCCGTGAAGATCATCCTGGGCATCGGCGAAACCTTGAAGAATCGCCTGCTGCTCTATGATGCTCTCGGGATGCGGTTCCGTGAGTTGAAGCTGCAGCGCGACCTCGACTGTCCGGTTTGCGGTGATCATCCCACAATAAAAAAACTGATTGATTACCAGGAATTTTGTGGGGTGAAACCCATGGCCTCGGGAGCTGTTCCCGCCAACGACGTGATTGATGCGACAGAACTAAAAAACAAACTTGATCGCAAAGACGATTTTGTTCTGATTGACGTGCGCGAGCCGCATGAATATCAAATTGCGCGTATTCCCGGCGCCAGATTGATTCCGCTGGGCGAGTTGCCGAAACACCTGAGCGAGCTCGATCCGGATGCCGATATCGTAGCGCATTGCAAGAGCGGCGGCCGCAGCCAGAAGGCGGTAGATCTGCTGAAGGCGAACGGTTTTAAGAAAGTGCGCAACATGACCGGCGGTATCACGGCGTGGAGCGACAAGGTCGATCCGACCGTTCCCAAGTATTGATTTAAATGCTTGGGCGCGCCTCGGCAGCCCCCAGCAGTTTCCTCTAAACGACCTGTTGTGTTCCCAATGGAAGTGTGTCATGCTTCCTGTTGGAAACCAAATAAGCACGTGAAGGGGGGCCGGAGATGAGATCTCTGCGACGATTCTTTAAGCGGCTGAGCTCCTGGGCGAAATCGCGCCAAGACGAAGAGCGCTTGCGGAGCGAGTTTGAAGAACACCTCGCTCTGCAAACTGCTGCCAACATCCGAGCCGGTTTATCGCCTCTTGAAGCCCGGCGTCAGGCTGTGCTGAAGTTCGGCTCCCTGGAGGCAATCCGGGAACACTATCGAGATCAAAGGGGACTGCCGCTTCTCGAATCACTGACGCAAGATACCCGTCACGCGCTGCGGCGTCTGCGAAAAGCCCCGGCTTTCACCATTACCGCCGTTCTTACGCTGGCGCTCGGTATCGGCGCAACTACTTCCATTTTCACTTTGGTGCATGCGGTTTTATTGAAATCGCTGTCAGTGGCGAATCCCAATGAGCTATACCGGCTGGGAAAAGAATCGCGTTGCTGCTACTGGGGCGGTTATAGCCAGGACAAAGAGTTCTCTCTTGTCTCTTATGACCTGTATAAACACTTCCGGGACAATACCAAAGGATTCGCGGAATTAGCTGCATTCTCGGCGAGCGAGCAACTGTTCGGCGTTAGGCGGCAGGGTGTCCCGGAAGCAGCCCAAAGCTATCCTGGTGAGTTCGTATCGGGCAATTACTTCACTATGTTCGGTATCAGAGCATACGCCGGACGCGTGCTTACGCCAAAGGACGATCAAGCCAATGCTCCGCTGGTTGCGGTAATGAGCTATCGTTTGTGGCAGCAAAGGTATGGATCGGACTCCTCCATCATCGGCAGCGTCGTCGATCTGGACGGCAAGCCAATTACAGTGGTTGGCATCGCTCCGCCGGCTTTCTTTGGCGACACTCTGCGCACCAATCCGCCTGACTTCTTTATTCCATTGGCCGCCGAGCCAGCGGGTGGGGATGGTGATCTTAATAAGCCCGACACTTACTGGTTAGACTTGATCGGACGCATCCAGCCGAGCGTGACGCGTGCATCTATAGAAGCTGAAATGCGGGTGGAACTGAAGCAGTGGCTGCGCTCGCACTGGGGTGAGATGAACGCCAACGATCGCGCGAAATTTCCCGAGCAGACTCTGTTCCTAAGCCCCGGGGGCGCCGGCATCACCAGCATGCGCGAGGATTATCAGCACTGGCTTCAGATCCTGATGCTGGTCTCGTCATTTGCGCTGCTCATTGTCTGCGCCAATGTGGCCAATCTGATGCTCGTCCGGGGAATGCAGCGCCGCCAGCAGATTTCGTTGAGCATTGCTCTTGGCGCGCGTGCCGCGGGCTTGGTTAGGCAGGCTCTTACCGAGAGCATTTTGCTGTCCTTCTTAGGGGGTGCGGCCGGCTTGGCGATCGCCTATTCCGGCACGCTCCTCATTCTGCGCTTTGCATTCCCCGCAGTTCGAGGCATGACCGTCTTGCCCATCGAAGCGTCACCATCCCTGCCGGTGCTGCTGTTCGCCTTTGGCGTTTCGTTAATCACGGGCGTTTGCTTCGGTATAGGTCCCGCGTGGATGGCCACGCGAGTAGATCCGATGGAAGCTCTACGGGGCGCCAACCGCTCCACCGCCCGAAGCGGTTCGCGGGCGCGCAAGATACTGGTGGTATTCCAAGCGGCGCTTTCACTG
>DATAYL010000595.1:0-4377 GCA_036272575.1 Bryobacteraceae bacterium | reverse complement strand
CGTCGCACGAGGCGCACTCATCGGTTTGTTAGGCGCAGCCTGCCTTTCCGCTCTGCTTGCGGCTCTCGTCAAGACACCGGACCTGCCCGATCTGACCTATCAGGCCGGTGTTTTCGACCCCGCAACCTTCCTGATCGCGCTGACCGCTCTGGCCCTCGCGGTAGCCGCGGCATGTCTATTGCCCGTATATCGAGCGACTCGCGTCGATCCGCTAATCGCACTGCGCAACGATTAAGGTTCCCGGCGGCGACCGCTGACGGAACAGCTCCCCCTTATAATTACGCCGATGGGAAGTTCTGTTTCTCCCCTTTGGGGAGACCGGCCTGCTGTTCGTATCGACCGAGAGGATCCCTATCTCCGCATTCAGACGGTGATGATCTTCGTTCGAGATCAGAACCGGAGTCTGAGATTTTATTTGGACCAGCTTGGATTCAGTCTCGCCTTTGATACGCAGCTTCCGTCCGGCGAGCGCTGGGTGGCGGTTGCGCCGCCAGACGGCACCGCAGTCCTGGCGCTTGTCAGTCCAAAACCCGATTCTGAAGAGCACAAGCTCATAGGCCAAGCTCGCCACATTGTTTTTATCACTGAAGACGTTAATGCGAAGTTCAACGAGTGGTCCCAACGCGGAGTTCACTTTCACCAGCCGCCGCAGGTTCCGGCGTGGGGCGGCACATTCACCACTTTTGAAGATATCGACGGAAACTCGTTCTCGCTGGTAGGTTTCGATCAAGTGACCCAGGCAGTTGAAGCCCAGCGCAGGAAACTCGAATCGGAACGCCGCGCCGCCCAAGAACTTGAAATTGCCAAACAGGTTCAGGCTCGACTCTTCCCGCAAATACTGCCACCCTGCCCGACACTCGACTACGCCGGCGCCTGCATCCAGGCGCAGCAGGTCGGCGGCGATTACTACGATTTTCTTAATCTCGGTGAAGAACGGCTCGGACTTATCATCGGCGACATTTCCGGAAAAGGAATTGCTGCTGCTCTCTTGATGGCCAATCTCCAGGCCAATTTGCGCAGCCAGTCTGCTATTGCCTTAGATCAGCCGCAACTTCTTTTACAATCGGCGAACCGGCTGTTTTACGAAAACACCGCCGACAGTGCTTACGCGACACTGTTCTTCGCGCAATACGACAACAGAACACAGCGCCTGAAATACGCGAATTGCGGGCATCTCTCGGCTCTTCTGCTTAGGCGCAACAACGATCTGGAGCTGCTCGATTCTACCTCTACCGTGCTCGGACTCTTCCAGCAGTGGGACTGCCCGATAGAAGAACGTCAACTCTTCTCAGGAGACACACTCGCGCTTTACACCGACGGTGTCACTGAAACCTTCGATAATGCGGGGCAGGAATTCGGAGAACAGCGGCTTATTGAAGCGTTGCGGCGGCATCGTGCATCGTCTTCGCAGGAGCTGGTGGCGTCGATTGTTAATGACGTTCAGCAATTCAGCGCCGACGAACAACACGACGACATCACGATAATAATCGCCAAATGCAGAACGTGATCAAGGCCGAGTGGCTGCCGACACCTGCTGGACTTCTCTAAAACCGGGCTCGCGGGCCCGGAGCCCGCCGTCGTGCCGTCGGTACCGCGGTTCGCTCGACAAAGGGGCTCTCATCTAAAGATTCCCGGCTTCGGAGACGGCAACTAACTCCAAAACCCTACAGAAACTCTTTACCTGAGGAAAATTCTCCTCTACACTCATCCAATAACCGTGCCACGCAATTTTTGTTCCCTTCCTGAGCTTTTATGAAACTTCCTCGCCCCTCCCGATGCCTGATTCTCCTTGCGGCTGCGGCCACGCTTCCAATTGCGGCATTCGCTACCGATGATCCACCCTCCAATCCGGCGAGCCAGAGCGATGGGCAGGCTCACTTTTCAGCCGATGTACGCATGGTCGTGCTCCAAGCCACTGTATTTAATCGCAAAGGCGCGTTCGTAAACGGCCTGCGAGCAAACAATTTCCAGGTCTTCGAAAACAACCAGAAACAATCGCTCGGCTTGTTTCGGCATAATGACAGTCCGGTAGCGATCGGGCTGATTGTCGATAACAGCGGCAGCATGCGGCGCAAACACGCCGCCGTGGTGGCAGCCGCTAAGGCGTTTGCCCGTAACAGCAATCCGAAAGACGAGCTGTTCGTCGTCAACTTCAACGACCAGGTGAAACTCGGCTTACCCCGCGCTCAGCTCTTCTCGGCGAATTCTCGCGAGCTGGAAAGGGCGCTGCCGCCCAGCCAGGGTGGAGGAAAAACGGCGCTCTACGATGCGCTCGAAGTGGGCTTCGATCATCTTCGGCAGCTTAAACAGGATAAAAAAGCCCTCATCCTGATCAGCGATGGCGGCGACAACGCCAGCACTCATACACTCAATCAGGTGCTTACCGATGCCACAAATTCCGACGTGATGATTTACACTATCGGGCTCTTCGGAAAGTATGAAGACGAAACCAATCCGGCCTTTATGAAGCAAATCGCCGCGATCACCGGCGGCGAAGCCTTTCTTCCCTCGCGCCCCGGTCAAGCGGCCCGCAGCTGCAAAAAAATCGCGCAAACTATTCGGAATGTCTACACCCTTGGCTATTCGCCCAACACACAGGACGCCAGCAACAAATTCCGGGCAATCCAGGTGAACGTCCGCGCTCCCAAACGCGGCAAATTGATGGCGCGCACCCGCACCGGTTACACCCCCCAAACCAATTTCACTTACAGCACTGCGGGACGATAGGTAAAGCAACGCTTACCTAGGGACTGAAAATCCATACCGAGCGAGCCACCGACGTGTCAAATAAGATACGAGGTGAATTCAGACAATCGACCCTTTTTTCGCACCTTTTATCTATGCCTGATTCCGTAAATTTGTTCTCACCTTATCAACTGCGCGGCCTGACGCTTTCTAACCGCGTCGCCATGTCGCCGATGTGCCAGTATTCGTGCATCGACGGATTTGCCACCGATTGGCACCTGGTCCACCTGGGCAGTCGTGCCATGGGCGGCACGGGACTGATTATCGTGGAAGCCACCGCGGTTACTCCCGAAGGGCGTATCACGCCGGCCGATCTCGGCATCTGGCAAGACGAGCACGTCGAAAAGCTCAAACAGATTGTTGATTTTGTCCACTCGCAGGGCTCCCACATTGCGATCCAGCTGGCGCACGCCGGCCGCAAAGCCAGCATGGCCGTGCCCTGGGAAAAAGAGCGGTTGATTCCGCCGCAAGAAGGAGGCTGGACGGACGTCGTTGCCCCCAGCGCCATCCCCTTTTCGCCTTCCTATGCGGTGCCCGTTGCGCTGGATGCCACCGGTATTCGCCGCGTGGTCGATGCCTTTCGAATGGCGACGTGCAGAGCTGTGGCGGCCCGCTTCGATACGGTTGAAATTCACGCAGCGCACGGCTATCTGCTGCATTCCTTCCTCTCTCCTCTGAGCAATCAACGGAAAGACGAATATGGAGGCTCGTTCGAGAATCGCATCCGGATTTTGCTCGAAGTAGTCGACGTCGTTCGCGCGGAGCTCCCGGCGCGCTCGCCGCTGCTGGTTCGAATTTCGGCAACCGATTGGGCAGAAGGCGGCTGGGACATTGATCAATCGGTCGCTCTCGCCAAAGTTCTGAAGGAGCATGGCGTCGATTTGATGGATATTTCTTCGGGAGGCTTGGTGGCCCACGCTAAAATCCCCACCAGACCTGGCTACCAAACCCCATTTGCCGAACGCATTCGCAAGGAAGCGAATCTGCCGACCGGTACCGTTGGTCTAATCACCGATTCAGCCCACGCGGACCAGATCGTGCGCGAGGGCCAGGCAGAAATCGTATTGCTCGCGCGCGAATTGTTGCGAGACCCGTACTGGCCTCTCCGCGCCGCCTCTGAGGTTCACCAGACCATCTCCTGGCCTAAGCAATACCTGCGTGCGGCCGAGAGTGGAGCGACCGCTCGGGAAGCGCTCGCCGACGAGTTGGATTAGCGCCGAGTATGCTTGGCGAAACTACATCTGAAAAAGTTCCCTTGTTTCGCCGTGGCGACATGCGGACAGAAGATTAGATACTTGCGCCGAAGCGACTAATACGCTGAAGCAGTCAGCGGATTCAACTCGAGCGTTGCCGTATCCACCCGCGATCTTAGTGACTCAGCGCCTTGAACGAGGACAAAACTTCTCTCACTTGTCAGCAACTCGGACCCCATACGAAATTGATCGGTCACGTCCTTTGCAACGACAACCAGGCCGGCGGGGATGTCATGTGGACGAAGTGCGCTCTCCAGGAGAGGAAGGATTTGGCTCCTTACTCCGTTGAATTTCTTGTTCAGCCAGTCCGGAAGCGATGTGGATGTCGTCACCTCGGCGCCGGATGCGAGACGGGGAACCAACACCTGGAGGTCCTGAT
>DATAYL010000594.1:0-6131 GCA_036272575.1 Bryobacteraceae bacterium | reverse complement strand
GTCGCCTTCTTCGTAGTAGTCGCTGCTGCGCCGCCAGTTGGTCCATCCTCGGCCGCCGCTACCGAGTCCGCCCCCCGCCTGTGTTACTGCCGTATCCACTAGTGGCCGCCACGTCCGTCCTGGTCTTCCAGGTCCCAGCATGCCCGCCGCACTCGCCAGATACTCGCGATACTGCTCCGCTGTGAACAATCCGCTGCGTGCCGCCAGCAGCGGTCCCAGATATTCAGTCAATCCCTCGTATCCCCATAGCAGTTCATCCTGCATCGGCTCCTCAAAATCGGGGGTCGCCATATCCGCCGGCCGTCGAAATTTCCCGTTCCACGAATGCGCAAACTCGTGCGGCAGCAGCGCACCAACCACCAGGCTTGCGTTCGCCTCTAGCAGGGTTCGCTCTGGCAAACGGCTGTCATTCGACTCGTGATGTTCCAGCCCGAAGTGCTGAACGTGATCGCTCAATGCCAACAGAAAGTGGTAGTCCCGATAATGCCTCGCCCCGAACAACTTTCCCGATTCCGCCACCAGATTCGTCAATTGCTTGCGCAATTCCGGGCTCATGTTCAGCGCCGCTTCCGTATCCGCCGCTAAATCGATCTCGTGGTGAATCGGCTCACCCGCCGGCGTCAGGTCAACTGAACGGTAGTACTCGCCCGCAATCACGGGCGAATCAACCAGCAAGTCAAGAGCAATCGGTCGGAACGTCGCTGCGTTCCCTGGGTGTCCGGCTATCGGCAGCGAAGTCCCAAACTGCCATCCATCTGGCAGCATCAGCTTGGCTTCATATGTAAGCTCTTTCGACGCTGTACCTGCCGGATACAGTAATATCTCGTTCCACTCCAGGACGAGCAGTTTGTCGGTCCCCGAGGAATCGTCCGGCTCGATGTAGTCATACGAGGCGTTCAGATGCGTAACGACCGCCGGGACGTTCACGTGAAACGTGTAGACATCCAGCAGATCTCTCTGCCACGGAATGGTCCTGCCATCGGCTTCAAACTTCAGCCCGGTGAGGCTCCCAATCGGACCATCAGGCCCATGCTCGCCAGGAATCCACTTGGGATAGTAGAGCGTTACCGGCCCGGGCTTCACCGGAATCACGAGCTTCGCGTGTAACATTTTCCGCGGCGTCTGCGTAGCATCTACGGTCAGCAAAATACTTTCGCTGCCGCTTGCGATTCGGCCGCCCAAGCCGAGCCCCATCGCGACGACAACAATTGAGAGTTTCTTCAGGCCAACGATGATGGATGTCATTTGTGGGCATCATTGTAACTTGCGGTTGTTCGTGAAGCTAAAGTTGGTTACGAGCGGAGGTACCTGACAACAGCACGCACTACCTCTCGCTTGGCATCTGCGAACGACAGAGTTGGAGGTCGCCGAAACAGTATTACTAATAGCAATGCCACCAGGTGTGTGACTACGAATACCAGATGATTGATATTTCGGCCATCTTCCCGGCACACACAGCCGGCTTCAACGCTGTTGTTCACTTTCTCCCCTATTCGCTGCGTCTGTTCCTAGACGTGCCCGCGGCGTTTATCAGGACCTTGGAGGCTCAAAACACAAAGAACCATGTTCTCGCGAAAATACGGCGCGCTGGTTTAGCTCGGCGATAGGTCTTACACTTTCTGACAAGGCGCGATCTATGTAGCAGAACTTGTCTTCGTATGGCCGCTTTGCTGGCCATGGTAACGAAGCAACGCCGAGCCCACAATCAATGGCTACAAACAGCGAATCTCACGCCAACATTTCGTTCGAAGGATCGCCTGCTCATATGGCCTGCTGCAGTGAACGTGCGTACACGCTAGGCGCGCAGCCCGTTTGGCGCTTGAACGCCGTGCTGAATGCGCTTACCGATTGGAAGCCGGCGATCTCGGCAATATCGGCCATGGGCAAATCTAATGCCAACGCGCTCTTTGCAAACGTCATCCGCCAATTCGCTAAGTATTCAATCGGCGGAATGCCGACGAGTTGCACAAAGCGTGATGTGAATGCTGATCGAGACATTCCGACCTCGCGAGCGAGCATTGCGAGAGTCCAGGGCCGCTTTGCATCGGAATGCATAATGCGCAGCGCACGCCCGATTCTTGTGTCCGCGAGGCCAGCCATCAGGCCTCGTTCGGCAATTTCGACGCCGGCGGGTGGATATCTTAGCGCTTCAACGAGTATGACCTCGAGCAGACGGTCCAGTACGAGCGAACGGCCAGGCCGATCTGAAAGCGCTTCGTCGCCTAGAGTTGCCAACAGTGTGCGTAACCGGCTTGCCGCGATTTCGCTGCTGCGCACGTGCACGATGGGAACCATGAGAGTCGCGATCAGATCGCGATTGGCGGCGGCGAAGGTGAAATTCCCAGCTATAAGCGGGTGACGACCGATGAATTCGCGGATGGCACAAGCAGCCTAGGATCATCGACGAGGGCTTTGAAATCAACTGGCTCGCCGCCACCGAGCGTTTCCATTGTCCAATTCGGCGGTGCGGTCATTAGCACGAAATCACCGGTATCCAGATCGAACCTGATTCCGTCTTCGCGTTCGACATGGCAGCTGCCTTCGATCATCTGGCCGAATGCCACAATATTCGCCGGGCGAAAATTGATCGTCCACGCACCATACGCTTCGATGACGCGCCAACCGATTGCTTGAGGCTTCAACAATCCAAGAACTTGAGATAGGGGATCCAATCTGGACTCCTAATAAACAAAAGTGGCCTTCGGATTATAGATCATTCTGCCTTTTGCGGCTAAATTTGCCTTGTGGCTCGCGAGAACGGCGCTCGTACCTGTGCGAAGCCACAGAAAAGGAGAAACAGCATGCGTGTATTTGTTACTGGGGCAACCGGATTCATTGGGTCTGCGATAGTGGAGGAATTGATCGCTGCTGGACATTCGGTCACCGCCCTCGCTCGATCGGAACCGGCAGCGAAGGCGCTATCCGCGAAGGGGGTCCAGCCACATCCGGGCAACCTCGATGACGTGGAAAGCTTGAGCAGCGCGGCCGCTGCCGCGGACGGCGCTATTCATCTTGCTTTTATGCACAGCCTGGCTCAAGTACCACTCGCGGATCGTCTCCGCATCTTTTTTGGCGGACTACCAACCGGCATCGTTTCGCGTTTCCTCGCGATATCGGCGGCGGCTGACCGGCGGGCCATCGATACTATCGCTATGGCGTTGAAAGGATCAGGTCGACCACTGGTGACTACCTTTGGTACGATCGGCCTTTCGCACAATGGATTCCGTGCTGCGAAGCCGGCGACGGAAGATGATGAACCAGATCCACTGTCGCCTGGCGTTGCGCGCGCTAAGACGGAGGAGAAGGTTGAGGCTTGGGCATCTTTAGGCGTTCGCGCGACGATGGTTCGGCTTGCACCCTCAGTTCACGGCGAGGGAGATACCGGATTTGTACCTCAATTGATTCGCATTGCTCGGAAAAAAGGAGAGTCTGCTTATATCCGCGATGGCTCGAATCGTTGGCCCGCGGTGCATCGGCGCGATGCAGCAAGACTGTTCAGATTGGCATTGGAAAAAGGCGCAGCAGGCTCTCGGTATCACGGCGTTGCCGAATAGGGAATTCCGTTTCGTTCCATCGCCGAGACAATTGGGAAGCAACTGAGCGTTCCCATTGTCTCCAAATCAGTCAAGCAAGCGCCAAAGCAATTCAGCTTTCTTGCGCGTTTCGTGGCGACTGATAACCCTTCGTCTAGCAACCTCACCCGGCAGCAACTGGGTTGGGAACCGGTAGAGGCAGATCTGCTCACGGACTGCATGGTTCTAGGTACTTTGCTTAGAAGTAACTTCTCGCTCACGTGTAACGCTATGTATAAATCTATCTTTGAGACTACTTGCGAATAGTCGATCATAAATGCATGTCTCCGGTTCACCAACGAATCGCCGAAACTGCAACGTTCAGGTCCTGTGGGCAGCAATGTCGAACGAGAGGCACTCGCGCAGGATCTCAACTAGCGTCAGAGGCCCCAGCGACGCTCCGTTCTGCGGACATTCACGCTTCGAAACAGAACCGTTTCCCTCGGACAGCCTCTCACCAATAAGGAACTGCCGCGGGCAACGCTCTGAAGCTGAAGCGGTTTCTCGAGGCGAGGCGGGCGCAAGGGCATTAATCCCATCACGAAGTTCCGGTAGCCGAAAAAAATAATAAACGCCAACCGGCTTTCGCTTCACCACACCAACGTGCCCTTGAGGCGCGCCGACCAGCCGCACCAACCATTGTTCCAACTGTGGAACTGCAGTGGAAAAAGATTGCCGGCTTTTGCAAAATTGCAGCTGTCAAGACTTCAGGGACCAGCTCAGATCTCCATACATTGGGACCACATAATCAAATTGTTGTTGGCCGCTCATATGAACCACCTTTCCAAATACAACGCGCCGCTACCGTAATGATAGGGCGGCTCGCGTAGGAAGAAGACGAGGGTCGTCCAGAATGCACTGAAGGCACCGAATAACGATGCTCTGATCAGACTGGCTTTCGACGAGCGCCGGCTGCGTGCGAATTAGCCTGCCGGTCGACCGGATGAGGTCCGGCCAGGTGAGGTTCGCAGGCGGTTCACTACGAGGAAGGCGCAGGGGACAGAGCGCCGCGATCGTCAGCACGAGCAGTGCAGCGACCAAGTACGGAAAACGCCATCCAAAGCATGCAGCGAGCAGACCACGGACCGTGCGAGCCAGGAGAATCCGAGCAGCAAACCCGACATCACGGTGCCGACTACTCTGCCGCGCCGCGCTTCCGGGGCCAGATTCGCGGCGTAGGGGACGATGATGTGGACCGTAGCCGTGGTAGGGCCAACGCCGAAGCTGGCGACCACAAGCCACCAGAGGCTCCGCGCAGTCGCCATCGCCAGGAGGGAGACACAGGCGGCAAGCAGTGATCTCACGATCAGTGAGCGGCGCTCTTTATCTCCCAACGGCACAAAACGCAGCATGCCGAGGGCGGTACCCAGCTGACTCACCATGGCGATGATGCCTGCGCCTGCGGTCGAGAATCCGAAGGTAGACGCGACCAACGTCAGCAACGGCTGGATGTAAGAAAGATTGGCGATAATACTGCCGGTGCCAAGAGCCATCAGCGCTACCTGCCCCGACGTAATACAGGCGCTGTTTTGTTCGATTTGTGGATTGATCTTTCTGCTCACAATCTCTCTTTTTCCAAGCTGAAAATTCAATGCGCGGAGACGAATCGACCATCGGTTATTCCAAAAATCCACTCGACTGTCCGACTAATTGCGCCTAAACCCAAAATTCCCGAATGGTTCGGCCGGCCTGACCTCCCGGCGAATCAGCATGTGACAGCTATGCGCGAGCAAGCGCGCATAGTCAAAATTTTAATCGGCAATCGCTACTTGGAGAGCGGCATTCCAGGAGTACCCGGATAAAACACAATGAGCACTGTTGGTTCTTCACCTGCAATGCCGCGATGAACGCTGTTCACTGTCTCGGTGATCGCTTGTCCGGCCACGAAATGCTGTTTCGTCCCGTCCTTTTTCTGGATCGTAAGTTCACCGGACAGAATATAGCCAGCATTCGGCATCGGATGAGCGTGCCACTTTAAAGCGGTGTGTGGAGCGATTGTGATCTTGAGAATAGTGATTTCGGGTCGTCCAGCAGGGTAGGAAGTATAAGGCCTTCCATCCCATGAGGACGTACTTTGAATAAGAGTCTCGGTCTGAACCGGGGAAGATGTATATTCTCTTTGAGCAGTGCAAAGAGTCATGGATGCGAGTAGAGCAACGATCGTGCGTTTCAAGAGTTCTCCTCTTCAACCTCAGTGACGACGTCGACTCGTGACTTTCGAAGCGACGATTCGAAACATCTTAGGACGCTTGGTCGACACCTATGGTCTTGAACACCCGAACTCACGGTTTATTCCCAACCGTGATGAATCGCCTCCACACCAGGAGTCAAACCGTTGTGGTATTCGGACTAATTGCTCCGCAACATCGCTCCGAGCCTGCGATCGCGAAAGCAGATGAAGGACCGCGCTTGGAGCCGCACCTGGGTATTGCCTCCTTAAATCTCGGGTTCGGGGGCGAAGATCATAGCGGCACTTACCACTCGGCGTACGACAACCCGTGGTTCGAAGACCACTTCGGAGACACGAACGAGTTGTATGGACGTGCGCTGGCGCAAACA
>DATAYL010000593.1:0-33837 GCA_036272575.1 Bryobacteraceae bacterium | reverse complement strand
GTCGATCGACAGGCGCGTTCTTGGCTTCACCCTCATCTTGTGTCTTGGCAGCAGCATTCTCTTCGCCATTGGACCAGCTCTCGCCCTCTGCAGAGCTAACGTACAGAACGCATTTAAAGAGGGTGCAAGAGGCTTTTCTCTTGGCGGCAGCGGCCTTCGCCTGCGTCACCTGCTGATCGCTTCCGAACTTGCCTTTGCCGTGATCCTTCTGACGGGTGCTGGACTGATGGTCAAGAGCTTTTGGAAAATGTATACCAACCCACCGGGTTTCGCTCCTGAAAATACCTTGGTCATGAAGGTGGCGCTCTCCGGTCCGCAATATGCGGCCAAAGCCAGGAAGATCGCTTACTTCACGGAGCTCTCACATCGTTTCGAGTCGATGCCGGGCGTGCGGGCATTCGGGATTGCGAATTTCGAGGACTATATCGTGCAGTCCAAAAACAATGCGATCCCGCCGCTGGTCGATCACTTCCGGGTCAGTCTGGTGTCCGCCAACTATTTTCAGGCGATCGGCATGCGCTTATTGAAGGGTCGCTGGTTAACCGCTACGGATCCGTCGGACGCCGTCATCATCAACGAGACCATGGCCCGACGTGTCTTCGGCGCCCAAGATCCGATCGGCAGAAAGTTGGACCAGCATCGAGCCGGCCCAGGCGGTGGCCCCGTGGTCGGCGTAGCGGCCAATCTTAAGTACGAGAAACTAGACGCTGACCCAGGCCCGGAATTGTTTCAGCTCTACATGCGAAATCTCGGAGAAGGGAACACCACCATGACGGTCATTGTGCGCCTGGCCGGCGATCCCCTCGGTCTCGCCCCAGCCCTGCGTAAGAGCATCTCGAGCATCGACCCGGCACAACCCGTCTACGACATTGAGAACCTGGAGCAAGCTCTGAGCGCTTCCATTTCCGCGCGCCGCTTCGAATTTTTCCTGCTATGTACTTTCGCCGCTGCCGCCCTATTGATGGCGCTCATCGGCGTCTATGGTGTGATCGCCTATTCCGTCACACAGCGAACCCGTGAGATCGGCATCCGCATGGCCTTAGGCGCTCAGCGTCGCACCGTTGTACGCGTGATCGTGGCGCAAGGCCTCTGGATGGGACTCTGCGGCATCGCAGCCGGTCTCCTGGCGGCGTACGGGTTGACTCGGTTGATGACCAGTCTGCTATACGGTGTAGCGCCGAATGACCCGCTCACGTTCGCCGCCGCCGGCGTCGTGCTTGCCGCGACCGTGTTGCTAGCCTCTTGGCCCCCCGCGCTGAAAGCAGCGCTAATCGATCCGCTAGTCGCTCTCCGCCACGAATAAGGCTATTTCGCGTTACGGACCTTCAGCTCCGGTGGGACTCTAGGCCAACGCCCGAGGTACCGCTTCCTCCCAGCGCCCTTGCGCCTTCAGGATCAGCTCGATCACTTCACGCGCCGCGCCTTTGCCCGCAAACCGCTGCGTCGTATAGTGGCAGACAGCCTTTAACTCAGCTGCTCCCTCCGCCACCGAAACAGCCAGGCCAGCCCGTTTCGCGAGGGGTATGTCTGGCAAATCGTCACCCATATAAGCGACTTCTGCTTCCATCACGCCGGCCTTCTGCATGCATTCTTCAAACGCCTTCATCTTTATCGCCTGCCCTAGATAAACAAACGTGACTTTCAGCTCTTCAGCGCGCTTCGCCACCGCCGGTGAGCGGCGTCCGGTGATAAAGCCGGTTTGAATGCCCATCGTATGCGCGAGCGACAGACCTTGCCCATCCTGCGCGTTGAAGACCTTCATCTCAGAAACCACACTCACGCCTGAATTGTCGGCGGCGGTTGTAGAAATCAGGCAGACCCCGCCATCCGTCAGCGTACCGTCTACATCCATCAGGAAGAGTTTAATTTTCCGGGCTCGCGCCAGTACCTCAGGCGGTGCAAGATACGCTAGCGAAACGTCAGACATGAGCCAATCTTAGCCCCCGCTCCCAAAAGCGCTTCAGATCTTCTGCATTCAGAAACAGCACATAGGCCGACAAAATGTCCCATTGAAACATTGGCGCGTTGAAGCAATATTCGAGACAAAGATGAAATAAGAAACCAAGCAGCAGCAGTGGATATCGCAACTCCTTGAACCAGATCAATACGCCTAAAGAGAATTCAATCAGCAGCGTCGACCAACTCCCCAGTTTCAGCAGCACCGGTTGCTGTATCCATCCCGGTATAGGAAACCGGCGCATCGAGTCGAGATGAATGGCATAGTAGAGTGCAGTGCCATCGACCCACGGCGTGCCCATCGCCTTCCAACAGAACGATACGAAATAAAGGGTGACCAATTCGAACTGAATCATCCTCTGAGCCCACGGGCTTCTGGGGAGGATCTCCAGGCCCTCTCGACCAACCCGCAAGCGGATCAGGCGATCGATCGAAAACGCCGCACCCGCGGGCGCAAACATGAGAAAAAATCCGCTAACGCGCAGAAACGTGTCGCCGCTGTGGCAAATCAGCAGATTTCTTTGCTGAATCGAAGTGAGACAAAGAAACGTCACTACACTGCTCGTGCGCGTGAACAGGCCAATCGCCAGCAACACCGCAAAGAGTAGAGAAAACCAGAAAAACGCCTCGATCCACACATCGTTCTGGGGAAGAATGGTGAACAGGTTCAGCCGGACACCCGGCTCGATGTTCTTCATCGTGGATAGCGTCACCCAACTATGCACGCCGTACCATTCCAGCCAATCCGAATGCAGCAGAAGAAGCGTACCGGAAACACAAACTCCATAAAAGATTCGAAATAACGAAATCGGAACCGGCGATTGCGGCGCAAAGAAAAACTCGTTCCACGCTCTCAAAGCCGCGCGCAAACTCATTGCAGATCCCCCGGTTGAAGCCTACGCTCATAAAAAATGTGCGCCTGCTCCGGCCCTGCAAGTTTGGTTGCCCGGGATTCGGCCTTGGGAACATTGATGCTCGACCAGTATCGAATCAGCATCACGATCTCCGGCGGATTGTCCGGCTGGTTGTACCGGCGTGCCAAATCTCTGGCCACGTCCGGCCATATAGCAGAATATTTCTCGTTCGGCAGATTCTCCTGAAACTTCCGGTATCGTTCTTTGGAGTAACGTTCGAGCAGACTGAGCTGCTCCATTCTGGGGAACTTCCAGGTATGCAGATGGCCGTCGTGAGTGATCACGACGCCTTGCACATAGGCGTTTTCCGCTGCCGGTAGCGGGGCGAACATGTCCCATGCCTGGAAGAGTCCCGACCAGACCATGTAAGGCCGAATCCATCCCCGAAAAACATCAAGCAGTGGAGAACTGATCGGTATTGTCCAACACGCTATAGCGGCCAGGTGAAACGCCAAGAATCCACTGATTGCAAGTTTCCTCACCTATTGGATCGCCACTGACTCCAGCATCTTTTGATAAGTCGGCCGAAGCTTCTCGAAATCCTGGGTTGGCGCAACAAAAACGAAGTAGCGAAGCGAGCCGTTCCCACGCCCAAACGCCACCACCCAGTCACGCTCTCCCTGGCCGTGGTTGGCGTTGGGGTTTTCACAATAAGCGCTACGTCCAGTGACCTCTCCAGCGCTTATGTCGTTTTGAGGACCTGGGACCAGGCCGTCGTTATCGCGCGCCATTGCCCCGACCAGGCTGTCGAAGGCCGCACCGGCGCTCATGCGGCTCTGTGGCTGGTATACGTCGATCAGCACGCCGTACGTGACGCCCACATAGGAGCCATCGGCGGTGCGGCTAAAGCCTCCATTCGGAGCAGCCATAGCGGAAGTCTTATTACCTATTGCCTGCCAATTGGCTGGGAGGCTGATTGAATAACCGTCACCTTTGAGGGTCTTCCAGGCACCGGGAGTACCCAGATCGATATCCCGCAGAGTGTGTCCGCCGCTGGGAGCGCCATCGAAATTGGCAGGCTGGTTCACGCCGCTCGAAACGGTCTGATTGGGGTTTTCCCGCCGCCAAACGCCTGAGGCAACCTCTTTCCCGGTATAGGCATGCATGGCCGCCACCTCCGAATGAATGCGAGTGAAAGCGGGGGTGTTCTCGACCTTGTTCCCGTGCGGCACAAAAGTGGCGATTTCCTTATCGACATATTCGGCGCGATTGCCGGGATTGGGATGATCGCTCATGAACTGCGAGCCGCCTTCGCCGTATTTGGCCTGAATCGTTTCGAAAAATTGCGTCATGCCGCGCGGATCATATCCCGCGTCGTATAGAATGCCCGTGCCCATCAGATCGGCTTGCTTCTCAGCGCCGCGCGACATTTTGAGGAAGCCCAACCCGGCACTCATACCGATTCCCTGAGCGGCAAGCTGGCCGCCGGCACCCCCAAGCAGTACGCCCGCAGCAACCTGGCCCAGCCCTGCCAGCAAGCCCACTTTCTGCTGCTTCACAGCGTTGCAAACCGAGTGTTGAAGCACGACATGCGAGATCTCGTGCGCCATCACGCCTGCTAACTGAGCTTCGGTAGCGGCCGCTTGAATTGTGCCGAGATTGACGAATATGGCGCCGCCGGGAAGAGCAAACGCGTTGATATCCGCCACATTTGCTACGTGAAAGTTATAGGGCCATTTATAGCCGGGCGCCTGGGCCGCAAGTTTCTCGCCGAGTTGCTGGATGTATTGCGTGATGGGGCTGGAGTCAGGCAGTATCGGCATGTTTTTATAGACTTGTTGGACCGCTTTCTGGCCCAACGCAATCTGCTGTTCCGGCGAATAGTTGTTTTTGCAGGGAGCAATTTCGGCCCGTGGGTAGGCCGTCAGCGCCGAGACGGCGAATAGGGCAAAAATCTGGAGAAAGTGAACGCGGTGCGGCATGGAAGTAGCAAAGATCTCAATCGGCTGCCACGCAAGATGTTTGCCGGAAGTTCATTCGCGCCGCAACGTCGGCAAAATGGTTTACCGGGCCCATGCCATTTCCTAGTTTGGGCGCTGTTTCAATTGCGTTCTGGACATACTGACGCGAAACCAGGATCGCCTCCGGTAGAGTCTTGCCGAGCGCAAGCGCGGCGGTAATTGCCGCCGAATAGGTACATCCCGTGCCATGCGTGTGTTTCGTGGGGACGCGGCTACCGGAATAAGGCGAGCGATCCAAAAAAGGAAGCGGCGGGGAGGCCGGCCAACGCAAAATATCGTTTGGCTCGCCTGGCAAGTGGCCGCCCTTTACCAACACAGCGTGGCAGCCGAACGCAAGAATCCGGTCGCCCGCGATCGCCATCTCTTCTTCATTACGGATTTTCATGCCGGTGAGCGATTCCGCTTCGGGAATATTCGGCGTCACCAGAAAGGCCAGCGGTAGAAGCTTATGCTTCAACACCTCTTCTCCCTTTGGTGGCAGAAGGCGTCCGCCGTGTTTACTGATCATTACCGGATCAACCACCAATGGAAACTGGAACGATTTGGCCAGTTTGGCAACCGCCTCGACTACCTCTATACTGCCCAACGCTCCGATTTTTGCGGCGTTTGGCGGAATGTCGTCGAGCACGGCACGCAGCTGTTCCGCAACCAGGTCGGCATGCAGAGGCTCTACCCGAGAAACTCGCTGAGTGTTCTGCACAGTAATCAAGGTGAGTACGGCCTCGCCATACACACCGAACTGATGAAAAGTCTTCAGGTCAGCTTGGATACCGGCGCCGCCGCTGGGGTCGGAGCCGGCAATGCTAAGAGCCACGGTCGCCATGGTTTAACGTTAGCGCAAGCTGCCGGATGCCGGCCCCCATTTTTTCGGACTACTGGAACGTCAATTTGGTGCTGGTTTGGCCGACGGAATTGGTTAGCGTTACGGCTACTGAACCGACCTTTGTGACATCGCCCGTTACCGGAAAACTGGCCTGCATGGAAAAGCTTCCTCCAGCGGCGTTGTTCGTGTAGAAATACTGATGGAAGTTGGATGTGGCATCCACCGCCATGGCCGTCGAATTAATCTGATTTCCACTTGTGTCATAGAACACAAATGAGAGCTTGCCGGCAGTGTACGTGTTGTCATAACCGTCAAGTATGATCGCCAGGTTCGGCGATTCGCGGGTCGCTGTAGAACTCGTCAAATGAATCAGCGCTGGTGTAATTGTGTAGGATTGCGTGATAGGCGCGGCGTTGGCAAAGGTCAGGGTAAACGTGATGGTTCCGGCTGTGGTGCCAGTCTGAAATCCGATCGTTGACTGACTGTTATAGGTTGCGGCCGTCGCGTCGGCCGCCAGGTTGACCTGCAGCTGCCGTCCGTTGGTAGCGAGAAAGACAATCGCCGGATCATCCGTCACGCCAGTCACGGAGGGCGTGAACTTCATGGTCAACGTACCGATCGCCTGCTGAGTGGCCGCGCTCGATGCCTGGATTGTCAGATTCACTTGTTGGGCGCTCGTCAGCGGCTGCTCGCTCACTTGCATTGTGATGGCCGGCACGGAAGACACCACGCTCAGGCCGGTTAACGAGAAGACAATATCGCCGACGGTCAGCGTTCCCGTGTAGGTGCCGCTCGCCGAGGCGTTGAATGTGACCGTGAAGGTAATCGACGCATTCGGCTGAATCGTCGCCGGCAAGGAGGGGGCTCCGCCCAGCGAATAGGCCGCTCCTGTTACGGCCAGGGTGGATAAGGTAACGGGCCCAAATGTGTTTGGGTCGGTATTGGCGACGGTAAAAGTCAGGGTCGCGCTTCCGCCGGTACCCGGTACGATCTGGCCGAAGTCAATGGGCTGTGCGGCCTGTGGCAGCACCTGGACTTTGGTCGCCGTCACATAGGAGATCGCGAGCGAATCACTGGCTGAAGCGGCGGTGCCCGTACCCTGGATGTCGTAGGAGTTTGTGCCGACCAGCAACGTCGCCGTGGTTAACCCCGTCTGGCCAGGCGCAAATGTCACGATGAATGTGCCACTTCCATTGGCCGGTAATAGGGCAGGCAGATTCGCAGTGTTCAGGGCAAACGCAACCGTACTGGTGCTTGCATCGGCACTGCCTTGGATAGAAATCGCGGGCGTCGTCAACGGAGAAGCCGTCTGATTGGCGAGCGTAAAGGTCAAGGCTGAGGTCGCACCTTTTGAGACGCTACGGAAGTCGAGCCGCGCCGTTCCCGCATTCGGCAGCAAAGCTGTATTTACTCCCGCGTTGTTGTAGGTAAGGAGCAACGAGGCAGGGGTAGCGGTTCCCTCTAAGGTAGAAACCGGCGCAATAGTCACGGGACATTGCGTTGCGCTGCTTGTCGAGTTCAATGTGCAGCCGCTGACTTGGGTCAAATAATCAACCTGCAAGTAGCCAAACAGCTGGCCGGTTCCGGACGGCGTGAAGTTCAGCGTAAACACCTCGAAGGCACCAGGCGCCAGGATGTGGTCCTCAGACTCATCCGAAACCGAGAAATTTGGATCTACTTGCGGCGACCCAGCCGAGTTGCCCACATAGGGCAGCACCACCTCTACAGTGGACTGGCTGCTATTGGTGATTTTGATGAGGATGCTCGACGCGCTGCCTTGCTGTGTTGTAGGGAACTGATAGGCGCTAGGGAGGGGAACGTCGGGAGTTGCCCCGGTATTGTCGGTGATAGCGAAGGTCAAGGTCTGCGCACTGAGGCCGTAGCAGCAGAGTGCCAGCAGAAGGAGCGTTCTCATTGGCGCTTTCCTCCGGCCGCGGGCAACGGCGCCGGCAGGCGAAAAACGGATGGATTGGGGTCAGCCAGATTGATCGCCCAATGCGTGCCGCCCTGACCCGAGAAAAAAAGATGAACCCATCCGGCAGACATGCGTTCGGCCGTGAAGGATCCGGCTGCGGGCACCGGCAGCGTTTTGTTGATTCCCGCTGCCGTACCAATCTCCAGGCCGCGATCATCGATCCAAATAAAATACCCTGCAAATTCGTAAGCCGGACCTCGCAAATCGGGCAAAAGGTCGCTCGATTTCAAATCGCCGTTGGGCATCGAAACCACCAGGGCCGCTACCGTTCCATCTGCTTGAGTCAGCAAAAAACGCACCGCGCCAGTTGCAAGCCGGGTTACGGAAGACACATTCGCCGGGAGCCCACTATTTTCGAGTGACAATACGGAAAACCGCCCGGGGAAGTGATCTTTCGCCGGCTCATCGATCCAGAGAAGCGTTCGACTCGCGGGTAGCCAGGCCACCGCGCTGTCGAGCGTACCGCCGATGTTTAAAAGCGGGTGATTTTCAGCCGATGCATAATCGGCGACAGTGGAGCCGTCTGCGCCAACCAGCACGATGTGCCCGCCTCCCGCGAGGAGACCGCCGCTCTTGCCAAAACTCAGAGCATCGGCAACTCCCGACACCGCCGGCCCGAGAAGAAAATTCCCGGCGATTCCATAGATGGCTTGTACTGGTAACCCCGGATAGCGTACAAACCCGGCGGCCGGTGTGGAGACCTGACCGCAAAGCTCGGCAACCGAACAGACAGAAAGTATGAGAGTGGCTAAGTAGGGCTTCATAGAAGAAAGAACAATCTTCGAAGTCGAGGGTTAGGGATGTCCGACGCTGACCGAGGGGGCCCCGATTGTTACACCGGAACTGGAGGAGCCGGAGCCTTTTCGGACCATGGCCAAGGCGACGCCGGCACCCGCGGCCACTGCGGCGATGACCAACCATCTCGTCAGGTGATGGCCGCTTCCGGGCGATGCCTCACCCGCGCCTACGCGGGTAACGCTGACCCCCGCTGAGTCATCCTCGGGCTGATTGCTGAAGGCATGACGAACTGGCACATTTGCGTCTGGCGAATCATCATCCGCATAACGGGTGGTTGCGGCGGGCGAGGATATGGACTGCGGAGTCTCGGCGTCTTCATCATCTGACGGCCGTGGCTTACGCGAACGATGCGAGTTTGAACCAGCTGAGTTTGCATCAATTGAAGTTGAACCAACTCGTTCAATCACTACGCCCGGAGTAGGGGCGGTGCTGCTGGCTAAAACGCCTGGTTTCGCCGGCGTGGATTGTGAAGGCTTGGGCGGCAGCGCGCGGGTTAAAACGGTGGCTTGTGCTGGCTGTGGCGGCGCGACTGCGACGGCCGGTGTCGCTCCGGTCAGAGTTTCCGTGAAGAGCACGCCGGCATGGCCTGTTCCTTTGGCCGCAGTGATTCGAAGCGAAACTGAACCTGGGATGCCCCCCCACTGGATTTCTCCGGAACTTGCACGCCCCGCTGCGTCGGTATACACAACCGAGGTCACCGTGCCATCGGCAAACGTGCCGGACGGACCGCTATCGGGCAAACGAAAGATTACCGCCGCATTCTCGACCGGGGCGCCTGCCGCATCTTTCACTTCGACGGTCAAGGGTTTCACGAGGTGTGTTCCCGTTTGCATGGTCGCCCCCCCTGCACCCGGAACAACACGGAGCTGCAATGCAGCGATAGGATCGGAACCAACCGCGCTGTTGGGGGCGGGAACTTGTCCGCTAATTGGTAGCGTAACCACCAGCGGCGTGAGCAGGATCGCCAGGATCGGAGAGAGAAATCGCAAGTCGGCCTCAATCGTCAGCTCCGCAAATGCGCGGCCTTCGCACCCACTGCCTGCGTGCCGGATTTTAATCGACTTGAATCAGCAGAACGGTGACGTTATCGGGTCCGCCGGCTAGTTTTGCGGCTTCGATTAAGTAGTGGCACTTCTCGGGAAGAGTCTTTCCGGATTCCAACGTTTCCGTCAAAATTTTTTCGTTGAGCACCCCATGTAACCCGTCCGAGCACAGGAGTAACTGATCTCCGGCGCTCACTTCGATCTCCCGCGAGAATACGCGCAAGTCTTCCGAGCTGCCGATGGCCATTGTAAGCACATGGCGCATCGGATGTTTCCGAAGCGCTTCTTCGCTCAAGCCGAGCTGAGATCCTACTTCCACTACCCAGGTTTGATCCTGGGTAACCAGCATCAATTGACCGCCCGAAAACAAGTAGGCGCGACTATCTCCAACACTGCAAATTTCAAAGCTGCCGGGACTTGAGCGACGCGCCGCAACCAGCGTCGTACCCATTCCGCTCAGTTCCGGACGGTCCCTGGCCGCCTCACGGACGGTGGAGTTGGTGCGTAGAAAAGCTTCCTGCATCTGCGGGATGCCATCCGTGGGCTGGTCATGAAGGAGAGTTTCGTAGAGGCTATTCGCGCTTAGCTGCGAAGCAAATTCACCTGCATTCGCGCCACCCATGCCGTCTGCCAACACGAAAATGCCCGACTCGGTGTCACTGATGAAGTAATCCTCGTTATTCGAACGAACGCAGCCGACGTCCGATAGCCCAAAAGCCTCAACCATGATTAGGCCTTCCGATTATACTGACGGCCCAATCGAGGGACACAGAAACCCGAAGCATGCATAAGATGTCGATTCAGAATCAGAGTTGTCTCAGCAGTTTACCGGCCGATTTCCTTCTATTTTGTCGGTACGCGCTTTATGTGCCGCTTTTGGGCTGCATGACGGCTTTCAGTTGCCGGAAAGCGGTCAGATCGAAGTTCGTCTTCAGGCGGTCCGTCGCGGGGGGCTTGCCGGCAGGAGTGAATTCATGCCGCTGTGCTTTGCCGAGGAGCGTACGGGCTTCTTCGTCATCCGGATTTTGGGTAACCCCGGTTTGCAGGACCTTTGCCGCTTCGGCAAACTGGTTGTTCTTTAATAGCGCGTTCCCCAGATTGAACAAGTAAGTAGAATCATTCACATCGCCCTCAAGCGCGCGCCGAAAATCCTCTACGGCCGCGGGCTGGTTCATCTGATCTTCTGCCGCGCCGAGGTTGTTATAAACCTCGTTTAGCGGGTAAGTCTTTGCGATGTCGCGGAAGTAAAGGGAAGCCGCCCCGTAGTCGGCATCGTTGTAAGCTGCTAGCCCCATTTTGAACCGTGCGTCGAAATAGCGTGGATCATCGGCCGGAATGCGCTGGAGCCAGGAGTTCGCTCGCCGGTATTCCTTGCGCTCAAGCGACAGCTTTCCCAGTTCGTAAGCGGGATTCATGAATTTCGGATCGAGTACCAGGGCTTGGGCAAACCATTTTTGTTGCTGATCCTGGTCGGTCGAAAGCAAGCCACGAATGTAGCTCTCCTCCGCATCAACCCGCGTAAACTTTGCCGGATTCATAAATTGCTCAACCGGCAAATTCCGCGAGGGATCGAGGTAACGCAGATTCTCCCATGCCAGGTGTTCCTCAATCCGGCCGAGATCCACCAACTTTCCTGCTTCTGAAGAATCCGGACCGTCGTGGAGCTTGCGGAGATCGATGACGTGCGCGTTTACTTGAATCGAACTATCTTTCAATTCCGTTGTGCCAGTGGATAAAGTGGCCTCATATGTCCCATAACAGACGTAATCCGCATCCAGAGTCTGTCCCAGACGGATCAACGTGGCCTTCGTGTAGTCGGCCCCAGGACGTAGAGTCAATCGGCGCAACGCTTCTCCGCGCGAGTCACGGCCGAATACAATCTCGTTGTGCGCGCTGAACTCGTCTTTCAGCTTTTCTGAAATACTCTCGCCTACCCAATTCAAGTCACTGTATTGCGAGGAATTGTGAAATTGCAAAACCAGAACTGTAGCGGGCCTAGCTAGGGGTGCAGATAAGAGAGAGAAAAGCGAAGTAACCGCTGCAAGCAAAAGAGGGCGGTTCAAAACCACCACCTCATCGTAACAAGGCGAAGGGAACTCGCCTTCAAGCGATGGATCGGATTGCGGCCCGCTGGAAGTCGCAGGTGTCCGGTGCTCTGATCGCTAAGGACAGGCCTGCTTGAGGTGAGAGAATTCTTGGCAGTGGCTCTTTCACTACCCGTAAGACTTCTGCTGCTGGTCTTATGTATCTTCTCGCTAGCGCTATTTGGCATACGATTTGGCGCGACAGTACAAAAGATTCTGGCAGCCCGGAAAGATCAGAATTTTCAATTTGGCTCGTTGGGCCGACGCATCTGGAAATTCTTCTGGGAGGTAATGTGCCAGGCGAAGGTGATCCGTGAAAGGCCCTTACCTGGCTTGGCGCACGCATTTGTGTTTTGGGGATTTTGCGCCTTCGCGCTGGTCACCATCAATCATGTCGTGGAAGGATTCGGTTTCGGCTTTCTCGACCGCCACGCGCTGTTCGGCGGGTTTTATTTCTGGTTTGCATTTGCTTTCGGAGCGCTCTGCGCGGTGTCGATTCTGGGTCTGGCGATCCGGCGTTTTGTGATTCGGCCGAAGTGGCTCGGCCCGGTTTCTTACGAGTCTGGGCTCATCGCGCTTTTCATTTTCATCCTGATGCTCACCTACATGCCGGAATGGTGGGTGCGCGAGACGTCGCACATCGGACAGGCGCTGTGGTGGATTCATACGCTGACCCTGCTGGCCTTTCTGCCGCTCATACCGCATACCAAGCATTTGCACCTGGTGCTGAGCCCCTTGACGATTTTTCTCGAGCGTGACGGATTCAGCAAGATACCGCCGTTGGCGAACGACGAAGATTTCGGGTTGGTGGCGGGCAAAGACATTACGCAGATTACGGCGCTGCAAGCGTATTCGTGCGTCGAGTGTGGGCGGTGCACGGAGCACTGCCCGGCTAATAACACGGGCAAGGAACTCAATCCAAAGCTGATCGCGCTAGGCCTGCGCTCCTACCTGAACGAGTATGGATCGACCGCCGAGAAGCCCGTTCTCGAGGCAAGCGTTTCGCAAACGGCCATCTTTCAATGCACCACCTGTGGGGCTTGCGAATACCAGTGCCCTGTGGGCATTCAACACCTGCCAATGATTATCGGGCTGCGGCGCGGGGCGGTGAACACGGGGACCTGGGAAGACGAGTACGGCACGAAACTGTTCTTGAATCTCGAGCGCAACGGGAACGCGATGGGTTTTTCGCAGGCGGAGCGCGACAAGTTTATTGCGAAGCAGGAACTGCCAGTGTTCGACGGCTCGCAGGAATACTGTCTGTGGCTGGGCTGCATGGGGGCGTACGATCCGCAGGGGCGGGAGATCATCGCGGCGTTTGCCACGGTGATGCGGCACCTGGGCGCGACCTTTGGCGTGTTGAAGAAAGAGAAATGCACGGGAGACCCGGTGCGACGGCTGGGCAACGATCTGCTTTTTGGGCAATTAGCGGAGCAGAACGGAGGGGCCCTGACCCAAGCGAAGGTTAAAAAGATTGTAGCGATATGCCCGCATTGCGTGCGCACCATGCAAGAAGACTGGCGCGAGTATGGCGTGGAGACTACTGTCGAGCACCATAGCGAATTCCTGGCGCGGCATAAGGAGGAATTGCCTTTGTCGCATGACGGGCGGCGCGTAGTATTTCATGATCCTTGTTATCTAGGCCGGTACCGCGGCATTTACGATGAGCCGCGCGAGGTGATCGCGCGTGCGGCAACGGTAATTGATCCGCCGCGTGCGCGGGAGCGCTCGTTTTGCTGCGGCGCGGGTGGCGGCCTGGTATTTCTGGGCGAAGAAACCGGGCAGCGGGTCAATCAGGCGCGGGCAAAGGAGCTGGCTGACACTGGCGCGGATGTGGTGGGCGCAGCGTGCCCTTTTTGCAACAGCATGTTTCGGGATGCGCTGGCAGCTACCTCGACCAATCCTCCTCAGCTGCTGGACATTGCGCAAATCGCGGCTCGGCAACTGGAAGCTGGGCGCGCGAATTAGATTTGCGCGGTGCTGGTAAACGCGACTTGCCGGCCGTGTGTTTGGTTGAGCAGGAAACGTGCCGTGAAGTGGAAGCAGCTGCCCACGCCGGGGGTACTTTCCAGCCAGATGCGACCGCCGAACAAGGCTACCAGCCGGGCGCAAATAGCCAAGCCCAGTCCAGTGCCACCGTATTTCCGGGTGGTGGAACCATCGCCTTGCGAGAAAGACTCAAAGATTCGGCGCTGCGATTCCTCCGGAACGCCAATTCCCGTGTCGAGAACCGAAAATTGGATTTCGGACCAATCCGGGCCCGAAGCTACCGGAGAGATCACGAGGCGGATCGACCCTTTTTCAGTGAATTTCAAGGCATTGTTCAGCAGGTTCAGCATAACCTGGTGGAGCCGGAAGGGATCGCCAACCAACTCTTCAGCAACACTATCACTCACCTGGAGAGAGGTTTCAAGCCCTTTCGCTGCCGCTTCCGGTGAGACCAGGCGCATCACCTGTGCGGCGCAAGTGGCCACCGAGAACGGGATATTCTCGAGCGACATGTGGCCCGCCTCGATTTTGGAGAAATCGAGAACATCGTTCAGAATGCGGGTCAGGGAACGGGACGAGAACTGCACAGTCCGCAGATAGTCACGCTGCTCCTCGCTCAGCGGAGTGTCGAGCAAGAGATCGGTGAACCCGATAATGGCGTTCATGGGAGTGCGAATCTCGTGGCTCATATTGGCCAGAAATTCGCTTTTTGCGAGATTGGCGGTTTGGGCCGCGCTGCGCAGCGATTCTTCTTCGGCCAGTTTGCGGGAAATGACGCGGGTCTGCTGGCTGACGCGGCGGCGCAATATGAAGACCCAGGCCAACGCAAGGGCAACGGCGGCCAAGAGCACGCCCAGGACGCTGGCAAAGCGGCGGAATGTCCACCAAGGCGGATTGCGGAGGACCTTGATATCGCCGGCGTCGTGAACTATCAGGCGGATGTTGGTAGGTAGACCGGAATCGTCGAAGGCATTGGTGCAGATCGCAAGGACCCTCACAAACGCGCCGTTGGGCGGAAAAGTAGCGGCCGCCGCGCGCACAGATATGTAAAGGGGAAAAAGATTCTGGCCAACGCGGAGGACCAAGACCTGCTGTCGCGGCAGAAACGAGCGGTCGACAATTTCGCCTTCCACCGAGATCAATTCGGAATCATAATCAGCGGACGCAATCTGCTGGGCGGTAATCGGCCGAGGTGTGAGCAACGGCCCCGCTCCCAGGACGCGATATGAAGCATCTTCCAGGCGCGTACGGCCTTCCGAGACGCCAGAGAAGCCGAGAGCTTCCACCCGGTCGCCGCTTTTCAGTTTCAACTCTTGGCGAGTCTGTACGTACACGTCCCCAGTGGGGTCATGCAGATAAAAGCCGCGGTCTGGAATGACAGCGGTAACTGAACCCACCAGCTTTATACGGTGGCCATCGGGATTTTGATTTCCGAAACGCTGAAGAGTGCCGATCGGAGTGGGCGGACCTTGCAGATCAATGGGCTTAGCTGCTTCTATGATCGAGATTTCGCGCAATGCCGGAACGAAGAGAATAACTCCAGTCAGTTGAACCTTCGAGTTAAAGTGGGCCCCGCAGACTCCGCGGATACGAACCTGGGCATCGACCAGATCCGGCGGCACGGGCCCCCCGGGCCAGGGCAATTTCACTTCAATATCGTCGCCGGCCATGGCAAGATCCATCCAGAGATATTGTTCGCGGGCAGAGCGCCGAACGTAATCGGCTTGGCGGATTTTTCCTTCGACCTCGACCCAGCGGCTATCGACGGAGGCGCTCGCCATTTCCTGGAAGGTAACAGGACGGGCCTTGGGCATCGAGGCATGTCCGAGCTTGGTCCAATGCGCATCGCTTAAATCGGGAGCGAAGCTGAAGGACGTGACCCCTGTAACATCGAGGAACTCGCCCGCTTGTAGTTTTGGTTGACTGGGGAGCCAGTGCGCCCAGATTCCACCCGTGTCGTCAGCCAGGAAGATATCTTGCGAATTCGGGTCAAAATAGGTGACAACGGCTTTGATATGCACGGGATACCGCTTGCCGGCCTCGACCTCAGAGAGCACCCGAACCTGACCGATGGTCGAGAGAACAGTGGGTTCCGCGGGCGGCTTACCCCGGGCAGATACGGCCAGTGTGAGGAAAAGGGCTACCGCAACGAGCGGCTGGAAACAAGCCGGCGGGCGCACACATCCAGAGATCAGATTCGTCGATGGCCTCATCGTTAAGCAAACACGTTAAGAGAAGCCAGCCGTCGGAGTGGAGAGCCGTGCCTCATCGTAACTATCGGCTGATTCTGCTTTAAACATCATAGTCACCGGAGAAAGCAAAGAATCTTGGTGGGGCCGGAAATTCCTAGACTTATCGGAGAACGGGATAGGCGGAGAGGGCTAAGGCTGAACTGACCAGGCGAGTCCATCCGGTTCCGGACCGGCGTTAATCCGGCCGACGATTGTCAGGGTTTTGCGGTCGATCATGGCCACGTAATTCCCGCCGGTGCACGCTACATAGATACGGGAACCGTCCGGTTGCATTTCAATGCCCGCCGCACCGTGTCCGAGGTCGAGACGCTTCACTTCTTTATGGGTGGCTGTATCCAGAATGGCGAGTCCGGAATCGCTGAGGGACGAGATGAAGACGAGTTTTCCGTCCGGAGTGAACTTCAGTCGGTTGGCGCCACGCACATTGGCGTGCAGGGTATTGGTGACCTTCTTGGCCGACAAGTCGATGATGGCGACCGTGCCGTTTTCGGCGTTGGCGGCCCAGAGTTCTTTGCCATCGGGAGACACGTCGAAACCTTCGGTGCTTTTGCCCACCGGAATCACGGTTTCATCCCAATCGCCACCAGGGGGCCCCATAGGACCTCGTCGCGGTCGGGGGCCATTCGCGGCATTTGCATTGCCTCCAGGAGGCGGACCGGGGGGCCGGGACGGGTGGCTCTTCTCGATGATGCTTACTGTACCCGAGCTTACATTGGTGGTGAAGATGTGCGTCATGTCCTCGGAAACGAAGATCATGTGGGTTCTATTCTGCCCGGTTCCCAAGACCCAATCGACCTTCCTGGCCGCAGGATCATAGCGTCCAATGACCTTGGCGCCTTCGGCAGTAAACCAGGTCTTGCCCCCGACGAAAACCAGGCCGTGGGGGCCGGTTAATGGACCGAGGTCAATGGGAGCTAACGCCTTCTGATTCACAAGGTCAATGAGCGCCAGCGTGTGATACGCTCCGCCGCCGTAGTTCGAAACATAGGCGAACTTTCCGTCGCTCGACGCGATCACTTCGTGGGGATCCTCGCCTACCGGCGCTTTGGCGATTATTTTCAGGCTGGCGGGGTCCACGATGGCCAAAGTGTGATCGCCCTTAGAAAGGACGAGGAGACTTTGACGGGGAGTGTTTTGAGACCAGACGGGGCCGCAGAGCGCGCCGATAAGGCAGATAAAGAGCGCGGCTTTCATGATTATGAATTAGAGCACAGATCGGGAGAGCGCGCCACGTAATGCACGTTGATTTACTACGAATTACGATATATTCCTGAGGTTTGGCACGTCAGCCCTCCCGCGAATAGACCCTGACGGGTGAACGCCTCACTCTTCTACATGTTAGACTTTGCAGGTAGTAGAAGAAGCCCGTATGAACTGGTTCCAGCGGCTTATTAAGAACCGACAGTTAGAAAGCGAGCTCGAAAAAGAGGTGCGGGACCATCTCGAGCGGCAGGTAGCAGATTACCGGAGCGCCGGATTCAATGAAGAAGAGGCACAACGCAGGGCGCGGCTGAGCTTCGGTGGGGTCGAAGTGGTGCGCGAAGAGTGCCGCGAGGCGCGAGGCACACGCTGGGTTGAATCCACCATGCAAGACGTGTGGCTCGCTCTGCGCAGCTTGCGAAAGAGCCCGGGCTTCGCGTTTTCGGCCATCGCGGCTCTGGCGCTGGGTATTGGCGCCAACACCGCAATATTTGCCTTGCTCGATGCCGTGCGGCTGCGCAGCCTGCCAGTCCCCGATCCCCAAAAGCTTGCATTGATCGAGATCGCAGGGGGGAACAGGTTTGGCATTACTCGGTTGCCCCACTCGCTTTCCTATGCGGTCTGGGAACACATTCGTGACCAGCAGCGCGGTTTCTCGGGCGTCTTTGGATGGTCGCCGAATACGCTGGGGCTCGGTAAGGGCACGGCCAGACGTCCGGAAAACGGGCTTTGGGTAAGCGGCGGAATTTTCTCGACGTTAGGTGTCGTTCCCGTCAAGGGACGGCTGTTTACGGCCGCAGATGATCATGCGGGATGCGGCTTACCGGGTGCAGTGATCAGTTACGGATTCTGGCAGAGCGAGTTTGGGGGCCGCGACTCCGCGATCGGCAGCAAGCTTTCTCTCGAAGACCGTTCCACTGAGATTATCGGTGTCACGCCTCCGGGCTTTGCCGGACTCGAACCAGGCAAGACATTCGATGTTGCAGTTCCATTTTGCTCGCTACCATCCTATTTCCCAAGCGATGATGCGCTTCGCCGGACAGATTTTTCGTTTCTCACGGTAATGGGTCGTTTGCGGCCGGGTTGGTCGTTGGCCCGGGCGAGCGATCAGCTCGCATCGATCAGCCCGCACATTTTTCAGGCCACCTTGCCCACAGGATATGAAGATGCAGCCTCACACAATTCCTACTTAAAGTCTCGTTTGGCGGCATACCCGGCAGCGAATGGTGTGAGCTCCCTCCGTGAGACCTACGACACCTCTCTCTGGCTGCTGCTTGGGATCACTGGACTGGTTCTGTTGATCGCCTGTGCGAATGTTGCCAATCTGATGCTGGTCCGAGCCAGCCTGCGCGAACGCGAGATGGCGGTGCGCGTCGCGATCGGAGCATCACGATGGCGGCTGATCCGGCAACTGTTGACCGAGGGATTCGTTCTGGCAGCAGCCGGAGCCGTCGCCGGAACGGGTCTGGCGCAGGTGTTCAGCCGGGCGGTAGTTCTTTTTGTGAGCACGCAGAGCGACGCGCTCTATCTGGACCTGAGTCCAAACTGGCGTGTTCTTGGCTTCGCCGCGGTGGTAGCTGCGGGTACCTGTTTGCTCTTCGGACTTGCTCCGGCATTTCGAAGTTCAGGAACCGATCCCGGCAACGCGATCAAGAGCGGCAGCCGTGGTATGACAGGAACTCGCCAACGGAGTCGGCTGCAAGATGGGCTGGTGGTTTCGCAGATCGCCATTTCTCTGGTGCTGCTCATTGCCGCGATACTTTTCGTCCGCAGCTTTAGGAATCTGATGACGATGGATCCCGGCTTTCGCGAAAAGGGTATTCTGATCGCGTCGCTCGATTTCACCCACTTGACCGCGCTTCCGGAGGACCGCGCCGCCGCCTATCTACGAAACGTAATGGAGCAGATTCGTGCTCTGCCCCAGGTGGAATCGGCAGGAACATCGACACATGTTCCGCTCGATGGCAGCAGCTGGACTCTTGGATTCCATCTTGCCGCGGTGAGGGGTTCGTCTAAATTCACCTGGGTGAGCCCTGGTTATTTCGAGACCATGGGTAAGCCGCTTCTGGCGGGACGCGCACTTAACTATCGCGATACCGCGTCTTCACCGCACGTGGCCATTGTCAATCAGACTTTTGTTCGTCGATTTCTCGGCGGAATAAATCCGCTCGGCCGGACGCTGCGAAGTGTGCAGGAACCTAACTATCCCGCTACCGAATACCAGATCGTTGGGGTCGTACAGGACGCCAAGTATGATTATCTGCGCGGCGAGATTCCGCCCGAGGTATTTGGCTCGGCCCAGCAGTTCGGCGTTGGCGGCTCTCCAAACGTATTTATCCGCTCCGCCGCTCCACCAGCAACCGTGATTTCCGCGGTGCGGCGAAGGCTGAACCAGATTTCGCCCGAGATTCGCAGCAACTTCCACGTTTTCGAAACGGAGATTCAGGATGGCCTGGTACGAGAGCGCCTGATGGCCATACTTGCGGGCTTCTTCGGCGCGCTCGCGGCGCTACTGGCGGCGGTCGGCCTGTACGGAGTCATTTCCTATATCGTGGCCGCACGACGCAGTGAAATCGGCATTCGCCTGGCACTCGGGGCCACTCGGCTGGGCATCGTAAAGGCCGTGCTGCGGCAGGTTTTGCTGCTCTTGATCGGTGGCACGGCGTTGGGCGTGCTGCTGGCGCTGGAGGCTGTTTCGAGCGCCCGTTCGCTGCTATTCGGACTAACGCCGAATGATCCGGCTACCTTCGTTTCGGCGAGTTTGTTTCTACTTGTAGTCGCGATTGCTGCAGGGTTCGTTCCCGCGCGCCGAGCTTCGAGAATAGATCCCATTACGGCCCTGCGCTACGAATAGGCGCAACTGCAGGTGCTGCAACGGAGACCAACGGGGCAAAATCGAGAGCAGCCAGACGGAGTCCTTCGATTAAGTGTTCCACGAGCTCGAGGTCCCACCATTTTCCGAGTTCCTCGCGTGTCGCCGCGGCGAAGTCCGGTCTGATACGGAGCAGTTCCTCTACAGCCTCACGCGCCGGCTCCCGTTCTCCGAGTTGCCCATGAGCCGCCGCGAGTGCGACTTGGGTACGCCAGAAGCCGGGCATGTCAATCGTATGGGCAATGTCCAGGGCGCCGCGATAATCGCGCTGGCGGTAGGCGTTGAATAACGAGGCGAACCGATACCAGCCGGGATGATGGGGATTGAGTCGCATGGCCTGCTCGGTCAGAGCGCAGCCGCGCTTCCATTCCCCGGCGTAGGCAATCAGAAAGCCCAGGTAGCCGAGTGTGAATCCATCCATCGGGTTGAGGGCAATGGCGCGGTCCGCCGCGTTGCGGAAGGCGGGGAACTCCCGCCGGAAGAACATGGCCGCGGCCAGCGCGTGATGGGCGAGGTGGTTGGCGGGCGCGGCGTCGACCGCACGTCGGGCAGCGTCGAGCGCACGTCCCAGCGGATCAGGTCGCGGATTGAATCCGTGGCAGTATTCTTCTCGGTAGAGCATGGACAGCATGGCCCAGCAATCGGCACGAACCGGAGCTTGCTGGACGACCCGTTCCAGAGCAGTTCTCGCCCCAAAGTGTTCCGTGGCCTCGACGCGCTGAAAATGCGCAAAGCCGCGAAGCACCGCCTCATAAGGGCTCAATTGGCCGGGATCTTTGCCCCGCAGCGCTTCGGTCATGCTATGCGGCAGGACGCCATGCGTGTCGGCAACAGTCGAGACAATGCGCGGAACCACTTCGTCCAGAAGCTCGAAAATGGCTTCCACCGGGAAAGGACGATCGTAGGTTTCCGCCCATAGGTAAATGGTTGATGAGCAACCGCTCTCGCTTGGAATTGACGGGAGCGGTTGCAACAAATCGGCTATTTCTTCACGCCTTTGATCTGGTGGCCATTCTGATGCAGAATGAAGTACCGCACCTGTCCTTCGTCGTCGGCGAAAAATTAAACTTCAGCATCCACCACCTTTAAAAAGAATTGCCGGTCCGACTCCGGGTAGATGGGCAGCTTCGGTTGATTCGTGGCCTGTGTCATGAGTTGATCGCCGCACCAGCGAGAATGTGATGCGGAATTGCGGGGTAAGCTCGTACGTCCCAACGAAGCGGGTGAAGCGCCGGGCGGTCCAGCTTGATTCCCGGACGAACCGCAGGATAGAAGTCCGGCCAATCGTATGCGACGGCAATGCCGCTCATGGCCTGCGAAGCAAGACGTGAGCCACCCTGCGGGCGACCCTGCATCGAATGTGCGTTTGCTTCCAGAGGCCCTATAATGGGCAACACCCTAGCTCTCATGCAAAAAGCCGTTTGCTCCGCTGCCGTAGCGCTGGTCTCCTTGACTCTGGCGCTAGCGGCGCAGCCACAAAACCCGCTGCTCTTGCGCAGCCCTTCCCTCAGCAAGACCCAGATTGTCTTTGAGTACGCGAACGATCTCTGGATCGTGAGTCGGCAAGGGGGCGAGGCGACCCGTCTCACCAGCGGCGTGGGACGCGAGTTCAACCCCCACTTTTCGCCGGATGGCACGCAAGTCGCGTTCAGCGGCGAGTACGATGGCAATGTCGATGTCTATGTAGTAGCGGCAGCGGGCGGCGTTCCTCGCAGGCTGACCTATCATCCGGGCCCGGACATTGCGATTGGCTGGACACCGGACGGGAAACGCATCCTGTTTGGCTCACACCGCGACAGCTACGCCGACAGCGGCCAGCTTTATACGATTGGCCTCGATGGCGCCCTTCCTGAAGTCTTGCCGCTCGGGACCGCCGAAGACGGCTCCTACTCGCCCGATGGCACTCATATCGCCTACGTGCCGGTGTTTCAGTGGCAGGCTGCGTGGAAACGCTATCGCGGCGGCCAGACTACGAAAATCTGGCTGGCCGATCTGGCCGATTCGAGCATCGTCAAAGTTCCGCGCGAGAACTCGAACGACTTCAATCCGATGTGGGCCGGCAGCAGGGTCTACTTTCTTTCCGATCGCAACGGGCCGGTGAGTCTGTGGGTTTACGATACGGGCTCCGCGAAGGTGAGCGAGGCGGTGAAGAATGACGGACTCGATTTCAAATCCGCTTCCGACGGTCCGGGCGGGATCGTGTATGAGCAGTTCGGCTCGATTTATTTATTCGATACCAAGTCGGGCAAAGCGAAACACGTCGACATAGAGGTTTCGGCGGATTTGCCGGAGGTGCGTCCGCATTTCGAGAAACTCACGGCGCCCAAGATCGAGAACGCGGCTATCTCGCCAACCGGACAACGAGCCGTTTTCGAGGCGCACGGCGAGATTCTGACCGTCCCGGCCGAGAAGGGAGACATTCGCAATTTGACGGCGAGTCCGAGCGTGGCCGATCGCGATCCGGCTTGGTCGCCGGACGGCAAATCGATCGCTTATTTCTCGGACGAGTCGGGTGAGTACGCGCTGCACATCCGGGATCAGAACGGTCTCGGGCAGGTAACGAAGATCTCACTAGGCAATCCGCCGTCGTTCTTTTATTCACCGACCTGGTCGCCCGACAACAAGAAGATCGCCTATTTCGATAAGCGGCTGAATCTCTGGTACATCGATCTGACGAATAAGACGCCAGTGAAAGTGGATACGGATCGTTACGACAGCCCTTCGTACGGATTCAATCCGCGCTGGTCGCCGGATAGTCGTTGGCTCACATATAACAAGCAGCTCGAAAATCATCAGCACGGCGTTTTTGTGTACTCCCTGGCGAGCGCCAAATGCACGCAGATCACAGATGGATTGAGCGATTCCACGTCTCCGGATTTCGACAAAAGCGGCAAGTATCTCTACTTTGTCGCAAGCACGAATGTCGCATTGAGCGGCGGCTGGATCGATATGTCGAGCATTCAACATCCGGTGACGAGCGCCGTATACGTCACGGTTTTGCGCAAAGACCTGCCTTCGCCGCTCGCGCCGCAGAGCGATGACGAGAATGCCACGCCGGAGAAGAAGGACGAGAGTAAGACGGACGCGAAGGACAAGACCGGGAGTAAGGACAAGGATGCCAGCAAAGCGCCGGCGCCGTCTGAGGTGCGCATCGATTTCGACAACATCAGCCAGCGCATTTTGGCTTTGCCGCTGCCGGAGAAGAATTACTTTGCGGTCGCGCCGGGCAAGGAAGGAATCTTGTATGTGGAAGACGGCCCGGTGGTCGATCTGGCGCCTGGGCCGAGGCAAATCACGGTCAACAAATTCGATTTCAAGACGCGCAAAACGGACAAGATCTTAGAAGGGGTGACGGGCTTCAATCTTTCCGATAATCGCGACAAGATGCTATACCGGCAAGGCGCACAGTGGCTGATTACCGGAGCGGATAACGCGCCGAAGCCGGGCGACGGGGCTCTCAAGCTGGCCGACATGGAAGTTTATGTCGATCCGCGAGCGGAGTGGAAGCAGATGTACCACGAGACGTGGCGCATCGAACGGGATTTCTTTTACGACCCACATTTTCATGGCCTGGATTTGGCCGAAGCCGAAAAGTTCTACGCGCCTTATATTGCCGGACTCTCCAGCCGCAACGACCTGAATTACCTGTTCGAGGAGATGCTGGGGAACATCACGGTAGGACATATGTTTGTCCGCGGCGGAACTCAGCCGGAAGTGCCGAAGTTGAAAGTGGGGCTGCTGGGCGCGGATTACAAGATCGAGAACGGGCGCTATCGCTTCGCTTCGGTCTACAACGGCGAGAACTGGAATCCGCAGCTGCAGGCGCCTCTCACGCAACCCGGTGTAAATGTGGCCCCTGGCGACTATTTGCTGGCGGTGCGCGGACGGGAGCTGCACAGCACAGATAACCTGTACAGCTTTTTCGAGGAGACGGCGGGAAAGCAAATCAACTTGAAGGTCGGTCCGAATGCGGACGGCAGCGGTTCACGGGAGGTGGTGGTAATTCCGGTCGAAAGCGAGGTGAATTTGCGGCATCTGGCCTGGATCGAGGGGAACCGCAGAAAAGTCGATCAGCTTAGCGGAGGCAAGTTGGCGTATGTACATCTCCCCGATACAGCTGCGGGAGGATTTACTAGCTTCAATCGTTATTTTTTTGCGCAAATCGGACGGCAAGGCGCGGTAATCGACGAACGCTACAACCACGGCGGCGACATAGCCGATTATGTAATCGAATATCTCAACCGGAAGCCGATGGGCCGTATCGCCACACGCGAAGGAGAAGACATCACGGATCCTACCCAAGCTATTTATGGTCCGAAAGTGATGATCATCAATCAGTTTGCCGGTTCCGGCGGAGACGCGATGCCCTGGTACTTCCGCAAGGCAAAAGTTGGCCCGCTGGTTGGCATGAAAACGTGGGGCGGGCTGGTCGGCATCGGCGGTTATCCGGTTTTGATTGACGGCGGCCACGTAATGGCCCCGCGCTGGGCATTTTATGGGATCACTGGACAGTGGGAAGTGGAGAATCATGGGATCGCGCCGGATGTGGAAGTGGACATGAACCCGAAGCTGGTGCGGGAAGGACACGATCCCCAGCTGGAGCGAGCGGTGGAAGTGGCGCTCGAGTCATTGAAGAAGAATCCGCCGCCGACTTTCGAGCGGCCGACGTATCCGAATTACCATCAGCGGTTGAGCGCAGGGAGTTCGCAGTAGGAAAGGGGAGGGATGTCTGGTTTTTCAAGAAGAGAGTTTGGCCGCAAGGTAGCGGCGAGCAGCATGATGGCTGCTTTAGTGCAGGCCGATCCACTGGGACTGCCGATCGGATGCCAGACGTATCCCGTCCGCCAGATGATCGGCCACGATTTTCCGGGCACGCTGAAGCAGCTGTCGCAGGCCGGGTTTCATCGGATCGAACTGTGTTCGCCGGTGGGATACGCTGACTCCGGTTTTGGCGCGCTCGCGAAATATAAAGGCGCTGAGCTGCGGCGGATTATCGAAGACGCCAATCTCGAGTGCATCAGTTCGCACTTCGACATCAACGAACTTAGAAAAGATATGAGCGCTAGAATCGCCTGGGCCAAAGATGTGGGGCTCACGCAGATGATGGTGCCGAGTCTCGACGGGCCGAAGCATCCGACCGCCGACGATGTCAAGCGCGCGGCCGACGAATACAACAAACTTGCGGAAGAGTCGGCCAAAGCGGGAATACATCAAGGGCTGCACAACGAAGATTTTGAAATGACGACGGTGGATGGCAAGCGTACCTACGACATGCTATTCGGGCTGCTCGATCCGAAGCTGGTCAAAATGCAGTTCCAGGTTTCCACCATCAGCAACGGCTTCGATGCGGCGCAGTACTTCACCACGTATCCAGGACGATTTATTTCAATGCATGTGCAGGGTTGGTCGGCGAAGACGCGGGAAATCGTCGCGGTAGGCCAAGGGACGCTCGATTGGAAGAAGATCTTCGCGGCAGCCAAGATTGGCGGTATTCAAAACTATTTCGTCGAAATGAATCTGGACTTGATGGAGGAGAGCATTCCCTATTTGCGTAAATTGCAGATTTGAGTGAGAGCGCGAGCGGCTGACATCCGTCGGTAACGACTTCTCTGTGAGATCCGGAATAAATGACGCCCTTGCAGTGTCTTACCGGAGTGACTGAGAATCTTTCAGATCTGGCCCGCAGTTTTCAGGAAGACGAGGACGAGGTATTGGATATCGGCGGCAGCCTTGATGAAATTCTTCACGGCCTGCACAATCTAATGCAGGAAGATGCTTTAGAAGCCGGCTTCTAGCCTTCTAAAACATCCTTTTCCTTTTCGCTTACCGTAAAAGCGAAAGCTCTTTGCGGACCGGCTGTAGATGCTGCAGGCCTTTTAAGTTGCGCATCAGATTGTGGTCGCCCGACGAGGCGTGGCATACTTTGCAGGACTCGCGAGCAGGAACGGTCACGCTCGAAACCAGCGCGTAGGTAAGACTATGCGCGGACCACGTGACGACCTGCAGACCGTCCCGGCGATGCGAGTGAAACGTAAGGCTCCGGCTTTCGGTGACCTCGCCGCCAGAAGCCTTCGAGCTTCGGGTGGAGGTGATAATCAAGCTGACGAGCTGATTTTGCATCCGATAAACAACATAGGCGGCGTACTCGCTTCTGAAATTGACTAGTCGGCCGCCCACCAGGATGTACTTGGCGTCTCCAGAGCCTTGTTGGTAAGTAGGCAGGCGAAAGTGAAACGGCACTTTTGAGCTGAACCAGGAAGTTACCTCGGCGGGCGAGTTGGTTTTAATCTCGACGGGAAGCCGGCCCGCCAGCTCTTGTTGATGCGTCTTCACAGCCATGTTGACGAAGGCATTCGCGCGCGCTTCCTGCTGCGAGAAGGTCCACAACAGTACAGCCCCAGCAACGACCAGGCAAGTCGTCGCGATGGCCGGTAGCGGTTTAGTCCAGAGAGAGGAAAACCAGGAGCGGCGAGGCTCCCCGGCCAAAATGCCTTCTACTTGCCGGCGGAGCCGGGACTTCGCTCGGGGCATCGCTGACTCGCCTGCCAAAATATCCTCCACCTTCTCCCGGAGAGCGGCGGAAGCATGGTAAAGCGGGCGATGGGAACGGAGTTCTTCCAGGAAGCGGCGTCGCTCTCGCACTTGTTCCCGGCACGACCGGCAGCCGGCCAGATGGCTCTCAAACGATTCCAGATCGTCGCCTTGCAATTCGTTATCCAGATAAAATTCAATGCGCACAGCGCAGTCTTCACACTGGCTCATGACTCGCCTCCTCCGCTTGCGGCCGAATCGGCCCTCCACCCCCAATGCCGCAACGCTTCTTTCAACTTCTCTCTGGCGCGCCCCAGGCGCGACATGACGGTTCCGGTGGGGCAATCCAAAACATTTGCGATCTCGCTGTAGCTCAGCTCTTCAAACTCACGCAGCAGGATGACTTCGCGGTAAACCGGCGGCAACTGTTCGATGGCGTTCCGCACGTCCGCTTGCTTGAGTTTTGTCTCGTAGGACGCATAGGGGTCCTTCGACAAGGTGTCTTCGAAATCGGGAATGTTCCCGGATTGATCGTTGACCTCCACCATGCGCGGGCCACTCTGTGAATGTCGGATCTGATTCAGCCGCACGTTACGCAAAATGGTGAACAACCAGCTTTTCAAATTACTATCGGGCCGAAGCTGCCCGAAGGCTCTGGCCGCACGCAAATAGGTTTCCTGGACCAGATCCTCGGCTTCCGTTTGATTCCGCGTCAGGGTCATCGCGTAGCCGTATAGCCCGTCCAGGTACTCGAGCGCAACCTCGCGAAAGGCAGGTTCGGTTGGTTGTTCGCTTTTCGCCATCAGTCTTTAGCGCAAGCATGACACGCTCACCTCATTTCTATTCCAGAAATCAGCATATTTTCTTTGAAGTTATTTTGCAAAAAACAGGGAAGAAATGACCGTTGCGGCGTGTTCCGACAGGCATGGTGAATGAATCAGGAAAGGCTCTAATCGGCCGGTTTTGGGAGATCGGCTTCGTGTTCGAACCGACTGTCAGGAGGCTCCATTGGCTCTTATTTTTCTATCTGTAAGGGGCCTCTTGCGGTGTTTTCTGCGCGGGTGCCGAATGGTAGCGGAAACCGCGTCGCGATTTCACTAGAGGGAAATTGTTGAGAACGTTCAACTCAAACCTGTACCCGCGGAGGCTGCCTGAATACGCTGCTCTCCAGCCGAGCCGTGCCGGTCATCGAATTTTCCGAAAATCATCTTGCCGGCGGTAGTCTGAAGAACACTGGTGACCGTGATGTCGATCGTTTTCGAGATGAGCCGGCGAGCGTTGTCGACGACCACCATGGTGCCGTCGTCGAGATACGCGACGCCCTGATTGTACTCTTTGCCTTCTTTTGAAATAAAGACGCGCATCGTTTCGCCGGGAAGCACGATAGGCTTTAGCGAATTCGCCAGTTCGTTGATGTTTAGCACCTTTACACCCTGCACCTGAGCCAACTTGTTGAGGTTGAAGTCGTTGGTGACGATTTTCGCAGAATACTGTTTGCCGAACTCGATCAACTTGAGATCGACTTCGCGAATACCGGGGTAATTCTGATCGGAGACTTCAAGCTTGAGGGAAGCCATGGATTGCAGGCGATGAACGACGTCCAGCCCGCGGCGCCCCCGATTTCGTTTGGAGGAATCGGCGGAGTCGGCGACCATCTGGAGTTCGTGCAACACGAACTCGGGGACGATTAGGCGACCGTCGAGGAAGCCGGATTCGGCGATGTCGGCGATGCGCCCATCTATGAGCACGCTGGTGTCGAGGACTTTGGGAGGGCTGGAAGCAAGCTTGCGATCCGAGGGCGTCAAGCCCACCAGCTTGGGTCGGATCAGCTCCGATTTCGCCACCCCGAGGCGTACGCCGATATAGGCGCCAAGCAATGGCAGGGCCAGCCGCAGAAACTGCAACGTCGGGCCTTGCAGGATGACCGACTGGTTTAGAACGAACGCAAAGATTAGGCCAATGCCGGTACCAATCAGAACGCCGCCGGAACCGCCGATCAACGCTTTCACATTAACCTGCCGCATTCGGATTTCGACCCAGGCGGCACAGGCGGCTACCAGGATTCCGCTAAGCGCAGCAGCCGGCGGAGACAAGCGGAACGGGTGGGTAAAGGCCGCCAGCGCTCCGATCAGAGCGATGAAGAGGCCCCGGGTTACAAATTCCCAATTCGAAGGTTTCACGTCTTGAAATTTCCGCCAAGCAGACGAACAAAGGAGGGAACAGCTGCGCCAAAACGGGGATCAGCCTCTTCCCAACCTTCTATTATCCCCTATTAAGAGTGGAGGGATTATAGCATTAGCTGGCGCGGGGAAAGACGACTGTGGAGGGAGCGGAGAGGAATTCGCCGGGGGACCTTAGAGGGCCTTGGCGAGTTCCTCTGCGAACGCACTATTACGGGCAGGTGAACCTGTCGTACGCCGTCCATTGGCGCTTTTGCGATTTTGCAATGCGCCGCCGGTTCCCGCCGGGGGACGCTTGGTCCGATCCGCAGGGGCCACGCCCTTACCCACCGGCTTGCCCGATTTCGGGGGCTGAGCAGGGTTAGCGCGGAGTAAACGATCTTCGAGGGGAGCGCGATCGAACCGGCGAATTATAGCGTTCATTTCTTCCTGATTGGGGGATTCAATGAAGGCGAAACCCTTCGATTCCTGTGTCTCCGGATTGCGTATGACCTTGATCGCGTCGGCGACCAGGTTTTCTGAGGAGAGCCACGACTTGATATCGTCGGCCGTCACCCAGACAGGGAGATTTCCGAGAAATACGGTAAAGCTCATGTATGTAAGTGTTTTATGCTCCGAGGGAAGTTAACGAGGCGAACCTCGCTAGGGTTCATACACCCTGAGAGGCTATTAGCATGCTAACATAGCGCTCGCAATCAAGGAAAGCTAAAAATGGCTTCAATGTGTTGCTTGCACACCAGTTAGTCTTTTCTTCGATGCCGCGAACCCACAATTTGACGCAACGGATATCGCCGGGCAGATTGGCAGCTTTTGAGACGCTGGAGGCAGTCGCTGAAGGCGCTTACGCATCGGATTTTCTGCGTCAGCAGAGCCGGGGACTGGCGGCGCGGGATGCCGGCTTAGCGGCCCAAATCACCTTCGGAACGCTGCGGATGCAAGCACAGCTCGATTTTCTAATCGAAAGCTATTCTGGACGGCCGGCTTGCTCGCTGGATGAAGTGGTTCGGGTGGTGCTACGGACCGCGATTTTCCAACTCCGATACCTGGAACGCATCCCCCCTCATGCGGCCGTTCACGAATCAGTCGAATACATAAAGAAGCGCCGCCGGGCGGCAACTGGTTTGACCAATGCGGTGTTACGCAAAGTAAATCGCGACCCGGTGAAATGGCCCGACCCCGCGACGGAGTTCAGCCTGCCCGGGTGGCTGCTCGAAAGATGGCATCGTCATTTTGGAAACTTCCGCGCAGAAGGCATTGCGCGAGCTGCACTCGCCGAGCCCGAGCAATACGTTCGCATTCGGCCGGACTCGGCTGTGCCGGACGAATTGGAAGTTGCGGGAACCTCCATGCCCGGTGCTTACCGCTTGCGCTCCCCCGCTCCGGCGGGCTGGCGATTGCATGATATTGGCTCCCAGGCTATCCTTCCGCTCCTCGAACTCACGGCGGGGGACACCTACCTTGACCTATGCGCCGCCCCGGGAAACAAAACCGCCCAGGCCTTGGAAGCACCGCTCGCTCTAGCTATCGCCTGTGACAGCAGCGAAAATCGACTCAGAGAAATGCCCTCGATCTGTCCGAAAGTGGTGCTTGACGCCACGCAGCCGCTCCCGTTTTCGGCGCGCTTCTCCAGAATCTTTGTAGATGCACCGTGCTCGGGCACGGGTACCGTCGGGCGCAATCCGGAAATTAAGTGGCGTGTGGAAGAATCCGATTTCCGGCGCTTTGGCGAAAAACAAACAGCTATTTTGCGGCAGGCGGTGCGCTCGCTATTACCCACTGGAAAGCTGCTTTACGCCACCTGTTCGCTGGAGGAAGAGGAGAACGAAGCCGTGATTCAAACAGTGCTGAAGGAAGACCCGAGCCTCACACTCGAGCGGGAACTCTGGCGTCTGCCGGGCCGGGAGGAAGGTGACGGGTTTTACGGCGCCGTGTTGGTACACGCCCTGTCTTAGCTCGGCTCGAGCATCACTTCATCGAGGTAGCACCACATCCACTCTTCGCCCGGCTCGATCGATTGCATCAACGGGTGACGGGTGTAGTGAAAGTGCTTAGTAGCATGTTTGTTCTTAGACGAATCGCAGCAGCCGACGTGTCCACACTCAAGACACATCCGCAGGTGGACCCAGGTATCGCCGGTTCTTAGGCATTCCTCGCAACCCCGAGTACGAGGCTGGACATCTTTAATTTCGTCGAGATGGCTGCAAACAGGCATATGAGCGATACTCTTCTGTTGGACTGCCGCAAATCAGGCCTGTGACAAGTATTTATGCGCAATTATTACCGTCATGGCTCCTTCGCCGACGGTCAATGCGCAGCCTTTCACTGGCCCATGCCGCACGTCGCCGGCCGCAAACATACCGGGTTGGTTGCATTCGAGAAAGAAAGGGTCCCGCTCGGGCGGCCAAATCCGTGAGAGTTCACAAAACCTCCGTAGATCGGGCAGGTGACAAATATCCGCCTTCAGTCGCGAATCAATCCCGCCTCGATTGCCCAATCAGTGTGGCTAGCCATGGCAGGCAGTGTTCACTATTATGCTGCCGGCTTCGTAGGCCGGCGATGCAGCGAATCGGGTTACCGTCCCGTCATAGCGCTGGCCGAGCAGGCGCCGCAGCGAGTGGTAGGCTGACGGCAAAGCATTCATTGCATGTTACTTTCAGCCACTAAGATTTGCAGGCTATCGTTGATCGGACTGTTTTGTTGCGCCGCGTTGGGGGCTCAGCAACAACCGGCCGCCAGTTCCTTGCTTCCGACCGGCAAGCGCATCACCCCACTGGCGTCCTCAGGAGCGCATTTCGAACTGCTCAACCCGGGTCTGAAAAATTTTCCGTCCTATGTCGCGGGGCAGGCCATGAGCACGACTATCAGTCCCGACGGCAACACGCTGCTGGTTCTAACCAGTGGATTCAACCGCATTCATGGCGCCGATGGCAAGCCCATTCCCGAAGCCTCTGAAGAATACGTATTCATTTACAACATCTCAGGCGGGGCCGCCCGAAAAAGGCAGGTCGTGAAAGTGCCAAACACCTTCGCGGGCATCGCGTTTGCGCCGACCGGGCTGGAGTTCTACGTATCAGGCGGAGTAGACGACAACCTGCACATCTATTCGCTCAAATCACGCGGCGGGTGGATGGAAGCGGGCGCACCGATTCCTTTGGGCCATCACTCCGGACTGGGGTTTACACCCGGCAAAGATCCCTTGGCGGCGGGCGGAGTAGCCGTTACGCCGGACGGCAAGAGCGTGCTAGTAGCCAATATTTACAACGATTCCGTGTCTATTGTCGATTTGGCCGCGCGGCGTGTGGTTCACGAACTCGACTTGCGTCCCGGCAAGAACGATCCGAAGCTCACGGGCGTACCGGGCGGCGAGTATCCATTCTGGATCGCGGTGCGCGATAACCAGACGGCTTATGTCTCCTGCCTGCGCGACCGCGAGATCGTACAAGTGCAGCTTGGCGGACAGCCGCGGATTGCCGGGCGAATGGCCGTCAGAGGAAATCCGAATAAGATGATTCTGAATGCCGACGGTTCGCGCCTCTATGTAGCCGCCGATAACAGCGATGCCGTTTCGGTGATTGATACGCACACCCAGCGCATGGTTGAGAGCATCGTCACAACCGGCCCCGCCCGCCTGATCAGCCGGTTTTCCTCTTATAAAGGAAGCGCGCCCAACGATGTTGCCTTGTCCCACGATGGCAGGCACTTATTCGTCACCAATGGCGGCACTAATTCCGTTGCCATCATCCGTTTGGGCGAGGGTAGCCGGCCTTCGGCGGTGTTGGGCCTTCTTCCCACCGGATGGTATCCCAACGCGGTATCGGTCAGCCGCAATGACAAGCTGCTCTACATTGTCAACGGCAAGAGCGCGCCTGGCCCAAACCCCGAACTCAAGCAGGAGGTCAAAGCGTCCAACGGCATCAAACCAGGACCGGATGTCGTTCTCTCCCATAACGCCTATATCCTGCAACTGGAGAAAGCTGGCCTCCTTACAGTGCCGATTCCGGGAACGAAAGAGCTGGAAAAGATAACGGACATAGTCGCCGCCAATAACGATTTCGATGCGCGCAAAGATGAGCGTGATCAGCAAGTGATGGCTGCTTTACACGAGCGCATCAAGCATGTGATTTACATCATTAAAGAGAATCGCACTTATGATCAGGTGCTCGGCGACCTCGGCAAAGGAAACGGCGACCCAAGGCTCACAACGTTCGGTAAATCCATCACACCTAATTTTCACCGCATCGCGGGTGGCTTTGTCGATCTGGACAATTTCTTTGACTCAGGCGAAGTCAGCGGCGACGGCTGGCCATGGAGCACGTCCGGCCGGGAGTCGGATTACGGGGTGAAGGCGGTCGTTTTGAACTACGCAGGCCGCGGCACCAATTACGAATATGAGGGCACGAACCGCGACATCAACGTAGGGCTCGCGACTTTAAAAGAGCGACTGGCAGCTAATCCGCGCACTCCGAAGGATCCTGATCTGCTCCCAGGAGCGATCAACGTGGCTGAACCGGACGGACCCTCCGGCACTCCGCGCGGAAAAGGATACATCTGGGATGCCGTGTTGCGGGCTGGTTTGACGTTTCGGGAATACGGTTGCATGAGCGACATGAATCTTGATGCGCCGCGCGAACCGTTCCCATTCAAGAAGAAGGTCGTGTTGTCCCGGCCGTCGAACCCGGAATTGTTTCATTACGGAGATCCTTACTTCAAAGGCTTCGATCCGGGTTATCCGGACTTCTACCGCGAAGCCGAATGGGAACGCGAATTCCAGGAATACGTGGCACACCGGAATTTGCCGTCGTTTGAAATTGTCCAGCTGCAGGAAGATCATATGGGCGACTTCAAGCAGGCTATCTCTGGCGTAAACACTCCAGAACGTCAGCAGGCTGACAATGATTACGCCGTCGCCCGGCTTGTTGAGCGGGTCGCAGAAAGTCCGTATCGGGACAGTACACTCATTTTCTCTATTGAAGATGATGCGCAGGATGGCCCGGATCACGTCGACGCACATCGCACGACCGCTTACGTGATAGGACCGTATGTGAAGCATGGAGCGGTGGACTCCACGTTCTACACCACGGTCAGCATGGTGCGGACCATGGAAGACATTTTGGGTCTCGACCACCTGAATCTCAATACAGTAACTACCCGCCCGATGACGAATGTCTTTGATCTCAATCAGAAGGAATGGAATTTTAAAGCCGCTCCTTCGGGTATCTTAGGCGAGACTTCTCTACCGCTGGGAGTGACCGATCGCGC
>DATAYL010000592.1:0-5368 GCA_036272575.1 Bryobacteraceae bacterium | reverse complement strand
GCAAAAAGCGCGGAGAGTACAGACCAGAGAACCCAAGCCATAACTCTTAGCATCGCGCACTGTTTCCTTAAGAATGCGCTGCCGCGAATTGGTTGAAGTCCTCGTCCGGTCCCGATTTAACTCTACGTAGCGGACCGGCCCTTAAAGATCCGGTAGATGAATAACAAAACCATCGCGCCGCCGGACCAGTTCGGACCGGACGACCTGCGAAGCTACCAGGTCTATCTGCTTAAGAAGCGCAAGCTCGCTGTGGGTACGGTGATCGGCCGCGTGGCCGCATTGCGCTTCTTCTTTGTTCGGACACTGAAGCGCAGTTTGCCGAGCTTGTGGGGCGTATGCGGCGTCAGGACTGGGTGGTGTACGTCAAGCCGGCGTTCGGCGGAACGCTGCAAGTACTGCGGTATCTCGGCCGCTATACGCACCGCATTGCCATCTCGAATCATCGCTTGGTCGCTTTCAATGGAGAGCGCGTCACCTTCCGTTGGAGCGAGCATGCGCATGGCAACAAGTCACGCGTCATGACGCTCGACGCGGTCGAGTTTCTGCGCCGCTTCTTCCTGCATGTACTGCCCAAAGGCTTCGTGCGCATCCGGCATTTTGGATTCCTCGCGAATCGTCATCGGACTAAACGACTTGACCTCTGCCGGCAACTGCTCCGTTGCGTTGTCTCTGAAGCAATACTTGCTTCGCCGACGGGCGCCTCTATCGCGCGCTGTCCACCCTGCGGCGCGCCGACGATTATCCTCGTGCGCCTGACATCAGATGTGTGTTCTCATGTCCTTCAAGAGCCTTTCTACGCACTGTTCGGGTATCGCTTTCACTTGTGCCTAACGCTCACGGCGTCTTTTTTCCAACTTGCCGGGGGCACATCAGCACCTTACTCCGAGGCGCATCCGCACCAAAGCGGCATTCAATCTCCATAGACCGCGCCCGCCGCAACCTTCGCCTTCCTTCAAGTCTCCTTATCGAAGATGTCTCGGCGATCAACACCACCTCTTCCTCCTAGCATCCTCCCGCCGCCACATCTCCGATCAAAGCTAACGACAACACAGCCAAGTGAAATCGGTGCGGCAATCAACTGCCATTGATCGCCGGGACGGCGAGGAAACGGATCTTGGTCGCGTACCATCAGAGATGTCCATGACCGAGCTTCGAGAGCAATTTGGCGAATCGACATCTATCTCTTCGATCAACTTCTTCGCGGTCGCGTCGCACCTGGCCCGCGAATATTAGATGCGGGATGTGGTTCCGCCGGAACCTGTTTATCTCTTGCGCCGGGGATACGAGGTGTTCGGCGTAGATCAAGATCCAAGGAGCGTCGACCATGTGCGCCGCCTGGCGCAACGACGATCAGCGTCGACGACTGGCGGCGAAGGCTAAGGGCTTGGGACGAAAGATCCTGGCGGAGATACCATCCTCGTCAGGCCGGAGACTTTGCTGGCTTGACACCGGAAACTGATCGCTCAGAAGTACGATGGCACTGGAAAACGAGGACCGGGTCGGCCTCGTGGCAGCGGATTTCTTCACTGTGGAACTGTGGACCCGCAGAGGGCTGCAGCGATTCCTCGTTCTTTTCTTTATTGACTTATCCACGCGGAGAGTCGAGATTGCCGGCATTGCGCCTGCTGTGAAATGGGTTGCGGATGAGTCAGATCGGCCGGAAAGTAACGGATGCGGTAGACGGCATCGTGAACGGCAAGCGCTACCTGATTCATGATCGAGGTCCACTTTTCACGACCGAGTTTCAGACTATGCTTGCGGATGTGGGTGTTCAATCCGTGAAGCTGCCACCCCGGTCCCCAAATCTGAATGCCTATGCCGAGAGATTCGTTCGGTCTATGAAGGAATCCTGCCTGGACCGCATGATCCTCTTTGGAGAGACCTCGTCACGGAACGCTGTTTCCCATTTCATCGTCCACTATCATGTTGAACGAAATCATCAAGGTCTAGGAAATCGACTCATCGTCCCACCGCCCAATAACTTCAAAAACACGGATACGATCGAGCGAAGCCAGCGTTTCGGTGGCATGCTGAACTACTAGTATCGGGCCGCCGCTTGCACCGAACTTTGAATTTCCGGTCCATACGCCATACGCGTTCCGAACGAAGCTGGAAAAAACGGGTGAAGACGTTGGACATCCTGCAATCGTCTCACGCTAACTCAGTGATTTCACGCACTGATCGGATTTCTGCGTAGGACAGGCGTGTCAGTCGAAGTTGTCAGTATTGTGTCGAGCATGTGCTTCCATGGAGCGCACGCACTGCAAGTGTGCGCCGAAAGTACTTGACAAGCGTAGTGGTTGTTAGAGAATGACCGTTACGGGATCGTCGACATCGAGGATGCGAGGGCAGTACGCACCACTATGAACCAGCGACGCAGCCTCCAAACCACTGCACGCGTAGAGAATCTGGAGGTGGCTTTTGGCAAATAAGTCCTTTGTTCTGTTGGTGCGGATGGAGAGACTTGAACTCTCACGGGCATTACACCCGCTGGAAACCTAAATCTAATTGACAGGTTCAGGGAGCTATAGTTTGCAAGAACTTAGACTGAATCCCAGTCTTGGCCGAGCCGCAGTGGGTCTCGTGAATGGCACATTAGTGGCACAAACGAAGGACGCGCCCGCATGTTGCGTTGCGCTCAGAATCAAGAAAGTCAAACAGAGCTTGCGGTCCGGAGACCGTGAAGTCGATAGCGAGCCGGTTACCTCGCGAACTACGGATTTCGTAGACAAGGTTGCGGCAGGCGGAGGTCATCGAGCTCGTCCGCCACAAGCGTGACAACGCTGAGCAGAATCTCGGATTCGCCTCGCGCCCCTTTGTTCTTTGCGGTTTGCCGGTGAAGCGGCCACCGAAAGGAGTCCAGATCCATGAACGCCGGAATGGGCGGTACCTTTTACAGGTTATTGGCCATCCACACTACGGTATCCCATTTGGACAAGACCGCCTGGTTCCGATTTTCCTGGCAACACTCGCAGTCCGTCAGCAGAAGCAGACCGTCTCTTTTCGCAGTGCGGCGGAAATGCTGAGTGTGTTCGGGATGCAACAAGGGGGGACGCAGTACCGACGCCTCATTAATTCCTTTCAACGTGTGTTCGGAGCGACTATCTTTTTCGGGACAGACATTCAACTGGAGAAAGCCTCCGTCATGCACCAAGGCCGGTTCAACTTCATGCGGGAGGCAAAAATCTGGTACACGCGAAATCCCGAACAGTCGCAATTGCCGGGTGATTTCCAGAATCAAATTGTCCTTAGCGATGAGTTTTTTGTGGAGGTCACGACGCATTCGATACCCACAGACCTAGAAGCGGCGAAGGCTCTTTCTGCATCCCCCGCTGCCTTAGACCTGTACATGTTCCTGTCCTATCGATGCTTCAACGCAAGCGGTTCCGAACGCGTGCCAATCTTCGGAGCGCATGGTCTTGTCGCCCAGCTTGGAAGCTCTGACTACGCTCGACCACGTAAGTTCCGTGAACGCCTGGAGAATGGCTAGACCTGGTGCATGCCCTCTGGCCGGATTGCGGAGCTCGGTTGAGCGCCGATGGTAATTACCTTCTGGTAATGCCATCGATTGCTGTTCATGAAAGGAAGGAAGCCTGATGGCCTCGCAATGCTTCGCACCGGCACCAGCATTTTTCAACAGACTCTCGATTGCACATATCGACGCAGTTGTCTCGGCTCGGCTTGGCCCGACGCGCGGCCTGGGCAAATCTCAGCCAGCGTGTTTCAATCGCCAAGTAGCGATGTACCTTGCGAGTCATATAGGCCGCTGGAGTACCACGGTTATCGGACGCTTTTACGGTGGTCGAGACCACTCGACCGTAGTGCACGCCATTCAGCGGATTGAAACTCTGTGTGAGGAAAACAGCGAAGTCGATGTTCTGATATCGGAATTGAAAGCAAAACTCGTTCGGGCTGATGGATCAGGGGAAGAAGGAAAGAAGCTAAGTCGACTCAGCCATGATGATTTGGAAATCCTCGCTAACCTCATCGTCAACAGGCTTCAGCAGTAACGCGAAAGTTACCGAGATGCTCTATTTAGCGAGCTCAGAAACGTAAGAGTTTGGGTACTGGCGAGTTTGGAAGGTTGTGAGTGCCCTCGACCACACAAGTGCATCCCGCAGATCTTCAAGCCACTAAAGCGGAGGATTGAGCGGAGAACGCAGCCGCGGAGGAAAGCGAAACAACAAGCATTGAAGGTCAAGCCCAGGCCGAGCGGGATGCCGCCATGAAAACTTTGCGGGACGCTGTCACAGTTACTTTAGTTTCCAAGCGCATCCAAACGGAAAGAGGCTCTTAGTGGAATACCCTGGACGAGAAGATTGAGATTGTAGTCTAAGGAGTTAAGGAAATTTGATTTCCTCGGTGTTGTTTGGACTCCGCTTCTCGATGACAGCAGTCGGGAGGAGCTGACAGACATAACAACAAGTCGCTTTGCCCGTCGGGTCAGAGCGTACGGTCCAATTCTCTTATCAGATCCTTGGCCCAGTTTAGGTTTACTTGCGCGATATTCCATGACCTCCCGCTAGCTTGGCCGCGCGCGTCACGAATCAGCTTCCTTTATAATCTGCTTCAGCACATTAAGGAGTTCGCCAGCCTGGCACATTATTTGTGCTTGGTAGCCTGCGTTGTTCGAATCCTGACCAGCACGCCCCGCGTAAGCCGTTAAAATCGACCCTCTTGAATTCGATCGGTCTCTTCATTTTACCAACCGGAATTCGCACCAACAAGTGAACTGCTTTCGTTTCAACGGTTACTATATGGGAATCACACAGTTCCTTTACAGCAACCTCCCCACGGGTGACGTGTCACTATCTAAGCCGGTGCCGCAGGCACCGTGAGCGCTGATCTGAACAGGAGAATCGATTCTGGCTCAGGTGAACTTGCTCAGAAACGCTGTCGCGAATGTCCTGAACCGTTGAGCGTCCGGGTCAGTTCTGTTTGCAAGTGCACTTAAATGCGCCTGAATCTGGGCAACGGCTATATCCACTCTCTCGGTTAGGGCGTACGCAACAGGGAGTCTATAGATAACTGACTCTTCTGAAGTAAAGCGGACCTGCTCCAGATCCCGCGTGACCTCGTCCAGCGCCGCATTGGCTTCCATGAACGGCTTCCCGTAACGATGAATCGCCTCCACCATCCTCGTGGCTTCCGTTCGATAATCGAAGGGCTCAGGTTCGAAAAGCCATTCCTGATATCGGGCTTCGGGCGCAACATACCCGAGACTCGTTGATGTGCACCCCAATTTTGAGACACGGAAAATAGGGACAAACTGCAGCGAACGGGAGGTTCGAATGGCAGCAAACCGTATTTTTAAGCCTCAGTTTCGGCTCTCGATTGTGGAACGCGTACTGAAAGGTGAAAGTGTTGG
>DATAYL010000591.1:0-8870 GCA_036272575.1 Bryobacteraceae bacterium | reverse complement strand
CCGGGCGTTGGCGGACATGCGGGAGGATTACCGGCGGGCAGAATTAGACGAGGCAAATTGCCAAACGAACCCCTTTGAGCAGTTCGAGCTCTGGCTTCACGAGGCGCAAATAGCTGACTTGAAAGAACCTAACGCCATGTGCCTGGCTACCGCAACGGCTGACGGCAGGCCTTCTAACCGTATAGTACTACTTAAAGAATTTAGTGAGGCTGGATTCGTTTTCTACACGAGTTACACCAGCCGCAAAGGTCAGGAGATAAAAACGAACCCATACTGCGCACTGACCTTCTTATGGGCGGAATTAGAGCGTCAGGTTCGGGTGGAAGGAAAGGCGCTGCCGGTCCCCCGCGAGCAGACGGAAGCGTACTTCAAAAGGCGGCCCAAGGGAAGCCGTTTGGGAGCCCTCGTGTCGAATCAGAGCCAAGTGTTACCCAGCCGTAAGCCGTTACAAGACCGGTTATCCGAACTGGAGATGCGATACGCCGCGACTGAGGATGTACCGGTACCGGAGTACTGGGGTGGATACCGGGTGGTACCCGACAGCGTTGAGTTCTGGCAAGGGCGGACGAACCGGTTGCATGACCGTCTGCGGTACCGACGAGATGCGCGATCGGGAAACTGGACTATTGAGCGGCTATCGCCTTGATTAAACGGACTAGGGTGCGCCAACGTCTGTCATGTGTGCTCCGGTTTGCAGGCTTGCTAACCCTCAGTGTCTATTGCGCGTCAGCGGCGTCAACGGACACTTTGATTCATCAACTTGAAGACCGTTATAACAAGGCGCGGACGCTATCGCTGCACTTCGAGGAGGATTTCAGCTTACAGGGTCACCGTCGCCCGCCGGAATCAGGGATACTCACGTTGCGAAAACAGGGTAAGATGCGCTGGGACTACACGCAACCGGCGGGAAAGCTATTTATTTCCGACGGTAAGACGGTGTACCTCTATACGGCGGCCGATAATAGGGTAGAGAAGATTCCGGTTCGGGACACCGCTGACATGCGTGCTCCGATGGCTTTTTTGCTGGGCCATTTGGATTTAAAGAAGGAGTTTCGCGACTTCACCAGCCGTCCTGGGGAGGGTGGCACGTGGCTGGAGGCGAAGGCGAAGAGCGACCGGGCGCCATATGAAACGTTGGCACTCCTCGTGGCGGAAAGCGGCGCGGTAGGGCGAATGAGAGTCATGGGAAAAGACGGCTCCGAATTGAGCTTTGTTTTTCAAGGGGAGCGGCTCAATCCACCGATTGACGACAAGCTGTTTCATTTTGCGATTCCGGCTGGCGCCGAAGTGGTGAACGCGGTGGAGTTTTCCGGGGAAGGGAAATAAGGACGATGGCTGAGTTTCTTCTCCGGTACGCCGATCCACGCGGCCAGATGCATGAGCAGTTGGCGGATGCGCCGAACGAACGGGAAGCACGCGAGCGGCTGCAGCAACAGGGCTACCTGGTGTACTCGGTAAGAGCCAAGGATTTTGGCGCCAGGCTCGCAGGTGGGGTTGGAAACAAGAAAGCGGTCAATTTAGAGAAGTTCCTGATCTTCAACCAGCAGTTCGTCACGTTGGTGCGGGCGGGCCTGCCGATTCTGCAGGGACTTGATCTTTTAGCCGATCGGCTGACGGACGAGAAACTGGGGCGTTACATACGAGCGGTCCGCGATGAAGTGAAGACCGGGACGGTATTGTCCGAGGCGTTTGCGCGGCAAGGTGTCTTTCCACCGATCTACGTGACCTCGGTATTGGCGGGTGAAAAGAGCGGCTCGCTGGTGGAGGTGATCGATCGTTTTATTACATATCAGCGGATGACTTTGGCGTTGCGGAAAAAGTTGCTGGTATCGCTGCTCTATCCGGCCATTCTGATTTGCCTGGTAATCGCCTTGATCGTCTTTCTGGTGACGTACGTGGTGCCGAACTTTGCCGCGTTATACAACAGCATGCAGGCGAAATTGCCGACGGCGACGCTCGTTTTGATTGCCGTCGGAACGACGGCGCGATCGTACGTTCTGGCCGGCGTGGCGGCGCTGGTGGTAGCGGCGATCGCGGCCTATCTGTGGTCGAAACGGGAGTCGTCGCAGGAGACTTTGGACCGATGGAAGATCCGGGTGCCGGTACTGGGAGAGCTGTGGACGAAATACCAGGTAGCGCAGCTGTCGCGGATATTAGGCACGTTGCTGATAGGCGGCATACCGCTGGTTTCGGCGCTCGAGACGGCCGGGCGGTCCCTCGGAACAGTATTAATAAAGAAGACGCTCGATAAGACATCTGTGATGGTGCGAGAAGGGCGCCCACTTTCGAAATCGCTGAAATCGACGGGCATTTTCCCGGATTTGGCGGTAGACATGATGGAAGTGGGGGAATCTACGGGAGCGCTGCCGCAGATGCTGGCGAGCGTGGCGGAGTTTTATGAAGAAGATGTTTCAACCCGCATGACGGCGCTGCTATCGCTGGTCGAACCAGTCATTATGATCTTCATGGGTTCATTTGTGGCGTTCGTGCTGGTGGCGCTCTACTTGCCTATTTTTTCTCTGGCGGACACGATTCGATAAATGGCAACCGAGACAATCAAACTCAAGGATCCGGCAGGAGAGACGGAGAAGGCGCAGACGGTCGCGAAGCGCTACCGCTGTGAATTTGTGGATCTGAAGGCCACGAAAATCGACCACGAACTTTTTCGCACAGTACCGGTGGATTTGATGTTCCGGTATCATTTTGTGCCGCTGCAAAACAACAACGGAACGCTCGAGATTGCGCTATCGGATCCGCGGCAAATTGTTCTGATCGACGAGCTGGCGGTATTGCTGGCAAAAAAACTCAGAATCAAAGTCGCGACGTACTCGCAGATTTCAGATCTGCTGAAAAAAACCGAGCAATCGCAGCGCGTACTCGAAGAGGTGACCGAAGGGTTCACGCTGGACGTAGTCGGCGACGAAGAGAATGCGGACGAAAATCTTTCGATCGACCGGCTGGCTTCAGATGAAGGGAATATCGCTCCGGTCATCAAGCTGGTGGATACAACGATTTTCAACGCACTCGAAAGGCGGGCGAGCGACATTCACATTGAGACACGCGATCAGGAACTGGCGATCAAATACCGGATCGACGGCGTACTGCAGCAGGCGATGAGTCCGATCGCAAAAGAGTGGTATTCAGCGGTAATTTCGCGCATAAAAATCATGAGCGAACTGGACATCGCCGAGCGGCGGGTACCGCAGGACGGGCGTTTCCGGGTGCGCTACAAAGGACGGCTGATCGACTTTCGCGTCTCGATCATGCCGACAATTCATGGCGAAGATGCAGTGCTTCGCGTGCTCGATAAAGAGTCGATGAGCGAGAAGTTTTCGAAGCTATCGCTGGATGTGGTTGGCTTTGCGGATAACGACGTGGTGAAGTTCCGGCGATTTATCAAAGAGCCGTATGGAATGGTGCTGGTTACGGGTCCGACCGGATCGGGAAAAACGACCACGCTCTATGCGGCTCTGAGCGAGATCAAGAACGACGAGGACAAGATCATCACGATCGAAGACCCGGTCGAGTATCAGATTCGGGGCATTACGCAGATCCCGGTCAACGAGAAAAAAGGGCTGACGTTTGCGAGGGGGCTGCGTTCGATTCTGCGACACGATCCCGACAAAATTCTGGTGGGAGAGATTCGCGATCAGGAGACGGCGCAAATCGCTATTAACGCGGCGCTTACCGGGCACCTGGTCTTCACAACCGTACACGCGAACAATGTGCTGGACGTTCTGGGGCGGTTTCTGAATATGGGCGTCGAGCCTTATAATTTCGTCTCGTCACTGAATTGCATCCTGGCGCAAAGACTGGTGCGCGTGATCTGCCCGCACTGCAAGATGCCGGTGAAGTACGAGGACGAATACCTGATTGAAAGCGGGTTGGCGCTCGAGCAGTGGCGGGACCACGCGTTTTACGAAGGGCGCGGCTGCATGGAGTGCAGCGGCACGGGATTCCGGGGACGTTCGGCGATTCATGAGCTGCTCGATTTGACGGAGCAAATTCGGGAGATGATTCTGGAGCGGCGGCCCGCGTCCGAAATAAAGCGCGCGGCGCGGCAAGACAATATGACGTTCTTGCGGGATTCGGCGCTGGAGCGGGTACGGGATGGCATTACGACGCTGCGGGAAGCCAATAAGGTGACGTTCATTGAAACATAAGAAGGATAAGAACGCTGCTTTACGGTCGCGGTTGTATTCGAGCAAGACGCGAGGCCGTCTATAGATGCTGAGGGAAATGGTACAGCGCTGGATGGCTGATCCTCCGCCCGATTATTTATTCGAAATGACGAGCAACTCACTCGCCTGCGTGGCGCCGCGAGCGCCGGGTGAACAACGGCGCGAGTTACTGAGCGAGGCCGGGCTGAATGCGTCACCAAGTGGGCCGAATCTTTTGAAGCCGGAGGTGTACCGGGAAGCGCTGGTGGCGATGTCAGCGAATACCAAGCGTCCGACGACCGCGCTGGTGATCCCGGATTATGCCACGAGGATCGCCATTCTCGATTTTGAAGGATTTCCGGCCAAAGCCGAAGATCGGGAGACGTTGCTGCGCTTTCGTTTGAGAAAGAGCGTGCCTTTTCCGATAGACGAAGCGCAGCTGGCGTATGCGATTCAAACGGAGCAGGCCGGGAAAGTGGAAGTGCTGGTAGTCACGATTGCGCGACCGATCCTGGCCGAGTACGAGAGTATTTTTGTGAATGCGGGTTACCGGCTCGGTTTGGTGCTGCCGTCATCGATCGCGGCGCTACGCCTATGCGACCGGGGAGAGAGCGGGCTGACGCTGCTGGCCAAAGCGGCGGGATCCACTTTGTCTGTGATTCTGTTGGATGAGGGACGGGTGCGGCTGGTGCGCTCATTGGATTTGACAGGCGACGAAAGCGAGTGGCGGCGGCCGGCGGTGGAGGTAGTGATGCCGTTGCTTGAACAGACATTTGCCTATTGCGAGGACCAGATTGGGCGACCGGCGGCGCGGCTCTTACTGTGTGGGTTCGGACCCGAAACGGACGCGTTGGGATGCTCCGCCGAACAAGAGTTCAGTCTACCGGTGTCGCCGGTGCGATCGAAATTCGGTATTGCATCAGAGGAGAATGCGGGGTTGTTGGGATTGTTGGAGCAGTACGCGGCATGATGGCATTTTTACCGTCGGACATGAACATTGCGTCGCAGCCATTCCGGCGCGAGCGGGCGTACAATGCCGCGTTGGCGGCGGCTGGTTTGGGACTGTTCGTTTCACTATTGGTTCTGGTGAGTCTGATCCTGCATGCCCGGGTGCAGGCCAAAGATCTGCGCGCTGTGATCGATGCGCAAAATGTGGAACTGACGCGTTTTCGCCGATTGCAGGCGACCTATTCAGCGGTGCTAGCGCGGCCAAAGAACGCGGATGTGTTTTCACAGAGCGTGCTACTAAATGAGCTGATCGCGCGTCGCTCGGTGAGCTGGACGCGAGTATTCGAAGACCTCGGCACCGTGCTGCCGAAGAACATGCGGTTGCTTTCGATCCGCCTGCCGCAGGTGTCGCGCGAAGGCCCATCGGGGTTGAATCGCGTACAGCTCGATATGTGGGTCGGAACGGAGCAGCCCGCCGCAGTTATTCAATTGCTGAAAAAGCTAGAGAGCTCAAGGCTGTTTGGGGACGCGTCGGTAATGACGGAGGCGCCTCCGACGCAGAACGACCCGCTACACAAATACAGATTAACGGTGGCCTATGCCCAAAAACTCTAAGCTGCCGGCACTGGACGCGAAAGTTGGCAAGCGCGGAACGCGTTTCTGGCTGCAGGCCGCAGTAGGAACACTGGCGGCGCTGAACCTGGCCGCTCTGGTTGTTTACTTCGTACCACCGGGCGGGTCGCGGGAAGAACTAACGGCCGAGAGCCAGCATCTGCGGACTGAAATGGCAGCAGCACGTGCACAGACAACAAGGTTAAAGAGAGTTTCAGGCAAGGTGCAGACCGGCAGCGAGCAATCGACCGACTTCGAAGCGCGCTACATTTTACCGAAGCGGCAAGCTTACGAGACGATTATTGAAGAGATACAGAGAATGGCGAAAGCCAGCTCCCTCGAACAGGGGGAAGGCGTGTGGACGGAAGAGCCGATCGAAGGAACAGCGGATTTGACAATTCTTACGCACACGACAAACTTCCAAGGTCCGTATCAAAGCTTGATGCGTTTTCTATACGAGGTGGATCATTCACCAAAGCTGCTGATGCTCTATACGCTGCAGGCGACGCCGCAGAAAGCAGGGCAGGTGACAGCGCAGATGAAGTTTCAAGCAATCATCCGGGACAGCGAGTATGCAGCGGCAGGAGGGCAGCAATGAGTGCACCTGCACAGAGCAGCACCCGGCAGACCACCACGCGGATTTTCGGTATTCCACTGGCCCTCGATCCGAAAATTCTAGTCGGGGCGTTGGTCGCGATGGCGGCTCTTTTGTTTTGGTATAACTCGCGCGGCGATGATAGCGAGAAGACGACGCCGGCAGCGAGCAGGAATGCAGAGATTGCGGCCGTAAGTGAAAAGCCGGCGAGTGAAACAAAGAAGGATCGGGCGGCGCAGCGACGGCGCAGTGCTAACAAAAACGATAACGAAACGTTGCGGCTTCGCAATATCGATGGAACGCGCGGCGACATTGACCCGGAACTACGGCTCGATCTACTGGCCGGTCTTCAGAAAGTAAAACTACCGGCCGGCAGCCGAAATTTGTTTGAGGAAGGGCCAGCTGCGGCAGGCGGGTTGAATGGAGTGCCGGTGCGCAAGATTGTACCGACGGCGTTACAGACGCCTGTCATCGCGCCCAGCTATCCGATTCCGAGCCAACTAACTGTCAATATCCCGTATAAGTACTACGGCTTCGTTAAACCGCAAAATCCGGGGGAGAGCAACCGCGGCTTTTTTCTAGAGGGTGACAACATACTGGTGGGCCTGGAGGGGCAACTGCTGCAGCAGCGCTACCTGGTGGTGCAGCTTTCGCCCGGAAGCGCGCGCCTGCAGGATACCCAGTTGAAACGAGAGCAGACGCTGCCGGTGGTACCAGAGGCAGTGGCTTCGGAGGGGGGCGGATATGGATCGTCGGCCACGGGAATGGGCCTGCAGTCTGAAACCAATGAGGAAATGCAAGAGCAGGAGCAGCCGCAACAGCCGATGCGGATGAATCCGGGAATGGGGCCAGGCATGCGGCAGCCCATACGCGGTGGGTTTATCTCGCCGAACAATGGAGTGAATCCAGGACAGCAGCCGAATCAATGAAGCGGAGTGAGACAGCTCGAACTGTAAGAAGGCGCCCGGCGGAGAGAGGATCGGCACTGCTGATTGTATTTGTCTTTGCCGCCGTAGTGGCGATCAGTCTTTACATGGAGATGCCAGTAGCTGCATTCGAGACACAGCGGCTCCGCGAGCAGTTGCTGGTTGCGCGCGGCCAGGAATATGCGCGGGCGGTAAAAGTCTATGTGAGGAAGGTCGGACATTATCCAGCCTCCTTCAAAGACTTGGAAAACACCAACAACATGCGGTTTCTGCGGAGCGAATATCCGGATCCGTTTACCGGCAAGGCAGATTGGCGGCTACTGCATGCGGGGCCGAACGGGATGTTGACCGATTCGAAGGTGCCAATTAACCAGCAGCTCGGGCTGCCGGGGCAGAACGGATCGCAAAACGGATCACCAAATGGCGCGGGCGCGACATCGAGCGGATCTTCGTTTGGTAGCGGTGGATTTGGCAGCAGCAGTTCGAGCGGCAGTAGTTTCGGCAGCAGCTTCGGCGGCAACTCTAGCAGCGGTTTTGGAAATAGTTCCAGCGGTAGTTTTGGAAGCAGTAATTCGAGTAGTGGTTTTGGAAATAGTTCCAGCGGTAGTTTTGGAAACAGTAATTCGAGCAGTGGTTTCGGCAGCGGCTCGAACAGTAATGGCGTCTCGAGTGGAGGGTTGTTCAGCTCATCTTCCGATTCGAACGCACCGCCGGAGGTGATAGTGCAGCAACCAAGACGGCGCGGTCCGGAGATGAATGCGAACGGAGGAGCGACGCTCTCAACCGTCGAGTCGATCAGTGATGGCGATCTGCCGTTGCCGAATCCGAACGGATCCACGAGTACGGCGCAGAATTCGGGTGCCAGCGGATCATCAGGCATCGGCAGCGGCCCGGCTAATGCAAACGGGACTGGGCAAAACGGCGGAACTTCGAACGGACAAAGCGGTGCGGGTAATAGCGGTTCAGATTTGAAGTCATCGATGTTGGGCGGCTCGGGCGGGTCCGGATTGGGCGGCGGTCCGAGTTTCGGCGGCTCGTCAACGAGCAGCGCGGGACTAAGCGGTTCGGGATCGTCGCAGTTGGGCGTAATCAATAGCGGCGGGCTGGCTGGCGTGGCAAGCAAAGCGGGCGGCAAGAGCATTAAGGAGATCAACGAGCAGGCCGACTATTCGCTTTGGGAGTTCTACTACGATCCGAAAAAGGACACGGCTCCCGGCGGGGTACAAAATGGCGCCTATTCGCAGCAGCAAGCGAACGGAACGACGAACGGCCAAAACGGGAGTTCAAGTTTTGGATCGGGTTCCTCGTTTGGTTCCGGGGGAAGCTCTTTTGGATCGGGTCCGAGTTCCGCGTTTGGCGGCGCGAATGGCAATCAGGGCTCGTCTGGGGTTGGCTCGAGTTCATCGTTTGGGTCGAGTTCGTCGTTCGGTTCGGGCCAAAGCTCGTTCGGTAGCGGTTCAAATTCGAATAGTTCGGGCTTCGGTAGCTCTGGCTTCAGCAACAACGGAAGCAGCAATCAGAACCAGCAATCGCCTAATAATTTGCAAAATTCTAATTCGACTCCGCAGTGAGGAGCGCTGTGGCGATAAGCTGAACAACATCGCCCTCGTTGGGGCAGGAGCTTCGCTA
>DATAYL010000590.1:0-7410 GCA_036272575.1 Bryobacteraceae bacterium | reverse complement strand
GCCGACTTCTCGGGAGTAATCGTCTCAGTTCCACAATCCAGTCGCGCACTGCTTTCGGCTGGAGTGAAGGATCTAGATACGAAGACCTTCAATCTTTCGTCAGCCTGCATCGGGAGCGAATACTCAAGCGTAAGCAACTTTGAAAGTAATCGCATGTTCGCTCGGGAAGGCTCGCGGAGCGGCGATGACTAAGCCGCTATCGGCCTGTTTCCAATCTATCGGTTCCACGGAACCAAGTAGTTCGACTTTTTCGATCTTCTGTCCACCGAAGGCGCTTTGTGGATTCAGCGACGAAATTTGTATTTCTGTCGTTGCGTGTCCCATCACGAACGCATACAAAATACCCGGCTTGGCCGTGAAACGAATATCAGTGGCACCCAAATCTCTACGCTGCTTCTCATTCAAGTGTTCAGGCGTTCCGTTCATTCCGGCGTTATTCGCGGTTTTCTGAATAGCGGGTCCTTCGCCAAAAACCTTCCAAGGACGTGTGCCATGAATCGCTTCGGAGTTGACCTTCATCCACGCTGTGATGTCGCCGAGAATTTGCAATTCTTTCTCATCCGGCATGCCCCTAGCCGGCAAGGGAATATTCAGAAGAAGATTGCCATTACGACTTACAATGTCGACCAGAAGATCGATGACAGTCTTTGGCCGTTTGTAGTCGATGCCGCGCTTATAGTGCCAGTCACCAATGCATGTATCGCTTTGGAAAGGATGTGCTTCGATGTTGTCAGTGACTCCGCGCTCGACATCGAGAGTGCAAATGCGCAATTCACTTTCGCTCCGGCGCTTCCCGGTGTACACCACCTCCATTTTGCCGTTGTGCCAGCGCAGGCTCTGGTTGTAGTAATGTGCAACCAGAGAACGTCCCCAGCCGTCGAAAGGCACTGGTCCGTCTTCATAGTAGAGGTCGGGCTGATGCTGATCAATCAGATCCTGAGCGCGCAGAAACCACTCTCTTTTCCAATCCTCGCTTTCGTTTCCTTGCTCTGCCCATGCCTCCGGAGCCGGTGTGTGCGGCGGAAAATACAAATCGAAATTCGCAGGATCATTACCGTCGTATCCCACGCCAGCGTACGGACCGTCCTTATCAGCGCCCTTATTTGTTTGCCACCAGTTGTAGCTCCCCCAGACGTGCTCGCTGACCCCAAAGCGTAATCCCGCGTCACGCGCGGCCTGGCGCCATTCGCCTACAATGTCTCGTCTGGGCCCCATGCGAACGGAGTTCCACCGGTGATTGCGTGAATTCCAGAGGTCGAAATTATCGCAATGCACACCCATGCTGACGAAATATTTCGCCCCAGCATTTGCATAGAGTTTGATAAGCGCCTTGGGGTCGAAGCGTTCCGCTTTCCATAAGGGAAAGGTGTCTTTGTAGCCGAACTTAGACGGGTGGCCGTAGGTTTTGTTGTGGTATCGATACTGCGCAGTGCCTTCGATATACATATTGCGCGCGTACCAGTCGCCCTGCTCAATCGCTGACGAAGGCCCCCAGTGCGCCCAGATTCCGAACTTGGCGTCACGAAACCAACTAGGACACGAGTAGGCCCTGAACGTTTCCTGTTTGGATGAGAAGGGCCCAGCTTGAATAGAAGGTGACTTTGGAACTTGGCCCGCCAAGCGGCCGAGAGAACTTGCTGCACCAAGAGCAGCAGCCGTTCGCAGGATGTTTCTTCGTGTGCGCATTGGCCGGACCTCTTTGGACCCAAGCATATCGGGTCTCACCGCCATAAGCCTGCGTGTAAATCCATAGCGCGCGCTCTTGGATCGAGCAGAAGGCGTTGACTACTTCGACGGATCAATGAGCGCGCTATACACAGCCGCGTGACTTTTGTATTCGATAGTGTGATTGTCCGGCGACGTCATCCGCTGAATCATAGAGACGAAGACCACATCGTTGGTGGGATCGACCCAGAACCAAGTTCCTGCAGCCCCGTCCCACAAGAATGTGCCCTTGCCATCAGACATTGCGGCTTCGGGGGGATCGAAGGCCACCGCTACATTGAAACCGTAGCCGAAGCCGCGCCGCATCACGTGCTGGCCGCCTGCGAATTGCCCGTTAAGCAAGGCAGGTGAGAGATGGTTGGACGACATGAGCTTGACCGTTGCCGGGGAAAGAATGCGCTTTCCCGCAAGTTCACCGCCGTTGGCCAGCATCTGCGCGAAATGGTAATAGTCTTCGGCAGTTGTTACCGATCCTCCTCCTCCAGAGGGCATAGTCGGCTGTTCACTGTAATCGGTCGGAGTGCTTCCGCCCGGGTTGACGGGTTCGAGATGATTATCCGGCTTCGCCCCATAGTTCACGGCAAGGCGGCCACGTTTCTCCTGCGGCACAAAAAAGCCCGTGTCCTTCATGCCGAGCGGATCGAAGATATGCTCGCGCATGAAATCAGGCAGACTCTGACCGGAGAGCTTCTCAATCATGTAGCCCTCTATGTCCATGCCGACGCTGTACTGCCACCGGCTTCCCGGTTGATAGTTCAACGGGACGGTCGCTAGCTTCTCAATCATCTCCTGCAGATTGGCCGATTGCAGAACCTTCTTCTCGTGGTACAGGAGATCCACAGGTGATTGCGTGAATCCATATGACAAACCTGCCGAATGGGACATTACTTCTCCGACGGTCGGCGTGTGTTCGGGATCGACCAGAATCATTTTGCCCGACCCATCAAAGCCGTTGAAGACCTTGAGGTGAGCGAATTCTGGAATGTAATCGGAGATGGGAAGCCATTTGCCCTGTTCGTAGAGGATCATCATGGCTACGCCGGTGAGGGGCTTTGTCATGGAGTACGCGCGGAAGATCGTGTCCTTCGTCATTGGTACACTCTTTTCTCGGTCGCGCTCCCCGTAGGTTCGGTAGTCGATCACCTTGCCATGACGTGCGAGAAGAGTGACAGCTCCGGCGAGTTGCTTCTGATCAATCTCGTTCTGGATGAGCGAGTGCAGGTTTTGAAGGCGGTCACTTGAGAAGCCCACGGACTCCGGTTTCGATGCGGGCAGTTCGGCAGCAACGCATAAGGCAACAGTATGCAGAGCAAGAATAAAGGCGCGTTTCATGTTGGGCGTCCTGTCGATAATGCCATAGTTCACGAATGCGCACTGATGAATGTGTCCCCCATAGCGTTCAACGGAGAGATTAGCGGATGTAGCCGGACTTGCCGGGACTAATCCGTGATGCTGTTGGCGCTGGCGCCAGACGCAACTAAACCTGCCGGGATCAAAACAAGTGGTTCGCGACGCTTGCGGTCCTTTTCGTGGTCATAGAGAGTTAGCGGCCGCCGTCCGGTTTCGTGTTGAACCAGATGCCATTGGGAGCATCGGAACGCGCCGCCACGATGTCCGGCCAACCGTCTCCATCGAAGTCTGCGAAGGCCATGCCGTATACGGTGCCCTTGCCGTCGTTCCAGGCGACCTCGCGGAACGTGCGGCCCTGCCCGGTGTTGAAGTATACCGACCCGGGCAACTCCACGTAGCCCACGATGATGTCCGGCCGCTTGTCGCGATTCAAGTCGGCGATCGCCAGGCAGTATGGCGGCCGCTCGGGGCCGGGAAGCCTGACCGGTTCTCCGAACTGGCGTCCGCCGCGATTGGCGATGATGAAGGTAGCCTTCAGGCGTTCATCGATGATCGCCAGATCGAGCCGCCCGTCGCCGTCGAGGTCGCCGGCCGCGCCCATGCGAATCCAGGCCCTTGCTGCCCCTATTTTGGTCGAGGTCGGGAAGTGCCCCTTGCCGTCGTTCCAAAGCAGGATGCTCTGGCCACCGTCGCGATGAGGCACGAACAGGTCGAGCGCGCCATCGCCGTCGAAATCCGCCGCTACGATCGAGGTAGCTGATTCGGTTGGCAGTGGCTGGCAAGCCGGGAAATGTCCTTTGCCATCGTTGAGGCAGACGTAACTCGGAGTGGGGCCTTGGGGGCCTTTACCGGGTTTCCCGTCCACCAAGTCCGGATAGTCGCCGCGGTTGGCAGCCACGATGTCCGGATAGCCGTCGCCGTTAAGATCCGCCAGGGTCACGTACCGTGTGCTCCACTTGGGATCGCCGAACGTGCCGAACTCAGTGAAGTGGCCCTTGCCGTCATTCAAGTAGACAAGTTTGCGATCGGGCGCATCGTTGCTAACCACGATGTCCAGGTGGCCATCGCCATCGACATCGGCCAGCGCCGCCGAATAGGTGCGGTCGGGCGCCGTCCCCAGGTTACTTGCGATGAAGCCGCCATGACCATTGTTTGAAAGCACGCGATTGAAGAGCGGCCAATGCCGCCCTTTGCCAAGAACGATGTCCGTTAGGCCGTCTCCGTTGACGTCGCCTACGCTCACGCCGGCCGAGGTTTCGCCTTTTTCTTCAAGCAGCAGAACGCGATCGAAAGAACGCAAGACCGGGGTCGACGCCGATTGTGCCTGAGCGAACAGAACAGCTGCAAGCAGCGCCCATGCTAACGAGCCTACCTTCTTATCTTTTAACCGCGGGTCAAGAACAGCCTTGGACATGATCGCTCCATAGAGCGATTGTAGTGAGACCAGTAGATACAATCATTTGGTCTCTCACGAGACTCTTAGTTCGACGGTGGCGCTTTATCCAGCCAGCGGCTATCATAGCTGAATCGAACAGTAAAACCATTGGGCGTTGTAGTCCCTGCAAGCGAAGCCTTCGGATGGCAGAGGTGCTGATAGCATTGCCGCGTGCTGCGTATCGGAATCGTGTCATTGAAAATGTCCGCTCTGCTTCAAGAACGAATAGCTCTGGCGCAAACTCGCGATCGGGTCTTTACTGAAATCCTGTTCAACAAATATGTGCCTCGCATTTGTATTCGAAATCGCGTCCAGAATATCCCGCAGCGGCAAATCGCCTGAGCCAAGCTCACGATATGTCTCGTTCGGAACCGTCGCGATGTCATAGTGAACCGGCGTCCCTTTCGCCCGATCCTTCAAGTGCACCAGTGCGACTCGATCTCCATGTTCCCGGAGAAACTCAGCTGCATTAACCCCGGCCATGCTCACCCAAAAGGCGTCCACTTCTAATCGGATCAGCTTCGGGTCCAGGTGCTTCAGCAGAATATCCATCGGTCTGCCACCGGGCTTGGGCTGAAATTCAAAGTCATGGTTGTGATAACAAAACTGCAAGCCTGCGGCGTCCGCCTTCTGCGCGGCCCGATTCAGTTTGTCCGCCAGCGATTGATAGAAATCCAGTCCCAGCCGCTCTTCCGGAGAAAGATAGTTGAACACGATATAGCGGAATCCGTGATCTCTCGCCAGCGCAACGCAACCTTCGAATGTCACTCCGGCCTCGATGGGCGGCATGTCGGCGTGCTGCCACGCGGTCCAGTTTCCGGTGAGGAGCGGTGTTTCGAAATGCAGGCTAACGGGTGTGAGACCTACGCCTTTCAGCAATGGGGCGACCGTCTTTACCTGGTTGCGCAACATCTCCACCTCACGGTAGCCAATTTCGGCAATTGCTTGCAGCGTTGCCAAAGGTTGCTTGACGACCTGATCGCGAACTGTATAAAGTTGGACACCCGGCGCGAACGGTTCTTTCGCGAAGCTGGAAACGGCGGCCAATCCACCCAGCTTTATCAATAGTCGCCGGCTCACCCCGGGTGCATTCGTCATATTGGTATTCAGTCGTATCACAGCCGAACGCAAGAATTCGCATTTAGATACGCTAACTATCTCGCCGTGACGTTATGTGGTTGAGTCAGATTTTCATTTACACGATCAAATCCGCCCGCGGGATCGCAGTGTCTGAAACGCACGTGGACACCAGCGGTCCTTTGCAAGAACGGCGTTTGGATGGTGGTCGACGAGCATGGCGTGTTTCTTTCACAACGCAAACTCCCGCGCCTGGTCCTGATCGCGCCGCGCTTTGAAGATTCTGATCTCGTCGTGACGGCTCCGGGCGTGTCATCTCTGGTCATTCCCAGGTGGTCCGGTCAAGGCGAGTGGATTCCTGTCCGAATCTGGCGCGACCATCTCAAGCTTCCTCATCCAAATCAGGCCTATAGCGACTGGTTCAGTTCCTTCCTCGGCCGACCCTGCCACCTAGTGTATCTACCCGACGATATCAAGCGCCACGTCGAGCCCCCGTTTGACGATCCCAAGTGGCGAGTCAGCTTGGCTGACGGTTATCCATTGCTGATCGTGACCCAGGCATCGCTCGACCTGCTGAACACGAAACGGCCCTCGCCGATCGGTATGGAGCACTTCCGGCCCAATCTCGTGATCGCAGGTGCCACGCCGCATGCCGAGGACCGCTGGACGAACATACAAATTGCTTCGGCTCGCTTAGCGATTGTGAAACCCTGTGCTCGATGCTCCACGGTGCTCGTGGATCCGGCTACCGCCAAGGTTGGAACCGAGCCGCTTAAAACGCTCGCCGAGTACAGGAGACTGCCCCGGGGTGTGATGTTTGGTCAAAACGCTTTGGTCGTTACTCCGGGTCAGCTTCGGGTCGGCAATGCCGTTGAGATTACGAATCAGAAATAAGACTGCTGAGGCAATCACTGCTCAGTTCGACCGCAGCGTAATCTGTTTTCAGGAAGCTTGCCTGTCTGAAGGTACCTTCGACGCCACTTAGCTAGTTAGACCCTGCGGTCCGGCTGCTGTCGCGTATTCATGAAATCTCCCGATCCGCGAGAGGATACGCGAGGGTAGGGCGGATTAGGACTGACAAACGCCCTCACATCTGTGATCACCCCGTCAATGCACTTTAAGAAAGTCCTTCAGTCCTTCGCGGATTTCCGATACACCAATCTCCTGGCGAAAGCAAGCGCAATCGTGATCGGATGAGTTGCCATGATGCAGATTTGGCCCAATACGCTTTGGGGCTCGTGGAATACACCAAGTTGTTTTACTACCGTGCCGCGATCATAGTAGATTTTTTCACCGGCCAGACAATTATCAGCCCGGAACGTATAAATACCGCAAAGCGCGAAATCGACACGCCGCCCTGTTGCGGGAAGGCCTTTCCAATGACCCAAGTGCGTACCGCGGATTATGACTTCAACAAGAACGGCGTCCTCCGCTACATGTCGGTTTTGTACCTCGATTTCTAAGTCAGGCAGCGCCCTCAGTAGCTGGGCATAGAACAGACGAACTCCGTCCTGGCCCTTATAGTGTTCGCCCCACGGCTCGTCATCGTATCGTGGACTTTCACCGAAAGTGCGGAGAACACCATCCAAGTCGTGCTCGTTCTCAAGGCGAATGTGTTCCTCAACGATTGCAATCCTAGCCGACCGCCGATCTTCCGAAACAGCTGCTTTCGACATGTATACCCGGCTTCGCGTTTGGAACTGGACGACGCAAGAGATCTTATCATCGGCAGTGATTAGATAGTGACTGGTAACATCCGCAACATCAGGAATGAGAAACGCGCCGCGCTGCTCATCTGCTCCGTGTCGCTTCGGCGAATGCTG
>DATAYL010000589.1:0-11425 GCA_036272575.1 Bryobacteraceae bacterium | reverse complement strand
TTTTGAATTCGGGTGAGTTTCTCCGGGGTTAGCTTACGGGTTTCAACCAGGTTGAGCACGAGGCTGTCGGCTGAACCGCCGAAAAAACGATCAAGTATTTCACCCACCGCTTGCGAGGTTGCGTTTTGACGGCTAACAATGGGCTGGTAAAAATAAGCTCGCTCTTTAAGCCGCCGTTTGACCTTGCCCTTGCGTTCGAGGACGTTAAGCATGGTTTGCACGGTGGTGTAGGCGAGATTGCGGGCAGTGAGGCGGGCCTGCACGGATTGGACGTTGGCAGGTCCGGTCTCCCATAAGACGGTCATGATTTCGAGTTCGAGCGGCGTTAGCGATTGTTCAAAGCTTTTTCGGCGAGGCATTGAAGATCGTCCTAAACAATTAGGAGATTACACCTTAAGAACGCGCCTGTCAACTAAAAGTTTAGGAGTGAGGAAGGGTTATCCCTCAGCTGTGCGAGAGGTTGGAAGAAAGAGTCCTCACTACGTGCCGCCGATGGTTGCTGCTGAGCTGCGCTGACTTCAAAGGATAGCGCCGAAACCGCTGATGGCTCTGCACTTCGAGGGTTGTGGCTGCTCGCCATTCCCGAAGGTGAATCAGTCGATCGCCCACCAGTAGTCTCAATGTGTTTAGGAATCGCCTAACCTCGTGATCAGGCACTTTGACGAGAAACGCGCATGTCGCGCATTGGGGACTCCTGGTAGCCGTCAAACTCCGACAAACGGCCGCCGTAGCAATCATAGCCTCCGTGGAGAACTACGTTTGCATTTTTGGTTGCGGCCAGGTCCAGCATTCATCCCAAAACTTCGTTCCTTTCTGTCCGAAATTGCTCTTCATAGACCCTACCCAATAGAGCCCCGATCTGCGAGGGCCTCCGAAAGAGCGAACCGGAGCAATGGGACTGGCAATATTCACCGCGAATCACAAAACAGGCAAACACAACTCAAGTGCATCGGAAGTGCCGGCCGCTTACAATCCGTACCTCGCCGCGCGACCGGAATGGGACGAGCGCTACGGGGATCAGATAGTGAGGGCTCGGAACTGGAGAACTGTAGCCGTCCTGTGCACGATGGTGGCCTTCGCCACTTCGGGCGTGGTCTGGCTATCAGTTCGATCTCGGATTATCCCCTTCGTTGTGGTGACCGATAACTCGGACGTCCGGTGGCCTCTGGCTTTGCCGAGCAGGCAAGCACCGCTGACGAACAATTGAAGCGTTCCACCGTTATTGAATGGGTCGAGAACCTCCGGCTTGTCACCACCGACGGAATCGCGCAGCGACGCGCGATTGACCGTGTATACGCCCACATCGCGAGCGGCAGTCCAGCGCAAACGTTCATCTCCGACTTTTATCGGACCGGCAAGCCGTTTACCCGAGCGCAAGCGGAGACGGTTTCCGTCGATGTGCAGTCCGTAGTTCAAGACAGCGAAGAAACGTTTGAAATCGAATGGCTGGAGACGATTCGGGATCTCTATGGAGCAGTGAAAGAGAAGGACCGCTGGAAGGGTGCCTTCAGCATTGCGCTTAACCCGCCAAAAGATGAGCGCCTCGCGCGCATAAACCCACTCGGCGTTTACGTGACCCAGGCTAGCTGGTCGAGAGTTCTTTGAAGGAGTCCTGATTCTCATGCGCCGACAAACAATATTTTTCGCGGTTCTTATTGCCACAATTTCAAATACGGCTTATGCCCAGGAGCAAGTATCGTCCGCGTCCACCCCGATGCCTGAACAACCGAAGAGTGTCGTGACTGGCGTCTCGAAAGACTTCATCCCAAAACCAGACGTTCCGCTGAGCCCGCCCGCGCTGGAAGCGGTCCGCGTGAGCGAGAAGTGGCGAGGCGAGAGCATTTCTCCTGTCGCCGGAACGGACGGACGAGTCATCTACGACTTCGGCGCGGGGCTGCCTACCGTCGTCTGCGCACCGCTTCGCGTCTGTATGATCGAGCTGCAAGCAGGCGAGAAGCTGGAAGGAGAGCCGCAGATTGGCGATTCCGTGCGGTGGAATATTGCACCGGCTCTCTACGGCAACGGCGACCAAACGACGCCGATTATCGTCCTCAAACCGCAGATGGAAGGACTTGATACCAATCTGCTGATCACAACAGATCCCCACGCCTACTACCTGAGGCTCATCTCGAAGCCTCAGGAGTACGTTGCTCGCGTCGGTTTTCAGTATCCGACAGATCAGAGCACCCAGAAGTGGCAGGAGCAATTAGATCACCAACGCCAACGCGAGCGCGAGATTAAGAGTCGTTCCGATGCCTCGCCCGCGATGATCGCCGTCGAGAAAATGAATTTCGATTACAGAGTGACAGGAGGGAACGAAAACCTTCGCCCGGTGCGGGTCTTTGATGATGGAGCAAAGACCTATATACAGATGCCAAACGAGATGCAGAACCGCGAAGCGCCAGTTCTGCTGATTCTTGGGAACGACGGTAAAGGTGAGATGAGCAATTACCGCGTCCGGCAGCAGACCTACATCGTGGATCGGCTGTTCGATAGGGCACGACTCGTCTTGGGTTCCGGAAAAAAAGCTCAAAAAGTGGAGATTGCCCGTGCCGCACCCCGAGGATAACGAGACCCAGGCGGTCAGACCGCCTCTTGAATCGCCCACTGGTCTAGATCTGCACCCGACGCCGGAGACCTCTCCGCGAATCAGCAAGTGCGTGGGAATAATCATCGGTGTGACCGGCCTGCTCATTCTAATCGGCTTCGCATACGGCGGTTATCGACGTTCCGTGAAAAGCGCAAGCAACCGCCCGAGCACACGGCGTGCCGAGAACCTTGGCTCCCGCCGGCGATGCGGAGATCGTCAAAGGCATTCCGGCAGGAAATGCAGCGGTCGCCCACAAGCCCGCTGCGCAGCCCGCGGACTTAGAGCCCCCCGAGGAGAGTGGGGCTCCAACACCGAACCCCTGCGTCAGCGATGGCAGATCCCGTCGCCCGTTCCGGTTCAACCCTGAGACGGGTCAGCCGTGCTCCCCGCCGTTGGAAAGAGTTGTCGTCAGACGGCCACACGTTCAGCGATCCGGTGTCGTCGCGGCCGCCGCTGCTCACGAACCCTCGGCGGAGGAAAAGGCGTCATCGGCCGCATCTGAGCAGGAACACGCCGCAATGGTAGCTCCAACGGCCATCCGCAGTTCGGAACCGACTGGCTATTCAGGTGATCGCCAATCCGCACAGGCCGCCGGCGATGATCTTGCAAATATTCCGCAATTAACCAGGGGCCTTTCCGGCGGCGGGAATCCAGGAGCCAGCGGCGCAACTGCTGGTCGTGGTCTGCTGCCACCGGCCGAGAACGACGACTATAACGGTCAAAACGAGCAGAGCCGAAAGCAGGCCTTTCTGGAAACCGCCGCGGCTCATCAAACGGACGATTATCTGCGCTCCACTTGCGAAGCACCATTGTCCAGTTACGAAATCAAGGCTGGGTGGGAAATACCCGCACTGCTGGAGCAGGGTCTAAATTCCGATCTCCCAGGCGAATTGAAGGCGCTGGTAACGGTTAACGTGTACGACACGGCAACTGGACAGTTTCTCTTGATCCGCAAGGATCTCGTTTGGTCGGCAAGTACGATTCGCGCGTTTCCTACGGACAATCTGGTGTCCAGGTTGTGTGGAACCGAATCATTTTCCCCGACGCATCCTCCGTCGATCTCAACGGAATGGAAGGACTTGACGCCCAAGGCAGTGCCGGGTTGCCCGACAAAGTCGATCGCCACTATAAGCGTCTGTTTGGCTCAGCGGCCTTAAGCAGCCTGTTCAGTGCTGCATTTGACGTCTCGCAGCGCCAAAACAAAAGCGTTCTGAATTACCCGAGCCCGACCCAAACAGCCGAAGCATCCGTTAGCAGGAACGTGAGCGATACCGGAGCGGCCATCACGCGGCGCAATCTCAACGTTCAACCGACCATCAAAGTCCCGGTCGGTTATCGCTTCACAGTACGAGTAAACCGCGACATTTTGTTCGACGTTCCATACGAACCGATACAAGCCGACCCGCAGACGGTTCCTCAAGGGCAGCAGTTGCGGCAACGCTCGAGCCTGCTTTCGAAGTAGTGCCAGCAAGGAGAAGTCATGACGAGTTCGGAACTTGCCCAGGAAGTTTTCTCATTGGTGGAAGAAAAAATTCGTTCCAGACGCTCGTCAATGGAGTTCGAGATGGCGTATCAGATCCGGGTTGCCGGGGAACGAATTCGTTTTGCCATCAAAGCAATCGACAAGATTGGAACTGGACCCGCGTCGGTTCAAGAGATATCTCTTCAGTTGCTGGACGCATTGAACCGGCTGGAAGAGACCGAACGTCGTTTCCAAAACCGTCAAGGTGCTCAGGTTGCGCGTCCGCAAACATTTCCAAACGGCAAAAATATCGATCCCCTACGGCTACCGCAAAGTTGAGGATTTCAGGGTAAATGAAGAAGTTGCTCTACAAACCTTTTTTGGAAGGTGGAGACTTCCCGAAGTAAGAGCAGGCAGGAAGGTTTATGAGGGCCGATGTCCGAAGGCGAATTCAGCAGGCAGTAGCACAGGCAAGTGGGGAGCCCGTGAAGTCCCCATTTCTAGACATTAACCAAGCCGTTGAGCAGGCAATGTCGGGAGAACGAGAATTTTCCATTGAAGAGATAGCTGGTAAGCACGGTCTCACATATCACACGGTTTATCGTGTAGTAAAGGGCAAGCCCGGCTATCGCGTATATGGAACTCGGCGGGGCGCGAAGATTAGCGAATCTCTTTATCGCTCTTTCCTGGCCGACGCTATTAGAAGAGGGTCGGCCGCATAGGCAAAAGTGGAGACTTGTTTGGCCATCGCATTGCCGAGGGACTTGGCTGCTTCCACTTGTTCAGCCATGCAGAACTTAGCGTAATGCTTACGAACTATTTCCTCAGTGTCGCCTACATACGACGCAACCGTTCTAAGGGAGACTCCCGCCTGCAACAAGCTAGCGCAGAAGGTGTGGCGGAACCGATGCGGGTGCGGATGCACACTGAAGGTCTTTCCGTCCTCTCGCATCAGTTGCTCTGCGATGTGAAACAGTCGATTTATTCGCTCTCGCCAGTTAGTCGAGGATTTCTTGATACGGTTCCTCCACCCCTCCGTGTCTCGCGTTGGGAGCGGCCCTCCACCCAGGAAGAAATAACGCCCATGCTTAAGTGGTAGCGATTGAAGAGCCGCCACGAGGTTTGGGTGGCCCAATCCCATCTGCTCCTTTCCTGGGATTGGGATGTTGACGAAATTCCCTTCCTTGCCTCGTGTTTTACTCGGGTGACACCAGATCGCATGGGAAAAGCCCGCGTGTTTAAACGGCACCAATTGCGAAACGTCCAGGGCGCTCACATCACTGATTCGGAGGCCCGTGTACCGGAGCGTCCAGGCAAAGACGAGTGCCTCAAATCCGTTTTGTGTCCCAAGTCGCTTGCTGGAATAGCCCTTGCCATCCGTCACACGTTCCCAGGCTCTATAGATGTAAAAAAGGTCCTCTTCAGAGAACGGCTCCTTCGGCTCAATCTTCGTGTAGGCGACTATCTTATGCTTTCTCGATGCCCAGTTATCAGACAACCATTCGCAGCTCTCGCAGTACGAGAGGAAGCTACGCAGGTCCGTCGTGAATCGAGATCGAGTGGAATCGCTCAGGGCCTTAATGAGGTTCTCCTGCCTAGGTTCGGGTTTTCTGTTTTTGTGCGGATTCAGGTTACGCCAAGACTGCCGAAACTTTTGCCAGATCTGAGCATTGTCCATCTCCTGGATGTAGTGAAGACCTTGCTCGTTTGAAAACGGAACGAGGCGCAAGGTGAACAAGTGTTCGAGCGAAGTCACCCTCTCGTTAGAGGCTCCATTCTCACGAGTGTTCGCGTAGAAGAAGGTCACCGCATCATTTACGGTAACGAGCTTATACTCTTCCTCTGACGTAGGTGCTCGTTCCCGAAGCTGGCCAACGTTTTCCCACCTTGCGGTCTCGTTGCGCGCGAGATCCCAACTCCTATAGCCGGTGCTCTTGGGCCAAGTACGTTCCGCTCTCAAGCTTGCCCTCGGCATAGATCGGACACTCGCATTGCGCCTTGCGCGTCGTCTTTGGACTGTCATGTTCGTAGACCCGACAGTCCTTGGCATAGCCTCGGGAACATTTCGACTCGTGGCGGCGGAAGAGTTTCAACGGCATATACGGAGGCTATTTCATGTTACCCAAAAATCAACTTGGGTGACATAGGAAAACAAACCCTGCGTTTTTAGTAATTTAAATGGCGGAAGCTAATGGGAGTCGGAAGCGGGGATCTCGTTTATTGTCGCTAACTTCCTTTAGAATCCACATGGCAGGAGTGGCCTTGAGCGCCGCTTTTGCTGACGTGTCACCTAATGTCACCCAACGGTCGCAACTGAAGTCCAGTTGTTGGTCATCAAAATCAGATCGGCGATTAGGACCAACGGCTTAGTGCGGGTTTTGAGGTGACCATTGAGGGTCGGCAAGTAGCATCACACTGATGAGGACTTTGCTGTCGGCTCTCCTGAAATTTATTGGCCGACGGCAGCCTGGTGTTTCAGAATGGTTTCCGGTTTGCGAAGCAGAAGCGAGCGCTCCTAAGGAACAACTTCCAGGGGCACGATTTGAAAGCCGAGTTCTTTGGCCTGCACTTGCAGTCTGGCCCTTTTGCGTTCCTGGTTGCGCTTTTCCAAATGCTGGAACACACTCGCATCGTACTCGTGCTGAGTAGTGATCAAATGGTAGACAATTCTTGCGAGCTTATGAGCAACTGCGGTCATCGCCTTCGGCGTTCCCATTCGTGATTTCATGCGCCGAAAATAATCCCCAAGAAAGCTTTGACTTCTGTGTATCCCTTGGGCTGCCATGCGCAAAGCGAGAGCAAGGCGATTCTTTGTTGGGCGAGTGGTGGAGGAGAGAATTTGTCCGCCGCTGATCCTGGGATTTGGGCACAAGCGCAGCCAGGAGAAGAAAGCTGCTGCTGTGGGAAACCGGGACAGATCCGGGCCGACTTCGGTCAATAGCATCTGGGCGGTCAGCGTATTAATCCCAGGAACCTGGGTCAGATCTACGCCGAATGCCCGATACAGATCGTCGCGTAATCGTGGTGGTTCGTTTCTCCACGGCGTCTTGCGTGGATTCTTTTCTCTCGGCGGTTTTTGACCATCGGTGAGTTTCGACGGCAAGCGCTGTACCATCTGTTTCACTTGCAGATCCACTTCCTGAATCATCTGCTGGTAGTGCCGGTATGACCTCAGGGATTGGCCCAGCCGTGAACAAGTGCTCCGCGCGGTAGTCTCCGACGAGAGACTTCATGATCTTCTCTTCGCTACCCTTGATGCGCCAGTCTCGCAGTTGAGCTAGTTCTTGAGGATCCCGCTCTCCGGCAAGAATGGCTTCGACGATTGTCAATCCTGTGGTTCCCGCTAGATCGCTGATCACATGATGAATTTGTACATTCATCTGGTCCAATGACTTCTGCATATGTTGCAGATGGACCGTTGCCAATTGGATGAGATTATCACGGTGGGGCCATAACGAACGGATGGCACAAATCTCATCCTCCGGCGAAACGAGCCGCGTAGAAGGCCGACAGAATGAAGGTGCTGAATCCACTGGCAATCCTCCACATCGGTCTTTCGCCCGGCACATTCTTCACATGATGAGCATTCATCAGTTTCACTTCGAAGCCGCGCGTTTCCAGAATCTGAAACAGCGGAATCCAATAAACACCAGTGGATTCCATCGCAACAGTCCGAATCCGGCATGTCTGAAGCCAGTCGGCCAGTCTCTCCAATTCAACCGTGAAACTCTGAAAAGACCGCACTGGCTCCGGATCGCGATCAGCAGGAACGGCCACAAATACCTGTGTCGCTCCGATGTCGACCCCCGCCGCATCCGGCTCCACTAGTGGCAGACTGGCCACCTTGTTTCGCTTCTTCGCCATTGACTATTTACTCCTTTTCTGCCCGTCGCCTCGGCCCAGGCCGTGCAAAAAAGGTAGTCTCCCAAACGAGATCCTCCGCGCTTTCGATAAAACACGGACGTCATCACTGCATCGAGCACGGGGCCCGGCGTCGACGTTCGGACGATCTATGCATTGTGGCAATGCTCGAGGCCACCTTGCCATGCGCTATCAGCGTGCGTGCCCTTTAGACTATTGCAGCTAATATAATCCTCTAGACGAGCGCGCCGATTCCAAGTAAACAGGGAGCGATTTCACTCCATGGAAGAAGGTGCTGAAATCGCGGTACCAGCTCATGTTGCACCTGTTGCAGGGTTCTGTGGCAAAGTCATCTTTTGTCATCGTAAGGATATTGCCCAGCACCTGGGGAAGCTGCATGCATGGCCTCACATCTAAGAACCAGTCGATGAACATGACGCGAGATCCTCCCAGACACTGATACCGCACCGTTTCTGGATCTGTGAGGTACTGGATGATATTCTCCATCGACGCTACGGAATTCACGATTGGATACTTGTTCAGCTTCTTGAGTTCAACGATGCTTTTGAGCGACTGGATGACCGCGCTTCGTGACAGGCTGATTCCTTCTCCGCCGAGAGGATACAAAACTGATTTCGAGAAAGTCGGGTAATTGACGGAAATGTGGTCAAATCCCATGTCCGTTGCTTTTATGAAGACTTTTTCCATCCGATCGTGGTTGTTGTTCCAGATAAGGATAGATGCCATGGACTTGATCTTCGTCCGTTTGATCCTCTGCACCGCGTCTTCGATCCCGCGTAAAATATTGGGGATTCGTCTGGATTCTTCACATACTTTAGGATCATCCGAATCAAACGAAATTGAGAGCATGTCAGTGCGCGCATCCTCCAGGCCGTCGAGTATGGGCTCTGTGATGAGCGAAGGAGCCGCGTCAAGAACCGCGCTATGGATGTTGCGGGAAGTGCATTTCTTGGCAAAATCGATGATGTTGGGGTGAAGGAGCGGTTCCCCGCCTGTGAGCGTGATATGGGCAACGCCAAAGTCGGCAAGTTTATCAATAGCCAGCAGCGCTTTCTCCTTATCGACGTATTGCCTGGGTCTCTGCTTCCAGATGTCGCAGAAGGTGCATTTAGCGATGCATTCGTTAGTAATGGCAAATTCTGCGAGGCGCATGGAACCGCTAAGAAACGTCTTGAGAATGTTTGTATGTTTTGCGGTCATCCTAATCTTCATGAAATCTCCCCTAGTAGGCGCACGGAACACGGGCGCTAGTCGCGGTAAGGACAACCTGAATATCGATTGTCCATTTAGTCAGCCGCATTGTACATCCAATCGCCCGGGAGCGAAGCCTTTTTCTCTAATTTATTTAACCCGATATTGTCACGCCGTAATTACCCCGGCTGGTTTCACACAGCGGGAGGACGACAAAGTGGCATAATACGCGGAGGAGATTTGTCGACTGTCACGTTGGGTCTGAAGATCTGATTGTGGCTAATTTGGGGAGGTCCTAATGCGAGGCTGCGCTACCTGCGCCGAATTAGAACTGTTGATGGAGAAGACGGCCGACGATCACTGGAACCTTGTCCTTCGCGGTTCCAGCGAGGTTGAGCCCGAGCAGGCGAAAGCCGCAAAGCAACAGGCGCGTGCGGCAAAGAACGCCACCGAAGAGGCGCTAGCACGATATAAACGCCACCTAGATACAGCGCACTCACAAGCAGTTTCGTCGGGACAGTAAATGCCCGGCGAGGGTTCGTGCTTTACGGCCGGCCAGCTCGCTTTCCCCCAGGTCGGCAGCAGAACGGCCATGCCCCAGCACATAACTCTTGGCACCAAGCAAACGGATGCACCCAGTGCGGGAAATCCCGACGCTGGGTGCGATGTGGCGGGGACTGGAACGGATTACGGTTTGGCCATTTAGGCTGTGGTTCGCCAATAATACGTGCGAGACCAAGCCCTATCGGTTCAGTTTCTTAGCGGCTCGATTGAGGTCTGCAATGCCACTGCGACGGCAGGTAACAATGTTACATAGCCCTCTTTATACTGTATTTAACGTGCAGTTAACGTGGCAGTATCATTCTCCAAGGCGCTGATTTATCATCGAATCTATTTTTGGCGAAGGACAGCCTTATTTCGGCATGGCGCTGCAGTGCCTGCCGGGCACAGAACTTGTACTTACTTTAACCAGTGGCATGACATCGGTTGTGACGGCGAATCGCAAGTTACGTCTGGTGAAGGCGCCACAGGAATTGCACCCGTTTTATTTCCTGATGGCCTGGCATCCGCGACTGAACAGCGATCCTCGTCATCTGTGGCTTCGCGAGGCCATCCGATCAACGACCGCGGGGCTCAGCGGGTAGTCGACGCGCAACTATCGTCTGGGGACGAAGTATTTCTTGAAGAGCTGTGCACCCGGATTTCGACGGGTTTCTGAACCGTTCTCAGCCTTCACGCCCCACTCCAGGCTTGTATATGTTTTGCGAGAAAGCGAGGCGCAGCTGAAGCATTAACGGGTAAAATGCCGTACTACTTGCGTCGGCTATCTTTGATAGACGAACTCGAGCCCGTCGGTATCGCCCGGATAGAACCAGCTCTTTACAGCTTCCGAGGTGCGCGTCGACGCCTCTTCGACCGTCACAATTGTTGTATTCGCTGGAGTCTGCCGAGCCTTAGGAACGGCGTTGAAAGTCGCGAGCAGCTGCCGCTTATCTTCAGTGAAGATCTCGACTGTATCGCGGCCTGAGTGGCTGTCGGCAAGCTCGAAAACGTAAGTGCCTGCCGGCAGATTTTTGCCAGGCACTTCGACGGCTGCGCTGAAAGTTACTATTGTTTCTTTGTTCCACTCATCCGCTTTCGCGGCCGGCGCCACATTCGAAACGGCAATAATCGTTCCAAAGATCAGTAGCGCTGATTTCAGGTTGTGAACCATTTTTCTCCTTAGCTGTTTGGCAGCATTTCGTGTGCTGCGGTCCTGCTACTCGCTTGGACCCAAAGCCGGGATAGAAGACTCAGCGGGTATGTAAAGCTTTTGTGAGCTTTTCTATGGAGGATCTAGGCTGATTCAGCGGAAGGCGAATAATAAAACGAGCACCGCTGGCTGGCTCAGTCCATATGTCGCCGCCATGGTTGAGAATCGTCTGGCGGGAGAGGGCCAGCCCAAGCCCGAGGCCGTCCTGCTTGCCTGCCGTGACGAACGGTTCGAACAAGTGGTCGCGAATCTCGCGCGGAATTCCAGGCCCAGTATCCTCCACTTCGATGAGCACATAATTACTGCCTTTCCGGGCCACAACGTGGAGCGTTCCCCCGGTCGGCATGGCTTCGAGCGCGTTGGAAATCAGATTAAAGAATACGCGCTCCATGCGCGAGCGTATCAACGGCAACTCTATTGGCTCAGGCACTTCGAGGAGCATCTGAACGCAATGGTTTTCCATCGCAGCCGAGGCTGCATTGGATGCTGCAGTGATGACCTCGCTGATGTCACACGTCTCAACCATTGATCTACTTCCACTGGCGAC
>DATAYL010000588.1:0-3523 GCA_036272575.1 Bryobacteraceae bacterium | reverse complement strand
CTCGTCGTTGCTGAAGGGCCGGGCTGCTCTGCAGCTGGAAAATTTAGCGCTGCGCCCTCAGATTGGAGTTCTACAACTGTGGTTCCCGTAAACTAAACCGCCAAGGTCTTCAACAATTTACGTGATGTCATCAGGCGACGTTACAACAGCAAATTTAACCGTTAAATCTGGTTAAGTTCGAATATCCGGGCCAAACGGCGTCCGATCATGCCTTCGAATTGGTGTGTCTTGAGGAGCTCTGCATCGAGCTGTAATGCGGTTTGTCGCTGCTGGGCTTCAGCTACGAGTTTTCCAATTCTGTCCCGCAGCAATTCACATTCACTGGTTTGGTGATGTAATCGCTGGCGCCACGACTGTCCATCTCGGAAATGTCATCACTGAATGGAATCAGCAAGTTGGCTATCGATACGTAACCACGTTACGCCGACGTTACGAATGGGAGGCGAGCAAATCAAAAAGCCCGCTTGAGTTTCCGGGCCAAACGCGGCTTATTATCATGCAACCCGAACGCACTTAGCCCTGCAGAAGGATTGTCCTGAAACGCGACCTGTACAACCTATCGAACTGGGTCCGATTGTTTCGATACCGGAAGTTGGTGGCCTGCACCATCGCTACGAGCGTCGGGTCGCCTGAAAACCTGAAAAGGCCCTTCCAACGGGGACCGCATAATTCTCGGACTTTCCTTTGTCGATCTACTGCCGACGTGTACGCCCAGGAACTGTGAACAGCGGTTCGGCACAACCGCAGACTCGAATTGCTCGCAAATTGCACTCAGAATGGCTTGGTTGGGAAAAGCCGCCGTTACGGCGCCGGCTCTTCCCTTACCCATCTGAATTTCCGAGAACCACAGGCGCCCGAATAGGGCGCCTTTACTGCGAACTGGCTTCCACCGATCTTCTCCGGCTCCAGCGAGCTTGTGCGCTTCTTTGGGCGCGGAGACGCTATCGTTGTCACGCGCGCTTAGCCTTCGCCATCTCAGGGACTACCTCTGAAGCTGGTGGACGCTTTGAATCAGGGACCGAAGCTCGGCCAATTTCGACGCAGCCCGCATGAGAGCACTGACAGAAGTTCCGTTCCGTCGCATGCGTAGCAGCCTCTTTACAATAGTCGCAGCAATACGCCCCCGCGGCCTTTGTCAAGCACGCACACACCGTAAGCGCACACTTGTACTGCGTTCGCATCCCGTCACCTCGATACGCTGAGTATTCAGGCGGATTGGCAACTCAGAACCGGGCGGCCATTCGCTCCGTGCGGACTGGCAGTTACTCTAGCTGGTGATTATCTTAATACGCTTTAATGCGGGCCGCACGTTTTGACAAGAATCTCTCCGGGTGCGGTCAGTCCGTTTGCTGTTGCGAATTACGTGAGGTGGCTCATCAAGCGACCCGAGTAGGTCATTAACTTGCCCAGTTAGCACGTCCAGATCAGATCTGTTACGGTGATGTGCCTCGGCGTGTGCAACCGCGTGGTATGCATCCGCGAGTTTTGGAGCAAAATGAGGAACAACGCGCCTCACCTCTTCCTGATTCGCTACCTGCAAATCGAGCAATTCGAGTAGTGGCTTTCTGACGCTCTGTAGCCCCATCTTGAGAGCGAGGTCATGCGGTTTTGCCAACTTCAGGAGCGAATCCGACGCACACCTTATCTCCTCAAGTAAACGCGTTACTGAAAGAGAGATTTGTTCTGGGTCCGGCACGACGCGAGTATATCGAAGTTCGCTACCTGCGGCCGTTCCCAGCTATCCTGCCCGCAAAAGCGCCAGTGTTCCAACTAGCCGTGGAGACATCGTTAACGGCACGATGAGTAACAGGGTGTATGCCTCGCTGATATAGACTGACAACTGACCATATGACTCGATTACGCGCGAAGCTGAAAACCGGGAAGGTCCTAGGCGATCTGAACGGAAATATCAAAGAGGAAATGCGGGAGACGCAGGAGCGATACGGCGAGGACATCGAGTACTTCGAAGTTGAGGACACCGAGTACGGGACGGTCGAGAAATTAGCCGTAGACGGTACGCCTCTAAAATCCGCCTAGTTCGCCCGTGCCTCGGCCACTTCAAACAGAGCAACAGCGCGTGCCACGTTTGGCTGAGCTTCCGCTGAGAATTGCGCCCGTACACCCGCGATCGTAAACCGCTTTCCGCATTCCTCGCACCTAAGCCGGCCACTGGGACCTGCAATTAGGCCGCCGCAATCCGGTTCGTGAAAGATAAGTGTCAAGTCTTCTAATCGGGGTGGGATTCTACACGATCACAGCGCGTTGTCACCATTCGGCAATCTAAGCATATCGGGGGTAATCATGCCGTCCAAAGTTGTGAGGATTCGCAGTAGCGGCGCTTCGTGTTCGGGTCGCTCGCCTTGCCCATCACCTTCTAGGGCGAAGAATAGCGCCACTAACTCCTCTGGGCTCAAATGAAGGGTAAAGGTCTGGGGATTCATACTCTCTCCGATGTAGTGAGTATTATGCCCGGCTGTTCTCAAACGTCGAAACCTCCCGAAACCGGATTACGCCGGCGCGGTGCATGGCCGCGAACTACGCCAGTGTAGTCTATTAGTTTTTGGAGTTTTCATCTTGGCTAACACGACAGTGGACCATCTCTCTAAACTTGTTGAGCAGGCTGCAGAGCAAGTTCACCTGACGTTTCGTGGACGTTCAGAAGAGTCCGAGGTTCTTGATCGATTTTGGCAACTAGAAGACGATGTCTATCGACTTCTGGAAGCTGCGAACGATGCGGGTGGGGATACGATTGAGTGTCGAGACCTGATTCGAAAAGTCGTAAGTGTGCTCGGTTCTGCGGAGGTATTTAATTTGTCCTCCGTTCCGGCAGTGAAAGCCTCTTGCGAAGCAATCAACGAACATCTGATCGCCCTAGAACACCTGAAACAAAAGGCCCGGGCCGCTGATAACGTAGGTTGACACCCCGTATGGTCAAAACCCGTACTTAGTGAAAACACAAGGCATTATCGAGCCACGCCATAGCCGTAAGGTAAAAAATCTCGAACGTGCTGAGAGCAAAGGAAGTATGATGGCCTGTTCCCATGCACAGCACACAAGTGACGCGGTTATTGGCGTATGTGACCGGAATGGTGAATCAGCAGCTTCTGCTGCAGAATGAATATCTGCTGGCCGAGAATAGAATCTTTCGTGCCCGTCTGCCGTTCCGCCTTTTGTTGACCGATCCCGAGCGTGGCACTCTGGCCGTCATCGGCAAACGACTCGGACGGCAAGAACTCGAACCGGTGGCCTCGGCTGCCAAACCGAGCACCATTCTCGTCTGGTTTCGGAAGCTCGTCGCTCACAAGTTCGACGGCTCGCGGCACCGCCTCTATCCGGGACGACCGCCAATCGGTCGGAACAGCACAGAACTGATCGTGCGTTTGCCCGTGAGAATAGCGGCTGGGGATATGGTCGCATCGCCGGAGCACTAGAGATTCTCGGCCATCGCGTGTCCGACCAAACCGTGGGCAACATCTTACGCCGCTTTGGTATTGCTCCCGCGCCAAAACGGCGCCAGCAGGTC
>DATAYL010000587.1:0-13220 GCA_036272575.1 Bryobacteraceae bacterium | reverse complement strand
GGCGTTGATTCATCCAACCAGCGAGGGCAATCATCACGAATTGGATTGGATCAAGAACTCTCGGCATCTGGTTCGCTCATTATCGCAGCGGTCATCAGGCCGACAGCAACCTACACCGATTTACGCAGATTGAGTTTTCGGACCAAACGCCAGCGGGATTTCTGTGGAACCGGCTTGCCGACAGCCAAGGCCGAAAGCGCAAACGCAAGCTAATTCCCGCTATCAGGAGCGCGAGCAGCCGTTATCGTCGACTGGGTTTCCGTCCACTGCAGAGAAAAAGTACGAGGAGGCAGGCCGTGAGCGGCCGCATACTGGTTTCTAGCAGCAACGACAGCTTTTGCCCAGTTATCGAGCGGGTACAACAACTCACGGTAAACCAGATAGCTCATGTCCACGGTCCGGACCGGCTGATGATCTTTGACATCATCCACGGCATCCAGATAACGTCTACCCTTGGCTTCCGGGACGCGCGGAAACCACGACTTGTACCAGGTATCGGTAGCGTTTTGCAGCACTTGGTTGCGATATTGACGGATGCTCTCTGCGATATTCAGAGCGCGATCGAGCGAGGCTACCGCTTTATCGGCGTCTGATTTTCCGGCATAGCTCTGGGCATCCAATAGGGACGTTGCAATTCGACCCAAGTCTTGCAACATAACCAGGTTCTGACGATACAAATTAGCGATCGAGAGAAAGACCTCCAAGTTGTATTGGTTGAAACTGATTCGGGTCATGTTCGTCCGGATCAAGTCCTGTAGTTCGTCATTCTGCGCCAGAGAGTCGCCGGCCAAGGCCAACCTTTTGGTATTTGAAGGAAGCCAATCGTAATCCAGGTGCAGAAGAGGCGCAGAGGAAACCGGCAGAAACGGCAAATATTGATCGTGCGCGGGCCGAGGCGGATTGAATATGCTGTAGGACGAGCCCCAAATGGGCGAGCGTGCCGATGAAGGGCCGGTTTCCCAACTATCCTCCCAAAATTGCGCCTGCTCACTCATGAGCTGATACAAACGGCCGATCGAAGTTGCGCGAAATCCATAAAACAATTGATAGAAGCTGCTCTCCATTTCTTTAGGGTCGGGAGCGGCGCGATGCCAGGCGGAAGCTGGACCGGTTGCATATCCGAGCCAGAAGACTTCAGGGTGTAATCCGGGATCTGCCCATCCGGCGACGAAGGAGCCGATGACGTCGGCCTGATTTGCTTGCGCAGAATCGGGCCTGGTGGAGGAGAGATTCTCGAGCGAAGTAAACGAATTTTGGTCGAAGATCTCCTGAACGCGCCCTGCTTCAGGAGTCTTCGCCGGATGCAAGCGTTTGGATGAAGGCAGAATGTAGTATTGCGGAAACAGTTGCTCTTCGCCTTCCGTGGAGGTATAAATCATCTGCCGGATGCCGCGGGCGCGAAATGCGGGATCAAAGAGCGGCCCATAGAGCTCGCCGTTGATGAGGTAGTTGGGAAGAGCGCTGATATCGTCGGGCTTTAGAGGATACTCTCCCCAAAAGATGACTTGGCGGCCGCGTTGATGGAGATAGTCCCCGGTTTTGGTGACGAACTCGGCAAGCATTCTGCCCACGCTGCCAAGTTGTTTCGCGCGTTCCGCTTCACGACATTGATCGTTGTCGGCCAGCCCGACGTAGTAAGGCTCGTCAGTGGAAAGCACGAAGTACTGCGCGCCCTTATTAGCTGTCAACAGGTCGTCGTACATGCCATCCAACAGTTTGTACGTATCCGGATCGACGGCACAGAATTCATAATTGCTGTCCGGGTATTCGCGAAGGCGCGCATACTCGGGGTGTTTCAGAATGAACGCGTCATGCGCAGGTCCATCCAAGTAAGGGATAAGCTGGACATGATATCCCAGCGCGTAATCGGTTAACTCCTGTAACTGAGCGGGAGTCAGCGCATACGGCTCAACGATAGCAGGCGCGTGCTGGTATTGGAAGTGGCCTTCGAGCTTGATAGAGAATCCGTTGATCTTGTAGAAGGCAGCTTGCCGGAGCGCCGCTTTGAGGACATCCATGTGTTCCAGATGATGGGCGTCGTCCCAATAGATGACGCGCAGTTCGAGATCCGGCCAGTCTTTGATTTCGCCTTCGGGCAGTCGTAGTTTCCCAGCGTCGGGTTTGAGTAGTTGCAGAAATGTTTGGACACCGTAGAAAAGGCCGGTTGCGGTATTGCCGGTAATGGTTATGCGGTCACTGGATAGCGCGATTTTGTAAGCTTGTTCGGCTAAGGCGGAGCGGTTTCGGTCAGTGGCTCCGCCCACGGATACAGAATTCGGGCTAATGTTTAATGCAAGCACTTTGGACGATCCGTTCAGGACAATATGAAAGCGCTCCGATAGCCCCAGGTTCAGGCTTTCGACAGCTACGTCTTTTGGTTTTACTCCTGGTCCGAGGTCAAGATGCCAGGAGTGATCGAAATCGAAATCGTGTTCGCGCAGCTCGACACTTTGCGGAGTTGGAAGTACCGTGTAGCCGCGGGCAAATAGGGCGGATGTAGTGGCGGCGGGAAGGGAGCTACAGAACGCCAAGAGAAGACATAGCAGGCTAGGGCCAGACGGCATCCGGCCCGCGGCTTTGCAAGCCGCCCCACACGCAGATAAAGAGGAGTAGGGTTTTGGCGGCCTGAATGACCGAATCGATTTCGAGATATTCGTCTGATCCATGTGTATTGGCTCCTTTTGCGCCCCAAAGAACTGCTGGAATACCGAATCCTTGTTGAAAGACATACAAATCGCAAGGCCCCTCAATGCCGACGATGGGAGCAGCTTCACCTGAAATAGCGGCCGCACAGGCGGCCAGCTCCGAAACCAAAGGAGCATCTTTTGAAATGGCCGAGGCGGGCAGCCACCGTATCGGGAAAGTGACGTCGGGACGCTCTGAAAATGGACTGTTTGGCTGGTTCACAAGCGAATCCAGCCAGGCAAAAAACTCAGCCTCGACCTCGGCTTGCGTTTCGCCGGGCATGGTCTGCCAGTAGAGCTCAATTTGGCAGCGTTCCGGAATCGTGATCGGCTCACTCGTTCCCCAAGGGCTCGTGATGATCTTGGTTACGTTTACCGGCACGGGATCGACGTGGTGACGATAGAGCTCGTGCATTCGGACACGAGAGCGGCGCTGCTCGGCGAAAGCCTTCAGCTTTTCGAGGAAGAAGCTTAATTGCTCGACGATGCCGGTTCCAAGTTTGCCCTCATGCAAAACGCCGCCCGCAGCTTGCAAGAGGATATGGGCGGTTCTGCCGCCGCGCTGGGCAGGGCAGACGCGCAGAAAAGAGGGCTCGGAGATGATGGCCGCGTCGGCGTTGAAGCCGCGAAGGCGGCCAGCGAGGGTACCGTTCGAACCGCCAAACTCTTCGTCTATGACGGACTCGAAGATGAGATCTCCAGCGAGGGAAACGTTCAATTCGCTGAGAGCTTCGAGAACAAACAAGTTTGTTGCGATGCCGCCTTTCATGTCGTTAGCGCCGCGACCAAAGAGCCGATTACCCTGCACTTCCGCGCCAAATGGCTCCCGGGTCCAAGATTCGGAGCCCCGCGGTACGGTGTCGATGTGGCCGGAGAGAAGCAGCGAGCGACCTACGCCGGCGCCAGCTTTGCGAGCGACTAAGTTGGGTCTGTTTGTGTAATTCCGGCCGGCAAAATATAAGGGATGCACGCTAAGTCCGGGTACTTCGTCGAGCGAATAGAGATCAGGCTCCAGTCCGAGATTACTGAGCGCGCGTGCTAAATATTGCTGGCATGCAGATTCGGCGCCGAATGGCGGCATGTTCTCGGAAGGGATTCGAACGAGGTCCTGAATAATTTGTATGAGCCGCGGTGCTTGACGGTCCACGTATGCACATACTTGTTCCTTCAAGTCGGGATCGCTGATAAGAATGCTCAATGTTCTACTTGGAAACCTTTCTCATCTGATGGTCTGCGAGAGCAAGACGAATTCATTCTCATCAGCGCCAGCACTCTTCTTTAAAGACTGAAAAGAGGCAAGGAGTCGGTCTGCTTCCTGTTTCTTGCCTTCCCGCCGACATAGCAGGGCAAGTTTGTAGAGCGCGGTAGGCTCACTCGGGTCCAGTCGTATGGCTTCACGGAGCTGTGCTTCGGCCTCGGCGATGTTGCCACTTGAAAGTTGGTTTTGAGCCAGAGCAATTCTTGGTTGTACATGGTTGGGATCAAGCGCGATGGCGTGGCGCAGTTCTTCTATGGCTTGCGAGCGCGTGGAAGAGCTCTGCGAACGGTTCAGAGCAAGCGCGTGGAAATAATAACAGCGATAATCGTCTGGCGCGACACGCCTAGCTTGTTGAAAGACCTCAGTGGCGTGCTCGGCATCGCCTGTCTGCAGATCAGTAATACCGAGCGCGAGGAGCGGAAGCGACCAATGCGGATCTAAAGAGCTTGCTTGACGGAATTCCGTTTTTGCTTGATCAAAATTACCTTGGAGCGCCGAGACCAAACCTGTTTCGAGCGTCAACTTGGCCGAACCGGGCAAATGAGCCAAGCCGCGACCCAGCACGTCGCGCGCAATGGCGGCGTTTCTGTGCTCGATTGAAAAAGCGGCGAGGGCAAGGTAATTTTCTTCCGATTTGGGCGCGGCGGCAATTGCCTTTGAGTAGGCGTCCCAGGCCTTTTGCGGCAGATTTTGACGGTCATAGACATCACCGAGCCAGCGATAGATCTGTGCGTCTGAATTATCGGCTTTCAATCTGTTTTGGAGGATATCGATAGCTTGGTGCGCACGGCTGGTGACAAGAAACGCGGTGACAACAAACGGAAGTACTTCAGGATTGTCAGAGGCGAAAGCACCGGCTCGCTCGAAGTGTAAGGCGGCCGGTTCCATGTCTTTCTTGTCATAAGCGTTGAGAGCTAAGTAGAGCTGCGGAACGGGATCGTCAGGAATCTTTTTCTCTAACGAACGGAATAGCGTGATCGATTCGTTTTTTTGGCCGGCGAACCAGAGGACAGTGGCGAGATTTTTAGCAGACGGAATGCTCTGTGGATCCAGGGCAAGAGCTTTGCGGAAAAACTCGGCTGCCTGTGGGAATTCGTTCGATTTTGTATAGGCGAGAGCGATTTGTTGACAGAGACGAACATTAGACGGCTCGGCTTGGTAACGATCCAGAAGCTCCGAAAGCGAGGAATCTGACTGCTGCGCAAGCGCTGACAGCGAGAGGCACAGTAGCACGATCGGAAACAATATCGGGCGAATCAAGATCTCACCAGAGAAGCTTGAGAGCAAATTGGATCTGCCGACCGGTGCCTGAGACAGTCGATTGTATCTGCCCGAACGTTCCGCCGTTGGCGAGCGCACCTGTTGAAGTAACCAGCGCCGTATTCGCATAGGAGTTTGGCAGATTAAAGTTGACCTGGTTAAATACGTCGAACATCTCGGCTCGAAATTGCAGTCTCAGGCGCTCCGTGAAAGGAAAGTCTCGCAAGATGCTGAAATCTGTGTTGGCGAAACCAGGGCCGCTGAGGATACCGCGGCCGGAGTTGCCGTAGGTTCCTGGAGCCACCAGATTCGGGTTCACGAAGGCCGCGGCGTTGAAGAAGTCGTTGACAAATGCGTTGCGGTTCGGCTTGCTCAGAGTAATGGTGGAACCGGTCGCGCCTGGAGCGAGCTCGGCGTGCTGCTGGCTGTTTTGCGTTCCATCCAAAGCGACGTCCTGACCTTGCCAGAAGGTGATGGGCAGGCCACTTGCGACTGACTGAATTGCGGTGAAGGTCCACCCGTTGAGCGCGTAGTTAGCAACTCGATTGGACAAGTGCACAGACGGAGAGTAAAGCCAGGAGACAACGAAGGAGTGGCGGCGATCCCAGTCAGAGCGCCCTTTTTCCTGGTGCAAATTGAAGGGATTGGCAACTTGGGCGCCGAGGTTATCGGTTGAGCTGCTGTCAATCGACTTGGCGAGAGTGTAGGAGCCGACGACGGAGAGTCCCTGGCTGAAACGCTTGGTGACCTGAACTTGGAGGCTGTGATACCAGCTTCGAAAATCGTTGCCGAGCAGAAATTCTTGCGGACCGAGAATGCCGGGCTCGTAGAGAACGCGATTGTTTACGTTGCCTTGGGATGGCGGAGCGCCGGTGATGGGATCATTTTCAAATTTGGCTGGATTGTACGTTCGCAACGCCTCGATTTTTGTGCCGATCTTGCCAGCATAGGCGGCTTCGATCATGGTGTTTGGAGTGAGTTGGTGCTGGATCGAGAAGGTCCACTCTTGAATGTAGGGGGAGACCAGATTGGGGCCGGTGAACAGGCCGGAAACAGGCAGAGGGAAGAGCGGGCAACTGTAGCCGGGATAAGTGGATATTTTGACGCAGCCAAATTTGCCGCTCACGGTTGCGGGAGGAGCGGTTTGCCCGATGGAGCCGAACGGGTCAGCAGCATTGCCGCCGGCTGCCGCCAGGAAGCCTGCGAATGGCGGGTTTTCCTGAGCGATGGAATCGGCGTTGATGGTTTCGTAGAACCATCCGTAGCCGGCCCTCACACTGGTTTTGCCAGTGCCGAAGAGATCCCAAGCCAAGCCGATTCTCGGGGCGAAGTTGTTCAGATCAGCAGGGTCGAGGCCTCTGGTGATGCCGGGATCGCCAGGAAAGACGATGCCCGGCGGAGCATCCGGGACTTTGACGGATTGCTGCCCTGGTCTGACCGTGTCAATTTGATTATTCTTTTCGACCCAGGGTAGAAAGGGTTCATAACGCAATCCAAGCGTTAGAGTAAAACGTGGATTTACTTTGAATTCGTCCTGGGCATAGAAAGAATTAAACGTGCTGGAGGCATTGGTATCGCGCACTCCGAATGCGACATTCGTGGTGTCAAATGCGCCGAGAATAAAGTCGGCGACTGGATCACCACTGCGGGTGCCATCAAAGGTCATGGAAGGCGCCTCAATGAATATCTGACGGAAATTCAACGGCAATACTTCAAACCCAAACTTGAAGCTATGGCGGCCCTTGATCCAAGTGAGGTCATCGCGAATTTGGTAGCTAATGCCGGTGAAGGCAGTCGGGATGTTACTGCTTAAAGAGACGTCGCTGCCGCCGCCTCCAATGTTAAAAATCATTCCGCCATTCGGCAGATACTGCGGAAGGTTGACGCCGAGAGAGCTAGGGTTGATCGTTTGATTGTTTACTTCGCGCGAATTGCTGTCGAGCACTGAGAAGATGGCCTGGTTGATGAGAGTTGGCGAGAAAGAGTAGGTGTCATTCAGGGTTGCTTGTTTGGTCACAACAGAGAAGCTGGTGCTGATGTAGCCGGGAAGATTGCCGCCGCCGAAAGGATCGGTATTGTTGTTCTGATCCTGGTAATAGTGGCCGAAGAGATGATGTTTATCGTTATGGCTCCAATCGACACGAATTTCGCCGAGGTTTTCGGTAATCGGGTTAGCGGCTAAAGAGACGACTTGGCCAGTGGCAGACTGCGGGATGTACCCCAGCAGCTTGGTAGCGACGGGGCTGATGCAGCCGGCCGCAATGACGTTGCCTGCGACGCAGGGCCTACCATTGGCATCGGTGAGAGGTTTGCCGGTCAAGGGGTCGGTTGCGTCAACCAGCGCGGTGCTCAAAGATGTGAAGTCTCCGTTGCGTTCGGCCGCGCTGGGAACAGTGGCGACGTGGCTTACGGCTTGTTGGTGATTGGTTAAACCCTGGTAGGAGCCGAAGACGAAGAGCTTGTCTTTCAGAATGGGGCCACCGGCGGCGCCACCGAATTGATTTTCGCGCTCCGTAGGCACACTGGGCGCAAAGAAGTCACGCGCATTGAGGACGTTGTTGCGGAAAAATTCCCAGGCGGCTCCATGGAAAGAATTGGTACCGGCTTTGGAAAGGACGACCACTTGGGAGCCGGGGCTGTGGCCGTATTCGGCATTGAAGTTTTGGGTCAGTATTCGGACTTCCTGGATGGCGTCCGGCGGCGGGTAATTGATACCGGTGTTACGCGAAGGATTGTTGAAATAGCCGCCATCCAAGGTGAACAGGTTCATGTTGGGTCTTCCGCCATTCACGTCCAGGGTGGGGCCGCCGCGGGCGTCGCCCATGGATTGTGGAGCACTGACGTTGGTAACTCCGGGAAGGATTCCGGCCAAGCCAATCACGTTGCGGCCGTTGAGGGGCAGATCGACTACCCGGCGATCATCGATGAGACCGGAGAGAGTGGAGGACACGGTATTGACCAAGGGAGCACTTGTGCCGACCTCTACCTTCGTTTGAACGGAGCCGATGGTGAGCGAAGCGTCCACACGAAGATCTTGTCCGACAGTGAGTTCAATGCCGGATCGCACTTCCTGCTGGAATCCGTTTGCTTGGAAAGAGATCTGGTAGTGTCCCGGGAGTAAGCCTATGAAGCTGTAGAAGCCTTGATTATCGGCCTGGGCGGAGCGCGTGAGCTGTTGCTCGTTCATGACGGCAGTGACTGAAGCAATCGGGATGCCGGCGCCGCTCGAATCGCGGACATATCCGGAGATGTTTCCCGCGGCCTGCCCTTCAGCGGAATGAACGGAAAGAAAGGATGCGGCGAGAAGCGCCAGGCAAGGGATGAGGGCCGTTGGGCCTTGACCACGGCCGCAGTTCGGGAAAAAACCCGAGTTGAAGGGCTGCATGGATAAAATTCCTCCTTGCTCGAACGAGAGGTGGAGACACGTGGCTCCGGTAAGGCGCTAGAGCGACGTGCCCGCGGCTTGGCGTGAAATGACGCACCGTGCCCTAGTCCGACTTTCTTGTGCACTGCATTAAAGCAGGCAAGATCCCCCACATGAAAGTTTCATCAAACGTATATCAAGTGGGGTGATTTGTCAATGGGGATGTGTGCGAAAAAAATGTTGGGGTTGATTATTTGGTCCGGGTTTCGTACAGTGTGCAAGGAAGTAAGATAACGGCAGCGGGCCGGGCACGCCCGGCCCCTACCAATTTGTATGGCTATCTGGCGTGTGGCTATCTGGCGTGTTTGTATTTTCTTTCTCATTGCTGTGAACGTGGCGTTTGGTCAAGCGAAGACGTATGTGATCCTCTGGTTCGATACGGAGGATTACGTTGACCCGATTTCGGACGATGCCGCGCTTCGTATCGCTAAAGACCTGGACGAACTGGGCGTACGCGCTACGTTCAAGGTCGTCGGCGAGAAGGCTCGCACGCTCGAAAGACGCCAGCGTCAGGACGTCATTGAAGCGCTCGCGAAACACTGCATCGGTTATCACTCGAACTGGCACAGCATCCAGCCGACGCCAGCGGTTTATGAGGAGCATCTCGGGCTTTTGGAGGGCGCAACCGAGTTTGCCCGAAGGGAACGGGGAGGATTCGAGGATGTCAGCCGGATTTTTGCAGTTACCCCAGCATGCTACGGGCAGCCGGGCAGCTCGTGGGCGCCGCAGAGTAATGTAGCGCTACGGCAAATGGGCGTACGTGTGTATCTGGATGCAGGAAATCAGGTCGGGTTAAACGATCAGCCGTTTTGGTATGGAGGATTGCTGTACGTGTACGAAATGGGACCCTACCAAATTCGCGCGGAACTGGAACCCGATGTGCCCCCAGCGAGCCGCTTCCAGAAGTTCGATGAGGCCGTTCGACATTTCTCGCAATCCGGCGGCGGGCTTATCAGCAGTTACTACCATCCGACAGAATTTGAGCACACCGAGTTTTGGGATGCGGTGAATTTTGCGGGCGGAAGCGTTCGGGATCGAAAGGATTGGGTCATGCCGAAACAGCGGAGCCGTGAGGATGCAGAGCGATGCTTCACGATTCTGCATGATTATGTGAAGCATGCGAAAGCGGTGCCAGGAGTTCAGTTTATTGCTGCCGACGATCTGCTTCGGATCTATGCGAACCCGATTGCGCCACCGGTGGACAGGCTCACCTTAGCGCGGCACTTCAGGGAATCGATCAACTATCTGTCGACGGCTTCGGGCGATCTTTCCGCTGCCGACATCTTGCTCGAGCTGCTTGGTCTGCCAGTGCGTTATGTTGACGGTCCTACCACGGCCGGCACTACGACTTATGCCGAGGACACCATTCCGGCGTTTGTTTTCGACGGCTCAGTTCGTGACGTTGCTTCCTTTATCGAGACAAATGGACGTTTGCCGAGCGAAGTGTTCTTAGGATCGCAGACGCTATCGCTTGCAGATCTTACGGCCACTTTGGCGGAGCACTTACTGTCAACCGGACCTATTCGAGTGATGCATGGAAAAGTCGCATTTGAGCAATATGTCGCGAACGATGCTAAGGGCTCGTTTAGTTGGCCGATTCATCCGAAAAACTTTGCGCCGGCGACGTTGTTGGATATAGCACGGTTGCAGGCGTGGACGATTAAGCCGGCACGGTTGCGGTGAGCGGGCCAATTTGGGCTGAGATTTCTTGTCGATAGCAATTAAGTATTCTGGGGATTGTCGAGCGGCAATAAAATTCTTAGACCGACATCGGTGCGCGGGGCTAATTCCGCGGCTGTTCTTCAGTTGCTCAGAAGGCACGACTCGATGTCGCGCGCCGATCTTGCCCGACGAAGCGGCCTTACTGAAGGAAGTGTCTCGCGCATCATATCGGGGCTGATTAAACGAAAGCTCGTTCGCGAAGATGGGGCTGAAAACTCGACCGGGGGCCGGCCCGGCACGCGATTACGCCTCGACGAATACAGGATTGGAATAGGTGCGGAAATTCGGCGAAGCGAATCGAAAATGGCGGCTGTTACGCTCTCTGGGAATGTTATTTACTCGCTCAGCTTTCCGACACCGGCGACACCGGATGAGACGCTAGACCTGCTGATTGAAAAATTTTACGAGTTTCGGAAGCGTTACGGTCTTTCCCGAATAGAAGGACTAGGGGTGAGCGTGCGGGGCATCGTGAACGGTACGACGGGCATAGTCGAGTTAGGAAACCTTCCATTCTGGGTGGGAGTGCCGGTAAAAGAAACACTTGGCGAGGCTTTGAAATTGGCGGCGGAAGTGGACAACAATGTGCGATTGGCAGCCATTGCGGAGTACAACTATGGGACGCTGCTTGAAGTTCGAAACAGCAAATCGCTTCTGTTTGCCATGGTTGATGAGGGTTTTGGAACGGGGCTCGTTTTAGAGGGGAAGTTATATTGCGGGGCGGGCTATGCAGCCGGCGAGTTCGGACAGATGGTGATTCGAGATACCGGCGGGTCCGCTAAGTTGGATGCGGCCGGCTGTCTGGAGAGTTTAGCTTCGAGTAGGGCCTTGTGTGAGCGATATGCAGCAGCAAGAAGCAAACGAGGATTGGCGGCTGGAAAAGATAGCCGGTCGCGGGCGAGCCGGATTTGCCATCTTGCATTGGCCGGCGAGAAAGAAGCTCTTGAAGTGCTGGCTGAAACGTGCCGTTATCTTGGCATAGGTATCGCCAATATTGCGTGGGGCTTCAATCCCGATTCGGTGGTAATCGATTCTGTGCTGAACGAGTCGTGGTCCCTGACAGCGCCTCTCATTCGCGAGCAGTTCCCGAAAGAAAAGGAAATTGTTAATTTTCGGAATCTTGTGTTACGGCCATCCAGCTTGGGCGGGCAGGCCAGCATAATTGGCGCAGCGACGATGCCGTTTCAGGGTATTTTTACGACGGGCGAACTGAACAACGACATGCAGACTCACACAAAATGACGGGCTCGTCCTCGGCAGTATCCGGCCAGCAGACGGGGTCAGGAATCAAGCGAGTATTAACTCGCAGGGACCTGATATTTTTTGGCCTCGTTATTCTTACGCCCACCGCACCTTACCCGGTATACGGGATTATTCAACAGGTTTCATGGGGGCATGCGGCACTTAGCTATCTAGTTGCGATGGTGGCGATGCTTTTCACGGCTGCCAGCTATGCCAGGATGGCTGTCGCGTACCCGTCGGCGGGCTCGACGTATACCTATGTGCAGCAGACCATCGGACCGTTTATCGGTTTTCTGGCGGGTTGGGCGATGATCCTGGACTATTTTCTGATTCCGCTCGAGAGCGTCATTTACGCTGCGATTACGGCGGCTCGTCTTTTGCCAGCCATCCCGTATTTCGCCTGGGTCTTTCTATTTACGGCGGCCGTTACCTTGGTTAACGTAAGAGGTATTCGACTGATGGCGTGCGCCAACACTGCCATGATGATCGTGATGACGGGATGTGCGCTGCTGTTTATCGGCTTTGCAGTTCACAACGTCGCTGTTCGATTTGGAATTGCTTACATCTTCTCGCCACGCGCGCTGGTTCAGTCGGAAAGCCTGGCTCTTCAGCCGCTGATGCTCGGGGCAGGTATCGCGACGTTGTCTTACATCGGTTTCGACGCGATATCGACGCTGGCGGAAGACACGATTGACCCGCGGCGGGACATCGGCTTTTCTACAATTTTTGTTTGTGTGCTGCAGACCTTGATCTGTGTTTTGACGGTTTATCTTGCTTCGCTAGTTTGGTCAAATTATCACAGCTTTCCCGAGGCAGAAACGGCCATACTCGATATCGGCAGAAGAGCTGGAGGGGCATTCCTGTTTGCGCTCATCACGTTTGTACTGCTGGTGGCTGGGTTAGCGAGCGCGCTTACCGGACAAGCCGGGGTTTCGAGGTTACTATTTGCGATGGGCCGGGACCGCGTGATTCCTGCTTCGGTATTCTCGTATATTCATCCTCGTCATGGGACGCCGACGCGAGCCATTTGGGTGGTTTCGGGGCTCACATTGACAGGCGCTCTTTTCATCCGATTCCAATCGGCAGTGGAGTTGTTGAATTTTGGCGCGTTTGTCGGGTTCATTCTGGTGAATGTAAGTGTGATCTATCACTATTTCATTCGTCTGCATTTGAGGAAAGGAAAGTATCTTTTGGAAAACCTTTTCGTTCCGCTATGCGGCGCTTCTGTTTGTTGTTACGTCTGGATGAATCTAAGCGACAAGGCGAAGGTAATGGGATTTTTGTGGCTTGGGATTGGCGGTGTTTATCTTTGCGTGTTGACGCGGGGTTTTCGGAGAGTGCCTACGAAGTTGGAATTTGAGCGGTAGAGTTGTTCCACATAGAGGTTGTGCGGAAAATGGCAGACCACGCACAGCGATGGTCTGCCTGTCGTCATCAGAAATAGCAAACAAAGTTGCGATAAGGACCAAACAGCATGTCGACAGCAAGCGTGTGTTCCTTCACGCGTCGACCAAGTTTTACGAGTATAAACCTGGGTACAGCCGGAGTTGGGCGCAAGTCGAGCAGGAATCAAAGCCAGCCAAACGGTATCGTCTTCTCGGTTGGAAGCTCTTCAGGCAGTCCGACGCTCGTA
>DATAYL010000586.1:0-14330 GCA_036272575.1 Bryobacteraceae bacterium | reverse complement strand
TACCGGCTGCGGTGGGTCTTCTTTCCAAACCCACACCAGCCTAAGTCCCGTTCCGACCCCAACTGCATCCCAGACGTTCACGAACGTGCTGACCTTCCACAATGACGTTGCACGAACAGGTCAAAATCTGACAGAAACAGTCCTAACTCACGCCGGTGTCAACTCATCCTCATTCATGGCAATGTAGCGGTCAATTCTGGTCTGCGCATTCACTCTTGTTGCCGGATTCGCCAGAGCTGAATGCAATTGGGCGCCCCCATCGCCGGTCGTGAGTGTTGCCTTGCCAGGACACCCCTTCAGCGTCATTCCTTCAACCCGTCATCAACCCGGGTGTTGGCTTTTTGTTTCACTCGACAACGGCAATATTGCAGTCCTTCGTCGTGACCAGGGCCGCGTGGAACTGGAACGCGCTGTAAAGGTCGAAGGCCACCCCCTCGGGATGGCTCTCACCCCGAACGGGAAACAGCTCATTGTGGCAAGCGGCCACTTTGTATTGTTCCTAGATGTGAAACGGCTTGAGTCTGGAAAGGGGGATCCCACCGTTGCATCGATCAGCGACGGCGAGGATCCGATGAGCGGCTATTTGAATATCACTCGTGACGGCAAATTTTTCTTCGTCAGTAAAGAGGCCGCGCGCACCATTTCCGTCGTCGATCTGGAGCATGACCGGAAAGCCATCGGTACAATCCCCGTTGGCGTCGGTCCCATCGCGCTTACATTTTCAAAGGTAGGGCGATACCTGTACACGTCGAGCTTGATCGCACCACCCGATTGGAACTGGCCGAAGGTTTGTAAGCCTGAGGGTCAGGACCCCGCAACAGCGATTGCCACCAAAACCTGAAGGCGCGATCATTGTCGTCGATGTGGAGCGTGCGAAGACGGACCCAGCGCACTCGGTCGTGTCTCGCGTGCCCGCGGCATGTAGTCCAGCGCGCATTGCGATGTCGCCTTCAGGAGACCGCATCTACGTGACGGAGCGGGGTAGCAATGCTGTGCTCATCTTCGACACAGAGAAACTGGTAGGCGATCCTGTGCAACCTGGGAGTGGGGTTACAAAATGTCCCGGCAGGATGGGTGACAAGTTCGGAAGCCGACTCGTCTCCAACAGTGTTAATCCAATTCCGCCGGACATGCAAGTGATTTGTTCTCGATTTGTGTCGTCACTTAGCAATGCCACTTCGCCTTCTTGAACAGCGGGTGTTCGCGTAGCCGGGCTCGTGTCAAGGCCGGCGCAGCCGCCCGTAGGGCTTGGCCTTGATCACAAGTCTTAGGCGGAGCGGTATCTGTAGAATGTAGAAGCCGAAGTGGCGGTTCTCGATCGCGACGGAGTCGTGTTTGACGATTTATTGGATTTTCTTTCTCGGATTGAACTTCATCGCCCAAGCGTCAAAATCGCCGAGCCACGTCTTGCCCCACCAAACCTGGTACAGATCTTCATCGATGGGCAAGAACCCAACCACTTCTTTGCTCAGTACCGTGCTGATAAACACGTATTCGTTGCCCCAATTAAAGTCGCCGCGATGTTTTACTCGACGTAGTATGAAGTCAGGACCGTATTCGATTAGCCCGATTGATACTGGAAACGGTCGCGTACTGGGGACATAAACCGAACCTGGTGTGGCCAAGTCGAGCGCCTCATGCGGTCGTTCGTAGTTGTAGATATTTTTGAATCGCGAGAATCTTTCTTGCTGCTCGATCAAGTCTGCTGCTGGCGGACTCGCAGTATCTTGCTTCAACGTTCGATGCGTCGTTCGTGTCGAGCGTTTTGGGTGGGCATGCCGGGGTCAATTCGCTCGTGCGCGATTCCGAGCCGAATCCATTTCAGCCCTAGTCTGCTCAACCCGAGTAGACCAGAACTCGCGAATGGAACACCGTTGTCCGTTCGAATACGTTCCGGCATACCGTATTCACGCATGGCTGAGTCGCAGATGGCATCAACCGATTCAGAATCTGTTTTCTTGATGGCCTCGCAGCGAATCAGGAAGCGGCTGTATGCATCGGAAATGGTGAAGGTGTCACAGCGTTGCTCGTTTTGACAGCGGAAGAATCCTTTGAAATCCATGCATCATAGGTGATTCGACGCTTGGCTACAGGTAACTCAGCCACCAGTCGCGCCGGCGAGCCTTCAGTCGTCCAAACCACCAGCATGGCAGATATAAAGCCAGAATGACGCCAAGCCATACACAGTAAACCAGCGGAAGGCTAAGACCCCACCCCGCGAGATCGCCGCCATGAGGCGTTCTAGGCGGGATGAAGTAATGCCAGTTAAGGTGTTCGTGAACGCTCAGCAGCAGCGCAGCGCTATGAAGCAGGTAGAGATGGAGAACATAGAAAAAAAACGGAACGCGTCCGAAAACCTCTAGAAAACCGCGAAGCCGGGGCAGCCAGCCGCGTGTGGCGACGGCGTCGAACAGGGCATAAACCAGCAACAACACACCAACCGTGGCGAGAACAAAATGCAGTGAAAGTGGGTATTTCTCCACATCCAGAAACGACATCACCGTCCTTGACGGTGCGGCAAGATGCTGAAACTCCCGAGGATCACCATAACCATGCGTCAGGCGGAGCAGCGAAAACACGGACAGGAAAAGGCCGCCGACCAAAACTGCCATCCGCTGCCGCACGTGCGGCTCCGTACAGACAAACGGCCCGAACACATAGCCCACTAAAATAACTCCGATGCACGGGAGCACCGGATAAATAATGACAAAGATCACGCTGCCGTGATACCTCAGCAACAACGGCTGATGAATCATGTTCCAGAGCAACGCCCATCTGCCGAACGAGGCCGCGCGAATCGGATCAAGCAGGTTATGCAGAAGCAGTATCGGAATCCCAACCGCCGCGGCAACCGCCCGCGATAACAGCTGCAGAAGCCCGAGACAGATCATCGACACTCCGATCGCCCAGATCACCTGCAGATACGTTGACGGCGAGAACGCCCAGGCAAAGCTCACCACCGTCACCTCAAGCAGGATCAGCCAAACACCCCGCGTCAGGAGCATCCGCGTCATCTGTTCTGCGGACTTGCCCCGCCGGCGCTGCAGGTAGACCGAGATACCAGCCAACGCGATAAAGCCGGGAGCGCAGAGATGAGTAATCCAGCGAGTGGCAAAAAGTGCCGGCCACGACGTCAACGGATCACCTGGATCGCCTGTCGGCACGCTAAAGAAGTCCCGCGTATGGTCAAGAGCCATCAGGAGCATCAGTAAACCGCGAAGAAGATCGATCGATTCGAGGCGATAGCTGGCAGGCCTGGAGGCAGAAACGGAGGATGCTGCGGTTACAACTTGAGTCGACATTCAAATGTACTTTCGGGAGATTTCTGGGAGTGCTTCTCTGAACTACTTAACGTTTGCCGCTCATTCTTATTCCATTCCAGCGATGTCATAGCTGTGGCGAGAAACCAAATAAGCGGGATGACGAATTCTAATTAGCGCTTTTGACCAGATTTCTGATCACCGTATCGGCGCTTATTATTCCCTTGAGAGCGAGATCGCTGTTTCCGGGGAAATGGGCCTCCGCCTTCGCGGAGGCGCCTACGATATGCCCTACCCGTCAGGTCAGAAGCTTGCGTGGCCGGTTAGCGGCGTATCGCGGCTAACTGGGTCACTATGTATGGTCCGTCGCCCGATTGCAAGCGAGATCTCTTGATGAAGAAGCGATCTGCTTCTATGTATACGGCTTCAAAGTGAAGAGATGATCTGCTTCGAGCCATGATGGAATCCGCACCCAGCTTCTCCTGATTACACGGGGTGGTCTCAACTGCGGACCGTGTGCCCCTAAACATGTTGCGCAGCCAAGTTCATTAGCAAGGGGTTTTCGCAAGTTCGTCCAGGCCTAAACGTACGATTTTTGACGTTTGATGTAGTGACCCATAATCACCGTCTGGAGTTTGCCAATTGAGTGCGGCGGGAGTGGCTCCAGAGCTCGATCATCCATCCTGGATATTCGGCAGGAATCTTACTGACCTCCGCAATGGCTGCTTGCTCCTCGTCGGTGAGTGAGACATTCACCGCCCGGAGATTGTCTTCCAACTGGTCCATGCGCTTGGCCCCGACAACCACACTCGATACGACCTTCTGGTGTAGCAGCCAGGCGAGTGCAATCTGCGCGACTGAGACACCGTGTGTTTCAGCGATACCGCGCATCACGTCGAGAGCGTCGTAGGCGCGGTCGTAGTCAACCGGAGGAAATGCAGCCGCCCCGCGTCGGCTGCCTTCCGGAGCTTCGGCGCCCCGCGACTGCTTACCGCTGAGCAGACCGCCTGCGAGAGGACCCCAGACCAGCAGGCCAACTCCTTCGCTTTCCAGCAGCGGGACGATTTCCCGCTCCAGATCGCGCCCCGCGACCGAGTAATACGCCTGGAGAGAACTAAACCGCGAGAAACCGAGATGTGCTGAGATGCCGAGCGCCTTAGCAATCTGCCACGCCGCCCAGTTGGATACGCCAACATAACGCACATGCCCTTGCCGGACGAGGTCGTCCAGAGCGCGCAAGGTTTCTTCCATCGGAGTTGCCGGATCAAAGCCATGAATTTGATACAGGTCGATATGATCGACGCCCAGCCTCTTGAGGCTACTCTTTACGGCATCGAGCAGATGCCCACGCGAGGCGCCCACGTCATTCGGCCCCTTGCCCATCGGGCCGTAGGCCTTGGTCGCAACCAGGTAACTCTCACGGGGCACACCCAGGTTCCGAAGGGCTTCGCCGAGGAAACGCTCCGCAACGCCGAGGGAGTACACGTCCGCCGTGTCGAACAGATTCACTCCTGCCTCGAAAGCTTTCGCCACCAGTTCGCCGGCATCCTTCTGAGTCAGGCCCCCAAGCGCCGGATAACTCTCGCCAAATGTCATGGTTCCGAAGCTCAACTCCGACACGAACAGGCCGGAAGTTCCAAGGCGGTTGTATTTCATCTAAATTCTCCAGTGTTTATGATTGTGGTTGAAGTAAGTTAATTCGCGCGCTCGTGACTTTAGTCCGCTCCGAATGCAAGCGAATCAGGCAGGTTGAACCTGGGGAGATTGGTAGTCCCCGGTATGTCCAACCGACAAGAGCAAATCCGTCACATCATGAAATCCTGAACGTAAATACTCCTTAGCCAGAACTTCTTGGTAGTCCTAGAGTATGTGGAACGATCCCTCTTTCGTTAGCCTGATCTCATCTATTTGCTGCCTAATCCTCTCAGGTCATGATTTTGAGAGACATTCTCGTGGCAAGATGAGACAGACATGACAAGCGGGTCCAAACGCCATCGCGGAACCAGACCTTCAGCGCCAGTTCGGGGTCCTTCGGCCGACATCTCGGTTTCAATGAGAGACGAAATCGAAGAGAGAATCCGACGCTTCTCACAAACGAACAGGGGATATCGAACGCCAGTTCCTGGGCTAAGCGTCGCCCGCGTCACCGCACCTGTGCCCCCCACAATCCACATAGACAGACCCTGCATGTGCATGTGTATTCGAGGACAGCGAAAGGTTTCCGTCGGCGAGACTGTCTCTTTTCACGATGAGAACCAACTTCAATTGACCGCGATTGATCGCCCTACGGTGTTTGCGATACCACACGCCAGCTCCCAAAAGCCATATACCGCGCTGCGGATTGACCTGGACCTAGACGTCGCGCGGCAAATGATGGCGCACATCGATGTCAATGAATGCAACGTCGCTCCTACTCCGTCTGAACTGGCTGCCGCAGTGACGCCCGAGCTGCTCGATTGCGTCCTCAGACTCACGAGGCTTATAGAGCGTCCGAGCGAGATTGCTGTATTGGCGGATCTGATACACCGGGAGATTCTTTACCGCCTGCTTTCCGGGCCGGCAGGCAACAGTCTTCGGCAGATTGCGCGCCTTGGCTCACAAGCGCAAAGGGTCTCGAAGGTAGTGGCGTGGCTTCGGGAGCACTTCCGAGGTCCGTTACGCATCGATCAACTTGCGAAGATGGCCGGGATGGGAGTATCTACGCTCCATCGGCACTTTCATGAACTGACGGATATGAGTCCGATTCAGTACCAGAAGCGACTACGCTTGCACGAAGCGCGTCGATTGATGCTTGAAGAGTCGTATGAGGTAGGAACGGCTGCGCTTGATGTCGGTTATGAAAGTTCAACTCAGTTCATTCGGGAGTATCGTCGGCTCTTCGGCGAAGCTCCGCTCAGGTACATAAAGGCGCTTCGCACTACGAGTTTGACGTCCGCCGCAATCTAAGTAGGGTTCGATTCAGGGTTGTGGCCAGCCGGCACCATATGGCCCAAGACATCCTGCCGAGTGCCGACATCCTCACCGCTTCTATCAGCTGGCTTTGTGCACGGCGCCGCGGTTTATTTCGCAGATCCAGACCAACGCCCTTATCAAAGATAAGGATATTGCCGCGGTCTGAACTCTTTCCGCGTCACGGCGGACACCCCAACAGGGACAGAGCCAAACATCATGTTCAGAACCATGCCTGACAGGATTAGGCAGCAAATAGATGAGATCAGGCTAACGAAAAAGGTATCGTTCCACATACTCTAAGGACATGCCAGGAAGTTCTGGCTAAGGAGTATGTACGTTTGCACAACGCGAAGTGAGCAGCTCCGCTGCTGAGCCTGAGAGAACACGGCTGAGGATTTTCCTTTCATGCAAATGACGCTGAATCTCGATCGACGGAGGGCCGCCTCGATGACCTGTTTGCTCTCTCGGCACGACGGCCTTTCACCCGCGCCCTTTTGTAGAGTGTCGCGCTGCAGTTAAATCCCGGACTGGCACTCCTTTATTCTCGAGTAGTTTCCGAGAATTAACTACGTAGGTACTGGCAGTCCGCCGGTCTTACACGAAACCAGCGCTTGCCGTGCGGCCGATTTGCCAACGGGTTAAACATCAAGGAGATCTGTACGTATGTTGAAGAAGCTTGTGTCGGATAGTCAGAAGAGCGGTCTGAGCAGACGGCGGTCCTTCGCACTGGCATCCGTATTTGGACGACCGGCACTGTTCAGCTGATTGGAGTCGAAGTGTTCGAAGCTGACCGTGTTCGCACAGCCTATCGAACGGAAACCTAGGACCGGCTGAGAGAGTTGCAGGGCAAATACGATCCGGAAAATCGGCTCTGTCTAACCGAAACATTGCGCCGGTACGCAATGCCTGACTTGCGAATCGAATCGAAAATCATGAATCGTCAAGACATCAATAGCAAGGGAGACATTTTTTAATGATCGAAACCGACGTTCTTATTGTAGGCAGCGGCCCGGCAGGCTCAACTGCTGCGCTCGCGCTGAGCACTTATGGCATCCCCAATGTCCTCGTGACCAAGTACCGATGGCTCGCTAACACTCCAAGAGCCCATGCTACAAACCAACGCACCTTCGAGATTCTGCGCGATTTGGGAGTTGAGGCGGAAGCGAGAGCATTAGCGGTACCGCAGGAAGATATCGAAAATATTGTGTTTTGCACCTCGCTTGCTGGCGAAGAGTTCGCGCGTCTTTTTGGCCTGGGAACTCACCCGATGCGCCGAGCCGACTATACGCTTTCAAGTCCATGCGGGATGGCAGATCTCCCTCAGAATCTACTGGAGCCAGTACTGCTTGGGAATGCTGCCGCGCGGGGTACACGGGCACTTTTTGATACCGAATATCTTTCGCTCGCGCAGGATGAGGACGGTGTGACCGCAACCGTACAAGACCGTCTTAGCGGAGATGTCTACCAGATTCGAGCAAAGTACCTGATTGGCGCAGACGGCGGACGCAGCAGAGTAGCTGAGGATATTGGGTTGCCCATGGAAGGTTCCATGGCGTTGGCCGGCAGCATGAATATTGTGTTCGAGGCTGATCTGACCAAATACGTCTCACACAGGCCTGCCCTGCTCTATATGATGCTTCAGCCAGGACTAGAGAAAGATGGCGTCGGCATTGGCGTAATTCGCATGATACGTCCCTGGAAGGAGTGGATGCTCATCAAAGGGTACGACCTCAACCAAGGTGCGCCGCAGTTGACGGACGCTGAGGCAATACAGATCGTTCATGATCTAGTAGGTGATGAGGAGATACCGATACGTATCAAATCCACATCCTTATGGACGGTGAACAACCAGTACGCCACGCGCTATAGTTCCGGTCGCGTCTTCTGCATGGGCGACGCCGTGCACCGGCACCCGCCGAACAATGGCCTCGGTTCAAACACATCCATTCAGGATGCCTACAATCTGGCGTGGAAGCTGGCTTTTGTCCTACAAGGGAAGGCCAGCCCGGCACTGCTTGAAAGCTACGATCCTGAACGAGTTCCAGTGGGACAGCAGGTCGTCTTGCGCGCCAACAAGAGCATCCAATCCTATGGACCGATATTTCAAGCTTTAGGCCTGATAGGTTCCGACGATCCAACTCAGTCGCGCGCTAATCTGGAATCGCTTAAGATAGCGACGCCGGTGGCAGCAGCGCAACGTGAGCATTTACGAAAGGCCGTTAGGGCCAAGGATTATGAATTCAATGCGCATGGTGTTGAGATGAACCAGCATTATGTCTCCACGGCGGTGATATCGGAGAAGAGTCAGTCGGTGTCTGAGCTTGACCCGGAACTCTACTATCATCGGACGACTTTGCCAGGCGCGCGTCTCCCGCATATCTGGTTGCAGAGAGATGGCCACCCTGTATCCACCCTCGATATCGTGGGCAAAGGAAGATTCACGATGATTACGGGAATAGGCGGCGAGGCCTGGATTACTGCGGCGGCTGAGGCCGCAAAACAGTTTGAGATCCCGGTAGAAGCATATGTCATTGGTCCGGGTCGCGAACTGACCGACCTTTATGGCGAATGGGCGGACGCCCGTGAAGTAGACGAAACTGGTTGTTTACTTGTACGCCCGGACGGTCACGTCGCCTGGCGAGCTCGTGTCCTTGCAGATAGCGTCAGTACTTGCCGGACGCATCTGCTGGATGCACTTGGAAAAATTCTTGCGTTGTCCGCGAAAGATTCAGGACACAGAAAGAATCAACAGTTGGAGATTGCCCAAGCGGCGGCTCAATGAGTCGTTGCCTTCCCTTGCGAGCGACAGAACCGATGCGTGAGGAGGGGTGTCTCAATAACAGAAACGCTAAACCATCATGGGGAATCACAAAACAACTTATATTCTCGTCCACGGTGCATGGCACGGAAGCTGGTGTTGGAAGCGCGTCCGAGCGGCGCTTCAATCTGCCGGGCACGACGTATTCACACCTACCCTTACTGGCCTGGCCGAAAGGTCGCACCTCAATTCTGCGATCGTCGATCTCTCGACTCATATTGCCGATATCGTGAATCTCATTAAATGGGAAGAGCTGTCAGATGTAGTTCTCTGCGGTCACTCTTATGCTGGTTGTGTCATTACCGGCGTTGCCGATCAAATTCCTGATCGCATTAGAGCATTGGTTTTTCTGGATGCCTTTTTGCTCGAGAAGGGAGAGTCTTTCATGGATGTTGTGCCATCAGAGGTGGCGCAAGCCTTACGCGATCAGGCAAAAGCTACCGGCCAAGGCTGGAAGTTGAATCCCATTCCAGCGCAGTTTCTGGGAGTTCGCGACTCGCACGACGTCGCATGGGTTGACGCACAGTGCACTCCACAGGCGATGGCGACCTTTGAAGAGCGCATCACGCTCACAGGCAATCTCGAAAACGTCCAGGATATTGCTTATGTGTTTCCGACAGACTGCCACCCAAATCTTGTGGTCAGTCGCGAACGGGCGAAAGCCAAAGGCTGGAAGATCCGTACCATCGGAAGTTCCGGGCACGAAGTTATGATCGATCATCCCCGGGAGGTGGCCGAATTTCTGCTGGGATACGCTCCAACCGCCTCAAGCGAAGTAGAGCCTTCAAATGGCTCTACACGATTACAGTTGCCCGCTGGGATTGCATAAGCATCTGCGGACGTCCGGTGTTCCTACACATCCAAAACGAATACAAAATATCGCGTCGGGAATAAAAACAGTGGCGCCGTGTTCATCGTTTGATTCCTCTGTTTGAATTGGATTCATCTATGACCGAGTTGCTGTTGTTTGTTTTCTTTCTTATCGTCCGCGCCCGGTTGTATCGCTGACTCTGCCTCTCCAGAAACTTGCTTCAATTTCCTTCCACTTTGCAACGAAAGGTTTTATGAAAATTCTTGTCGCTTCTACGACGGCGCCCGGACACCTCAATCCACTTCTGTCCATCGCCTCGTTATTGGTGGAGTCCGGCCACGAGGTTGCCGCGCAGGTTAACGAAGACCTGCGTCCCGCCGTCGAAACCGCCGGTCATCGCTTCCTCTCAGAGATTCCCCACGCTCAAACTTCAGCAGGCTATTTCTTCGAGACTTACCCCGAGCGTATGCAGAAGGTGCCCGGTATGGAGATGACCGGTTACGATCTCGTCCATTTCTTTGCCCGCAACATCGCCGCCCAGTCCGCCAGCCTCAAGATGGCGCTCTACGACTTCGAAGCCGATCTCATCCTTGCTGACTCCTTCTACTGGGGCACGCTGCCCCTGCTCGTCGGCCCTCGCGATAAGCGCCCCGCCATCGCGCATCTCGGCGTCTCCGTCGTCAATCTCGCCTGCGGGAAGAACGTTCCTATGCGCCCCGGCGAGACTCCGGAGCAACGCGAAGCAGAGCTGCAACTTCGCGAGCGCTTCATGCTTCAGCCCGCGCAGCAGGCCGTCAACGCTGCCCTCGCCAGCCTTGGTTATCCCGCGCTTCCATGTCCCATCCTCGAAGCCATGACCGCACTAGCCGATCTCTATCTGCACCCTGGCATCGAGAGCTTCGAGTACCCTGACCCCAACTCGAAGGTGCAGTACATCGGCGCTCTGCCCACGCCGGCAGGCCAGCCCACACTGCCCGAGTGGTGGCAGCAACTCGACCGCACCAAGCGCCTCGTCCTCGTCACGCAGGGCACCATTGCCAACCGCGACCTCGGCCAGGTCATCGCTCCCGCGCTCGTCGCGCTCGGTGGCAGGGAAGACTTGACCATCATCGTTACCACCGGGGGGCAGCCAGTCGAGTCCATCCCTGTGGCCATCCCCTCCAACGTCCGCATCACCTCATTCCTGCCCTACGCGCAGATCATGCCGGAGATCGACCTCCTCATTACCAATGGAGGCTACGGCACTGTCAACATGGCGATCTCCCACGGCATTCCGATCATCTCCGCCGGTCTTACCGAGGATAAGGAAGAGGTCTCCGCTCACGTCCAGTGGTCCGGCGCAGGCATCGACCTGCGAACCAACCATGCCACCCCTGAGGCCATCGGGCACGCCGTTGATGAGATCTTCACGCAGCGTGGCTACCGTGAGCGCGCCCAGCAGCTCTCGCTCGAGTTCGCCAGCCACGCCGTTGAAGCCGAACTGCTCAGCCTCATCGAGGAGTGCGTCCCCGAGACCGTCGGCGCATAGCTCCACGCCAGACGTGCCTCGTCGCTGCATACCCTCCCCTTGCAGCAGCGAGGCTCTATGTCTTGTCTCAAACCTAGAAAAGGAACGCCTCATGGGAAGCCTGCGCTAAACCTCTCACCGGCCACACACCGTCGCTGTACTGCGTCGAGCGCGTCGCGCCATTACTGGGTTTCAGGTTTCAGGGGCAGTCGAATCCTGTCCTGTCCTTAAGGCCTCGGTAATCACCTCAAACCCGGCCAAAGGACGTGATCCAGAACAAGACAAGTTATAACTCATGGCCTTATCGCCTGCAAATCTTTTTTGCAACGCGGAGCGACCTATGACTGCCGTCAAGTATTTTTCCGCTCTGGCTACAATTATTCCCGTCCGTAGTGCCTCCCCGAGAGATGTTGCCCGAGTGTAGATGTCGGGCTCACGTCGCCGAGCCAACTGTCGACGGGCCATGCATTCAAGATAAGGGCGGAACCGGCTCTGAGACAGGATTTTCGGGATGCTGCCATATCAGCCCGTTGTCGACGTTGCGTTGTAGAGCGTCCTAGCGGGACGGTGGCGACCGATTGCATGTAATCTTTGCGGGTGCCGTCGGCGACAGCGTCGGCCAGTTCATCCAGTAGGACGTGAACTTCGCGATAGAGCACTTTATAGCCCTGCAGAATGGCGGCTTGCCCGATCGCTTGGGCCAAGTGGCTTTTGCCGGTCCCGCTGGGCCGAGAAACAAAGCGTCCTCACGTTTGGCGATAAATGCGCCCGTGGCTAAATGTCGCAACAGGGCAATGCGCGTTTCCAGGTAGATCGGCGCTGGATTTGATAGTCGGCGATTGTGCACTCACTTGGAAAAGCGGGTAACAATAGCAAACATTGTTTGCTAAATCGGCTTGGTGACGGCCCACTGGGAGAACATTAGGTGCATGTGTTGCTGGTCCATGCTGTCCTTCGTTATGGGCTGACTAGTAGCCCTACGATGTAACAGCCATAGGATGCAGCGACTGCTTCAAGCTTCTCGAAAGCGCTGTTGCGGATGGTCTGAATGCATTGCTTGAATCCCCCTGGAGTGAGGATGACTACCATGCGCCCGGGCCCGCTGGAGATATTGCGCCAGCTATGGGGGACACTCTTAGGCAGGGTGATGCTATCCCCGGCCGACACCTCGAAGATTTTCTCTCCGATCGCGATGCCGTAGCTACCCGCGAGGATCACAAAATGCTCTGCCTCGTTGCGATGAAGATGCATCGGCGCGGCACAACCGGGTGCTGCAATGGATTCAACGATCGCATACGCACCGTTCGTATCCAGACTGGAGAGTCGCACCGTGATACGCTCCCCGCGAGTACCCTCGTACCATAGGCCGGCGTTGTTCGAGTTATCAAGTTTGTTGTTGGACTCCGGTACTATCTCAGTCATGCTTCTTGGATCTCCTCTGCGGTTTTATGCTTACCTCGTGCGACGCCAGAACGGCTCTCTCGCGCCTGAAATGCCTGTTCGATGACATCGGCGGCCACATCCAGTCCGCGCGTCTTTGAAATCACGTTCTGGAAATAACCAGCCCGCTCGCGATAGCTTAGATCATGCAAGACTTTCTCAATCAAACCCCTCAGGCGGTCCGATGTTAGCTCGTCCACTTCTATAAATTCGCCTGTACCATGATGTGCGATTCTGGCGGCAGTTCCCGGCTGGTCATAGCCTATTGGAATCGCAACCATGGGTACTCCATGGGCCAGGGATTCAAGCGCCGTATTCAGTCCAGCGTGCGTGATGCAAAGCGCTGCGCGCTTCAACAATTCAATTTGGGGAGCAGAGCGGACGACAATCGTATTTGAAGGAACCGGACCCAGCCTCTCCGGATTAATATTCTTGCCAACAGAGAGTACAACTTGAACATCTTCCAGTGGCTGAACCGCTTCAAGAATGTGCTTGTACAAGTCATCGAGGCCATTCACCAATGTCCCCAGTGAAGCGTAAATAGGGGGTTTGTTCGTCAATTGTTCCCATGGAAAAGATACTGGCTCCCTACCCTGATCGTCGTGAAACGGACCAGCGTATTGAAACTGTGCCGGCCAGGGGATTCCGGGAAAATCGAATTCCTTCGGCGTCTGAGTTATTACAGCGAGTTTGGAAACAGTCGCGGCAGGATCATTCCAATCGATCTTGAGTCCGACTTTTTCAGCATACGACCTCGCGACTTCCGCTATCGGGCCAAGTATCGTGCCCAATTTATGTAAATTCGCAGCGTTTCGTTTAAGGCCTTCCGGAGTAGTATCCACCGGGTCGCTGAAAAGAGAGGGAGGAGTTGCTCCTGAGAAATCGAGGTGAAGAACATTCCAAATGTGGACATAAGGAATGGACATGCTTAGCGGAACAAGCTCGATGAAGAAGTGGATCGTATCAATTACCAAAGCCTCAACACCGGCTGTTGCTAATTTTTTCAGCCAGGTAATTGAACGCCACACGGGTGAGGTCAGGATTTAGATCCATACACGAATGCCGCGCCACCTCAAAGCCGTGCAACTTTGCCACGCAGCTGTAGAATTTGTCGATGGAACCGACGGGATACTCTGTTTCTCCGTAGGGCACGAAGTCGAGGCCTGCAGCGCGAGCGAAAGGCTCGACGTCAGGAACGCCGAAAAATACAACTTCATTGCGGCGTGATTGTAGCCTGCGGGCGAGCGCTGTCATGGGGTTCAAATGGCCTGACAAAGGCATGCACACAAATCCAATTTTCATTGCTACTCCTTGTTTTTCGTTCGCATGCGCCGCAGCACAGCATGGCTCGGACAACAATTCGCGCCTTAAGTCCAGTGATGAAATTGTGTCCTGTTGCAAGACCCGGCTGAGCGGGTTTTATTCCACGATGTTGAGATGAAGGGGCGTATTCGGGAAGAAGACGTCGGGTTTCGCAATCAACTCCGCCATCAACTCACCCGCTTGTGTGTGATGACAGAAGCCGACACTTTGGCTCGCCCA
>DATAYL010000585.1:0-5613 GCA_036272575.1 Bryobacteraceae bacterium | reverse complement strand
CAAAAGCCGAGAGAGTCCGCAACAACGATTTCTACGCCAATCGTGAGCTTCAAGAGCCGCTCGAATCCACTGAGCACTTCGAAATGGTCCCACAGCTAGCTAACTGATTCCGCGGGCTCGTCCGATTTTTGCGGACCACAGGTCCCACAGCTACCCCATTGATTTCGCAAGACCATTTGATTTCTGCGGACGACAGCGGCCTCACGACGGCCATGTAACATGTTACCTGCCGCCGCACTCGGCATTGGACACTTCAGTTGCGCCGCTAAGAAACTGAACCGACGGGCTTGATCCCGGATGTGTTACTGGCGAACCACAAGTTCGAGTTTCCGAGAACGACAGTGCAGATTTTGAATTGCGCCATGCGTGTCGTTGTTGTAAATCAACAAAATAGATCTTTGCACGGAATATACTTCCGGCCAATCGTGTTTAGCCCACGTGCATCGCGCATTCTATTCTCGCTATCGGTGCTAAAAGCGAAACACTAAGGAGAAACTATGAAATCACTGCGAAATCTCGCGGTCGCCACTACGACGGCTCTATCACTGGGAATTGCTGCCCACGCTCAGCAATATAGTCAGACAAATCTTGTCTCTAGCTCCTCAGGTATTGCTCCAGTAACGGACGCGTCCCTCGTGGACCCTTGGGGGCTCAATCGGGCGTCAAAGAATGCCTGGTGGGCGTCTGACAACGACACTGGTCTAAGCACCCTGTACAATGGTGCTGGCGCAAAGAACCCGCTCGTAGTTACAATTCCACCGGTCGATCCGACTAAAAGCAAGAAGGGTAGTCCAACCGGGATTATTGCCAGTAGTAGCACAACAGACTTTTTGATTCAGCCTGGTCAGCCCGCAGAGTTTATCTTCGCGACGCTCGATGGCGGAATTGCGGCATGGAATCCCAATGTAGCGATCTCCCCGGGCGCATCCGCTCCGTCGACCAATGCTGTACTGGTCGTGGGGAACACGGATGGCTCATCCTACACGGGACTAACCCGTAGTTTCATTGAGGGCAAGAGTTTCCTGTATGCTGCAAATTTCGCAAAAAATCGCATCGATGTTTACGATAGCGCTTTTAATCGTGTCAAGCTAACTGAGCCTTCCGGCGACCCTTACAGCTTCGATGATCTTCGCCGTGTTGATCGCAATCAGCCGTTTACCGACAATGAGCTTCCTAGCAACTATTCGCCATTTAACGTGCAGGCCATCGGGCCGAATGTTGTTGTGGCCTATGGCCTTCATGTGGACGGACAGCCGGTGGCTGTAGGTGGCCCAGGACTTGGTTATGTGGATGTGTACAGTTCCTCCGGTCAGTTACTAACTAGGTTGGAGCATAACGATTCGCTGAACGCGCCTTGGGGCATAGCACTGGCCCCGCTGGATTTCGGGTTCTTTAGCCACGATCTGCTCGTGGGACAATTTGGCGGCGGCGGCAGCACTCCTTCAGCCGGTGTCATTGCCGCTTATGACATTGCTACAGGTAAGTTCGAAGGCTTGTTGCAGGATGCGACTGGTAAGCCAATTGTTATTCCTGGTCTCTGGTCGTTGAGTCCCGGTAACATCAGCCCAGATAACCTGGATCCTGCTGGTGCGCCAGCGGCTGAAGTTTACTTCACGGCACGAAACTCCGGTAAGGGCCTCTTTGGCCATCTCACTGCGGGTTCAACCGACCTCGTCGAGGGTAGTGCGCAGTAGGCGGTCAGGGATCGCTGACGATGCTTGTGTGCATGCTGCGGCTTAATGAGCTGCAGCATGCACAAGAGACTGGATTCTTATAGAAAGTAATGGATACTCTAGCCAGTGACCGAATACGGTGCTTCACTCACTAGCTCAGTTAAAGCATGTGTTGCGATCGGGCTTGTCCTGGACTTCAGTGTCCGTGATGATCGAAAAGGCTATCACCCACGCCAAATCGCTGAGGTGATCTACAAAGCAATAACCGTAAAGAAACTTCGAGCTCACTACAGCGTAGTTCCCAAACCGCTGCCGGCATGGTTACTTACTAATGTGTTCCCAACCCGACTCAGCGATCGGATTATTGCGTAGGACAACCATCAGAAGACGGCCTCATCTGGACTGAGATCTATCGCACACCCACATTTTGGATGCTGGTCGGCAGCTGCGCGCTGTTCGCGATGAGTGTGGCGGGTTGCATGCCTCATCTTCCGGCGATTTCAGCGATTGGGGCGTGAATCTGAAAAGAGCGGCTCTTGCAGGCTCCATTGCCGGTTTAGGAGTCCTTGTCGGACGGGTGGGTTGCGGCTACTTCCTCGACCGTTATCTTGCGCCTACTGTGGTGGCGATTATGGGCGTGCTTGCTGCATCTGGCATTGGTCTTTTGTGGATAAGCAACCCCGATGTGGGGATGCCAGGGGCGTTGCTGCTCGGCTTGGGGTTTGGATGCGAGGTGGACATCATGGCATACCTGATGACCCGCTATTTTGGGTTGCGCTCCTTCGGTGTCGCTTTCGGATTTGGATTCGGCATTTTCGTATTGGCAGCGGGCATCGGTCCAACGATCATGGGTATGGGGTTTGACCACACCGGGTCCTATAGTGCACCGTTGCTGCTTTTTTTTCGCGGCGCTTTTGGCGGCTTTCGTGATTTCTCGGCTTCCGCGGTTCCGGTATGGCGTCTGCGACCTTCCGCAACAGTCCTCCGCCGGCGGCAGGGAGGCCCGCCCATGACGACTGTTATCGCCTCGGATTCTCTATCTGAACAACCGGCCATGACGCTGCTGCGAATGGCTTAATTTTACATCAGTGTTTGTATGCCGCCGCAGCGCTGGGCGTTGCCGATCTGCTCAAGGGACGCGCAGCGAGCGCCGCTGAATTGGCCGGTAGTCTCCGGGTCAATGAAGAGGCGCTTTATCGCGCATTGCGTGCCCTAAGTGGGCAGGGTGTGTTCGATGAGATTGCCTGCGGAACATTCGCCAACAGTCGACTCTCTGAATGCCTCCGAACGGATATGCCCGGATCCGTTCGTTCCTTGCTCATTATGCGCGGCGGGTCTTACACTCTAGCGGCTCTTATGTGAGCTACTCTTCAGCATCACCACCGGTAAGCCGAGCTTCGAGAAACTCTGTGGCTCGGAAATGTTCTCTCACCTCCGCAGCAATGCGGATCAGGCCTCGCTGTTCGACGATGCAATGAGGGCGCTGACTGCGCTCTGGGCACCGAGGATTGCGACTGCTTACGACTTCGCACAGTGGGGCAGCCTCATGGACGTCGGCGGCGGTAACGGTTTGCTGCTTGCCGAAATCATGAGAGTGCATCGGGAATTGAACGGAGTTCTGGCCGAACAACCAGACGTCCTGGACCGAGCACGCGAGCGCGGCTTTTTCTCGGCCGAACTGGCTGGCCTCGTCCGCTTCGATCCTGCGATTTCTTCCAAGCCATCCCACCCGGCTGCCGCGCTTACCTTATGAAAATGATTATTCACGACTGGGACGATCAGCGCTCTAGCCAGATCCTAACTAACTGCCGTCGAACGGTTCCTAAAGACGGTGTCCTACTTCTCGTTGAATATCAATTGGGAGAACAGAACAAGCCATCGCTGGGCAAGACCGTAGATATCTTTATGCTCGCCGTGACGGGAGGCAAGGAGAGAACGGTGGACCAGCATAGGAACCTGCTTTCGAGTGCAGGATTCGCTTTGAGGCGCATAATTCCGGTATCGGATGAACTCATGATCCTTGAGGCGCTACCAGTTTAGGCGGGCAGTATACTCCGTTTTGCGATCGCATAATGCCGGCGTCCCGTGCGCGCAAACTGGGCGCGATCACGGCTGCCGTTCCGGTGGACGACTTGGTCTCTATATGCTGAAATTGAACATAGCAATGGATAGATACCTTCGGGTACGCTACGCCGAGCTTCCTCATGACCAGAATTAGCTTTCTATATCCGAACTCCAAAGACAAACGCTTCGATTTCGATTACTACATCGAAAGGCACATGCCATGGTCCATCGACCTTCTCAGCGTGCATCCGGGTTTCAGAGGTGTCTCGGTAGAGCGCGGTATCAGCGCCAGCCCGGGTGCGAACGCGCCATTCGTTGCCGTTTGCCATTTTCTTTTCGAGACGCTCGAAGACTTCATGGACTCCGTTACGCCGCATCTGGCGGAGCTTCGTGCAGATCTGAGCAATTACACCGACGTTGAGGCAGTTATACAGATCGGCGAAGTGGTCGTAAATCGGTGATCAATTCTGATTGATGTCAGATCGCTGGTGAGTTCTAATGCGCGTACTGTTTTCGACAATCGGATCGCGTGGTGATGTCCAACCGCTTGTGGCGCTCGCGTCGCACTTAAAGGCGCTCGGCCATGAAGTCAGGGTCTGTGTGCCGCCGGATTTTCGCGATTGGATTGAGAGTCTCGGCGTCCCGGTGACACCGATCGGCTCGGAAGTGCGCAGGTTCGCTGCCTCCCGTGCGACGGCCACGCAGCCGCAAATGCCGCTGACGATCGAGCAGCGGCGTCAGATGGCGGAAGCGACGGTCGCGAAACAGTTCGAGACGTTGACTTCTGCCGCGCAAGGTTGCGACGTGATCGTCGCGGCCACCGCTTTGCAGGTGGCGGCGCGATCGGTGGCGGAGAAGATGAGAATTCCTTACGGTTTGCCGCCTATGCGCCGGTGGTGCTGCGGTCGCACTACCATGCGCCACCTCCCTTACCGGAACAGGCTCCGTCGATGACGAGCGACAATAGTCAGCTTTGGGCGCAGGATGCGGCACGCTTCAACGATCTCTTTGGACACGCGTGAACGCGCCGGGCATCGCTGGGACTAGCCGAAATCACCGACATACGAAGTCACATGACGACGGATCAGCCGTGGCTCGCGGCGGATGCGACCCCTTGGGCCGTGGCCCGATCCCACAGCTAGCTCACTGATTTCGCGGGCTCATCCAATTTTTGCGGACCACAGCCTATCCGGCGACCATTCAGGCGGCTCATTAACTGACCCAGCCAAACGTCCAAAGCTTCCGGCGTTTGCTCTAGGCGCCCTCGCTCCCGCTCTCCGGTGTCGGTCCATTGCAGTGCCCAAATGTGCTCCTGGTCTCCCCAATCGAACCCTTGTCCGTAGTCAAAACTCGATCGGCTCCCAGAACCAATGACTTCCGCGTTGGTTAGCAGCTACGTTACGCGACGTTACGCGCCGGCAATCCGGAGCTGAGCCCCGCTCCCGTAACGCGTTACGGAATAGGTGCCAAATTGTTCATTGCGCTAAAGAATGGAATTTTGACTACCCACAGCCCCGGCAAGGCCTTTTTGCCTGTAATTTCAGCACTCAAGGGGGGCGGAGCTTATGTTGATCTAGCGTTGAGATGCCTCGGCTTGCGTCGCGCCAATTCCAGAAACGATCGCACCACAGGAGTCTCCCGCTGAGGAGACCAGGCAAGCACGATGTCGATAGAGGCTAAGGTATCCCTTACGGGAAGAAAGCTCAACTCATCGCTGAACATCCTGGAAGACTGGGAGAGAATTGCGATGCCCTCTCCCGCCGCGACAAGAGCAACGACCCCCGCAGAGGTACTGGCCGTGGCAGCGATCTCCGGAGCAAAGTTTGCCTCCGCGCAAAGGCTCATTACCACATTGAAGAGGGCCGAGGAATACTTA
>DATAYL010000584.1:0-16094 GCA_036272575.1 Bryobacteraceae bacterium | reverse complement strand
CCCTCAGTTGCTGCAGGATTTCTTTGATCGTATCGACTTTCAATCGGTATTTAGGGTCCTTGCTGGTCAGCACCACCCGCGCGTTGCGCCACTTGTAGCCAGCTTGCTTTATGATCATTCGGATCACGTCCTTGCTCAGCTGCTGGCCTTGAGTTCGCAGGATCATCTGCAAATCTGTGAGTCGCCAGGTCGCGCGATTGATTCCGTGCACAGACGGAGGCGAATGGAGCAATGCGAATACCGCCTCCTGGATTCGGCTGTCGCTGAATTTCTGCCGAGCGCTGGGCTTTCGAGCGAACAACGCCGCGGTGCCTCCGCGCTGATAATCCTTCCAGTACCTGGTTGCAGTTTTCGGCGACACGTATAAGAACGAGCAGACGTACGATTGTCGGATGCCGCGAGCACGGGCGAGAACGGCCATCGCCTTGTTCCGAATTGAAAGCCGGCCTTTTACGGCGGTCAGAAGCTTGTCCAATTTACCAACCCGTCTAAGTTCGTTCTGAACGTCAGGAACGGCACCTTGTAGCAGTGCCCGCATCCAGTCAAAACGCCTCTTGCTTACTAGCAGCCGTCGGCGGTCCGGACGGTTTCTTGCGAACGGTCCTTAAGTAATCACGAAGAATCGTGATTCCGCCGTGATATCCGAGTGTCCGAAGGTGCTGCAGAATCAATCGTGGCTTCAGAGTTGAATCTTCTTGGAGCAATTTCGCAACTGTCGGTTTATACTGATCCAACTTGCTGGTCCGATTGCGGCGGAGCTGATAAGGACTCAATCCCAGGAGTATTTCTTGATCGTCTTGCGAGAGATTCCGACGTGCCGTTGTATTTGCCGCAAAGGCCATTTGTCATCCAGTGCAGCTGCCTGAGCGCCGTGATTTGCCGCGGAGTTAACATTTGCTCAAACGTATGATGCCAAATCAGACCCGGCACATGAATTCAAGCAGCCGTAGCCAAAAGGAAGGTCTTCCTGTTCAGAGCGATTTGCTTCACGGGAGAACCCGTCGTCAAACGGCGGTTTTTATTTTGCTACGCAGGCGTGCCGAAAGGACACGCCGAATTCGATCGAGTTAGTAAAGCTACTGTTCGCATGCTTCAAGGCTCGGCTTGTGGCCGTACCGATTTACACACAGATGAAATTGGCACGCCTGCGGAGGCGCGCCATTAAGGAGGACAACTCTTCATCCCCAATAGCCGTGCTTCCGAAGATGACGCGTCTGACGACGCGGTACCATGCGGCGGCAAAGAGTTCCCAGTTGAGTTCGCCTCGTTCGTTTGCTTCGCTGCAGAGACGTCTCGCTTCTTCGTCTACAATTCGTCTCGCTTCTTCGTCTACAATTCGTACGAAACTCGACGCCCGGTGATGAACACGCCGGCCCGGCTCGAGCACCTTCTCGTTATACTCTCTTCTTACCTGCCGTTCCCGACCGCTGGAGATGAGCACATCCTTTGGCTCAAAGTGCGCCAGGGCAGCGAGTTTCTCTTTCGTCGCTGTGGCAAACGGCTCAGGAGTGTTCTGCAGGACGAGTTGCACATGCTGTGGATCAAGCAACAACGCGAGGGACCGGCCTGGCACCCGCAGCAGCAACGGGCCTGCACCGTATTTGTCGTGGACCACCTGCATGCGCTGGACTGCCCGACGGTCAAATTGCAGCCACTCAGCAAGGCTCATGACCGCAGGCCTTCGCACGATAACGCCCTTCCATGTCGTTGGTAGCAATACTTCCGTGAAGACGGCCGAGGTATCGAGGGCACTGATACTCGGAACCGATTGTTCGCCCGATTGAGGTAAAGCGATGGCAGAAGCTGTAATCGCTGCTTATTGCATTGCTAATTAGACTGAACCGTATCCGGATTTAGCACTCGCTAAAAACGAACTGGTAATTCGACGTGCCCCAAGGTGTTTTCAATCTTGTGAGCAGGAGAATATGAAAAGTAACTGGAAGATGTGTTGTCCGGAAACTGAACTGATGCAACGCATAAATCGTGTGTGACGGCGTAGCATAGATCTACCCTTCGCGACCACACGCGGCTAAAGGTCGTCAGCACAGGTAGTGATACCGTCGGAACGCTCTGGCCTAAGGTTCGCGTTTCTTGCTCGTCTGCTGTCGAACGGCTCACGAGAATCGCACATACTCTTGCTATGGGTATTTCCCGCTCACTCTGGAGGACTCCGGGTTTCACCATCGCCGCCGTTTTCACTCTCGCTCTCGGAATCGGCGCAAACCTCGCGATTTTTAGCGTCGTTCGCGCGGTCTTGTTAAAGCCGCTCGGCTACCGTAACGCCGACCGGCTGGTCCTTATCTCCGGTGGCGCTACACCCGTCCACTTTGCTGAAATCAAATCCGGCGCGCGCAATTTCTCATCGATCGGCGCTTACGGAATGGAGGAAGATCTCGCCTTCACAGGCCGCGGCACGCCAGAAGTTTTGAAGACCAATCGGCTTTCCGCAAACTTTCTCGATATCCTCGGCGTCTCGCCGCTGCTCGGCCGCGGCTTTACAACGCCGGATAGTAGTGTGCTCATCAGTTACAACCTCTGGCAGCATCGCTTTCAGGGCGATTTCCACGTCGTCGGCCAAACCATAGATCTTGCCGGAACGGCTTACACCATCTCCGGCGTGCTTGCGCCAAACTTCGCCTTTCCCTCCGCCGCCATCGATGTGTGGCTCCCAGACCCCGAAGATGATCCGGGAGTGCCTCGGCAATCTCGTGCCCTCAGCCCGATTTTGACCGTGTTCGGCCGGCTCAATCCCCGCGTCACCTTAGAGCAAGCCACTTCGGAGATCTCTGTCCTGCAAGCCGCCTACGCCAGGAATCATCCTGCCATGCTCGACGCCAAACCGAAATCGCCTCTCACCGCAAAACCGCTTCATGAGGTCGTCGTGCAAAGCGTTCACCTCGAACTGTGGCTCATATTCGGAGCGGTTGGGCTCGTCCTCCTCATCGCCTGTGCTAATCTCGCCAGCCTTCTACTTGCCCGGGCCTCCGCGCGTTCCTCCGAATTCGCCCTCCGTTCTGCCCTTGGCGCACAGCGCGCCCATATTGTGAAACACCTGCTCGCCGAAAGTCTCTTTCTGTCGTTGCTTGGAGGCATACTTGGCGCATTCTTCGCATTCCTCAGTGTGTCCGCGCTCCGCCATGCGAGTGCCTTTGACCTGCCGCGTGCGGGCGAAATTCGATTTGACGTCGTGGTCCTCGCTTTCGCCATCGCACTTTCCCTGTTTACCGGTATCTTGTTCGGTCTCGCGCCCGCGATCAGCGCCTCCCGCGTTGACCTGATAACCGCGCTGCGCGCTTCTCAAAGCTCTTCCGTTCGCCTCAGGCTGCGCCCGGTGCTAGTCGCTGGTCAAATCGCACTTTCGCTCGTGCTTCTTATTGGTACAACGCTCCTGATCGAAACAATCCTGCGCCTCCGCGCTGAGCCTCTTGGCTTTGATTCGCAAAACGTGCTGACTGCCCACATTGCACTTCCGACCGGCCTCGATCCGGCGCGCTTTTTCGCAGATCTGTTGCAGCGCCTTTCGTCCTCACCCGGGGTGGAACACGCCTCGGCTTCATTAACCCTGCCTATGATGAGCTTTCCCGGAACACCGGTGCAAAACGCTAATGAAGTACCGCTGCCGCTCAACCAGCGGCCTTTAGCCGCCATTTTCATCGTTACGCCCGACTATTTTCAAACCTTGCGCATCCCGCTGCAACGGGGCCGCGCATTTACGGAACGTGACCGCGAGGGTCAGCAGCGGGTAGCCATCATCGATGAAAACCTCGCCCGCCATTTTTGGCCAAACTATCCCGCCGGAGAAAATCCCATCGGCCAGCATCTCCTTGTAGGAGGCGTCAACAAGGCACGCGCGGAAATCATCGGCATTGTGGGTAACGCGCACCAAAACCTGGAGAGCTTGGGCTGGAACCGGAGTGTATATGTGGCGTTCGCGCAATCTGCACTACCGTCGGCCATGATCGCGATCCGCGTCAAGAACAATCCCGCGAGCTACGCACCGGCGTTGCGCCGTGCGGTCGAAGCTCTGAGTCCCAGCCTGCCGCTTTCAAATGTTGAACCCATGCAGAGTCTGATTGACGGCCAACTCGGACCCCGGCACCTTCTCATGCAGGTACTGGCCTCGTTCGCCTGTTCCGCTCTCGCCCTTGCCTTCATTGGCGTCTATGGAGTCGTGTCCTATTCCGTCACGCAACGAACTCGGGAATTGGGCATTCGGCGCGCTTTGGGAGCGGCCGGGACCACCATTCTGCGGATGATTATCACGCAAGCCCTGCGCCTGGCGCTCTCCGGCGTCGTCATTGGGCTGATCACTGCTTACGCGGCGACGCGTGTCATGAAGAGTTATCTTTTTCATACCAGCGCCACAGATCCTGTCGCATTCATCGGCGTTTCTGCATTTTTCACGCTCGTCGCCATGGCCGCCGCGTTCGCGCCCGCGCTTCGTGCGGCGCGTATCGATCCTCTTCGCGCGTTGCGCTACGAATGAACTGCGCGGCAATCCCTTAACGGAGGTTTCGGTCCGATGTGGGTACCCCCCATCAGGCGGTACCGGAAGGGCCTCGCCACGTGAATCACTCGTGAGTAACGGCCCATCTCTAACAATTACTACGCGTGTCAAGTAGTTAAGTGCAGAGTTCTCCTCTGTGCACTCTCTGGGAGTACACGCTCGACACCATTGGAAAACTGCAACCAACCTGCCATACGACTCGAAGGCTCGTCGACTAATCTCTTCGGGTGGAACTCAGTCCGACGCAACCATCTCTCCGGTCAAACATCGACCATGATTACTCTTTCGAACTCCCCAAATAGGGAGCGGAACGCTCAATCAGTGTTCTGGTGATTGACTGCACACCATAGGCCGTCACGAACTATCCCGCGTACGAACCGACTTTGGACGCCATCTGAGAACTGCGTTGCCGGCGCCACATCCAATACAGACTCACAGCGAGTTTGCGTGCTATCGCTACTTTGGCGATCTGTCGCTCACGACGCATCGCCAGGTGCGAAAACTTTTTGTGCCATTCGGGATCAAACCGCGCCGCAGCTGCGCTGATTCTACTAGGAGAAGACGTAGAAGAACATTACCCTGCTTGCTGATGTGCCCCAACCGCTGATGAACGCCGCTGGAGGATTCAGTTGGGATAAGCCCGACGGAGCTTCCAATTTGCTTTCCACATTGAAAGCGCTCCGGGTATCCAATGATGAGCACAAATGCCAGCGCCGTCACGGGCCCGACGCCCGGATGGTTCATGAGGAGCTGAGCTTCCGGCCGCTTCTCCACCTCCTGCTGCACAGCTGTCGTGAGTCGTTCACGCGCTCATTCATTTGATCTAGCAGAACAAGCAGATCATCTCGTCGTCGTGTTCCCCAAGGTCCGAGTGCAATCTGTTCCAATCGCTTGCGGCCTTGCGCGCTCCGAGGTCCACCTCTTCGCTGTATTCCTTCGTTCATCGCTATGGATTGCAATTGATTCAGAACGCGCGTTCGCATCTGCACCGTTCGATGACGATGCCACAGGAGCTGCTGTAGATCGCGATCTTCCAGACTCGAAATCCACACGCGGGGGAAGCGATCCTCCATCATCAGCTTCAACAGAAGCTGGGCGTCTTGTCGATCCGTTTTCTGCTTCCGGACACGCATGGTTGCAAGCCGGGCAGCATCTCCGACCCACAGCTCACAATCGAGTTCCATCAACAATCGTTCGAACCATCGTCTGTGCCCGGTCGCTTCGAGGCCCACCCTGATCTGTGGCGTGTGTAACTTCAGATCGCGGTAGAACTTCTCTGCTTCTCCATCACTGTGCTTCAACCTGTGTTCGCTGTAATCTCCCGTTTCAGTATCCAGCATTGCGATTTGCTGCACGCTCGGGTGATAGTCACAACCAATCAGCAACATCATTCGGCTCCTTTCTCCCGAGCCTTCCTTCGTTGGCAGCTACAAGTCTAAAAGCACCGTTGTTATGCAATCAGGGTAGATCTAAGCATTGTGACAACAGCAGATCTATCAACTGCAGGCGAGTTCTGTCGGGGAACCGCGCGGAGACCTCTGCTGCCGCCGCCCTCGTGAACGGAGAACCGCGAAAGACTCCCAGGTAGAACGAGGGTATAGCTACCGTCTCCCGACGCCTCTAACAACAGAGCTCACTGGTATGGAAACAAACGTCCGGAATGAGGCCTGATCGATATGTTGTTGCCGATTCCTGCTCTACTTAATGCCATTGTCGGGGTCTTCTCGCTGCTGCTATTTGGAGCATCCTTGGCGCTCTTAGCTCATGCCTACCGTCGTTATCGACAGTTGCTGACGCAGTTGCAAATGCAGCAAGTGCGCGTGAGAGAAAGGACCACCGGCGGTGGGGTAGCGGTTGAAAAGTATGACAATCGTGCGTCTCATGAGTGGGCAGGGCGTAGGGCACTGGCCGACAAATCCGTTTCCGTGCCGCTGGCCCTTGGCGTGGGACTCCTGCTTTTCACTTTCTTCGGCGGCGAACTGGTGCGGCTGTCTTTTAGAAGCGGGCAGGACGAACCCAAACAGCTTCACTCGGCCATTACTCGAAATGTGAGGGGCCCTGCCGGGGAGAACCTACATGTGGAGGTATTCGGACGCGACGATGCACCGACGTTGGTGTTTACACACGGCTGGAGCATTGACAGCACGGAATGGTATTACGCAAAGCGACAACTGGCAGGGCAGTTCCGGCTGATTGTGTGGGACCTGCCGGGCTTGGGCGCTTCGCGCGGGCCGTCCGACGGCGACTACAGCCTGGAACGAATGGCTGGAGATTTAGAAGCGGTGGTCGAGACAGTGGCGAACCACAAGCCGGTGGTCCTAGTGGGGCACAGTATCGGCGGCATGATTAACCTGACCTATTGCCGCTTGTTTCCGCGGGAGCTGGGGCGGCGAGTAACCGGCATCGTGCAGGTAGATACCTCCTACACCAACCCGGTAACGACAACGAAGAATGCGAGGCAATCAGAGGCTCTGCAAAAGCCGGTGGGAGAACCGCTGCTGCATGCAATGAGCGCGCTATCACCGATGGTGCGCATTCTGAACTGGCTGAGCTACCGTAATGGCACGGCGCAGTTGCTGAATGCCAAGTCGGGATTTGCCGGATCTGAAACGTGGGGACAGGTGGACCTGGTTGCGCGCTATGGGTACAAGTCGTCGCCGGACGTTGTCGCCCGGGGCACCCTGGCGATGTTCCGTTGGGATGCGAAAGCAGAGCTAGCGCATATCTCGGTTCCGGTGCTGGTACTGGTCGGCCAACAAGACACGACCACGCTGCCCAGTGCGAGTGTGTATATGCGTGAGCACATTCCTCGGGCGCAGCTCGAAGCCATCAGTCCATCCGCGCACTACGGCCTCTTAGAACAGAATGGGCGGTATAACGACGCAATTTCGCGTTTCGCGGCCGACTGCTTGAAAAGCGGAATGTCTGACGACAGGAGTTGATTGTTGCCGCTTCCGACCAGTTCTTCGCAAACGACGAAATCACGGACGTTTGCTGTGTTGGCTGCTTTAGCTGGCACCTTGGCGGCCCCGCATCGCCAATTTCGCCATTGATTACACCCCATGCGCAACTGGACCAACAGTATTCAATAGATCCACCTTAACGGCCAAGTATTTAGCGATCGGTCCGACGTAATCCGCATGTCGCAGAGTTGTATTCGGTTGCAGAAGTGAGCGGTGTTTCACAGGACTAATCCACGATGCTCCGGCTTTCCGGTCTTCAAAGGGCCGACGACTTTGTAACGATCAGCTGGATGCCGGCCGGCGTTGTTTCATGCTGAGGAGTTCGAATGTGCGTGGCGGCGTTCCTGCCGCAAGGAAGTGTTTTCCAGCGCCCAACGAAACCGGATAAACGACCAGTAGGACTTCGTTCGCAAGCCCATGTTCGAGCAGCGGCGATGTCACGGTAGAGCTACCCCAGACCGGGCCGTCTTGTGACTTTATGCGGCGAAGGTCCTCGACAAGGTTCGGTCCAACGGCCTCGAACTGGCCCTATGCAAGGCTGTCTGGCCGGTGGGTCAGCACGTATTCGTCAGCATTGAGGCGCTTCTTCGCACTGCATAATTGAAGAATCTGGGGAGAGAGATCCTGATGCGCATCGCCAGCATGGGGCATGTATTTCTCGCGGTCACGGTGCTCGGTCTCGGAATCGTGGGCGTGCTCTATCCCAGTTTCGTGCCAATCTGGGCTCCCCTTCCGGTGACCGCCCCTGCGCATCGCCTACTCCTTTATATTGGTCCAGCTCTTTCCCTCGTCTCAGGGATCGGCGTGCTCATTCAGCGAACAGCAGCCATCGCGGCTCGCTTGCTCCTCGCGGCTCTCTTTCTTTGGTTACTGCTGTTCCGGTTGCCTAACTTTCTTCGTGCGCCGCTTTTCGACGCCTGCTGGTCTGTGTTTCCGCTCGCGGTGATGTTAGCTGCAGCTTGGGTACTGTATGTCTGGTTTGCTGCTGCTTGGGACCGCAAGCACCTACGCTTCATCAGCGGCTACGGCGGTCTCCGCATCGCACGCTTTGTATATGGCGTCTCGCTCGTCTTTTTCGGCCTGGCACATTTCATCGATGTAAAGGACACGCTCTCGCTCATTCCCATCTGGATACCAGACCATCTGTTCTGGGCGTACTTCACGGGGACTGCCTTTGTCGCGGCCGGCCTTGCCGTGGTGTTCGGGCTCTGCGCACGACTGGCAGTTGCACTCTCCACCTTGCAGCTTGGACTGTTTCTGCTTCTTGTGTGGATACCAATCCTAGCTGCAGGCTCTAAGGTTCCTTTCCAGTGGAGCGAGACCATTCTGACCGGAGCACTGTTGGCTGCTGCCTGGACGATCGCTGATTCCTATCGGGGCACGCCCTGGCTCGCCGCCAGCAATCCATTGCACTCGTAACTGAGGGTGCCCCGGCTGCGCGGCATGAAGTGCCTGTTTCCACGAGAATGCAGAGGTTGCTGTCAAGAGTTTCTGCACGGCCCGCTTGGGTTGCCTGATTCTGACCGAGTGCGACGACAATCCGACCTGAGCTTCCAGTCTGCCGACAATCCAGGAGCTAACCAAACCAACGGCGTTTCTCAGGAGCTATCCAGCGCGGCCGTCTTCAAATCACCACTGGGGGCGGCGCTCACACGCCCGCATGCCCTTGCGTGGGGACCCAAAACCGAATCCGCAGGTAGCCGGTGTTCGCCAATCCGGATCGGCGCTTTGAGACAATACTGTGAAACGGTTGCCTTGGTTCGGCACAGGTCACGTAGGCAACGCCGCTTTGGAGACATGGAACAGCCATTAATATCACGGGACCAAGAACCCGGAAGTCTGAGCGGCAACTTGCCAGTCGCGGAAACCGGTGTAAAGCCGGCCGAGAAGAAGAAGGCTTATTTCAAATTCTCGCCCAGGATACTAGATCACCTCGGAATATCTGCGTACAACAGCGTTCAAAAGTGCCTTTCCCATCTGTGCGAACGCACATGACGCAGATGCTACAGAAGTGCGTATCTCCTTGCCGGATACCCTCGGGGAAGATGCGGTTATCGAGGTTTCGGATACCGGCATTGGGATGTCCCCCTCGGATGTTGAGGGTAAATACCTGTTCATAGGTCGCAACAGGCGTGGCGAGGGCCAAAGGACGCGAAAAGAACGCCTGTTGATCGGGAGCAAGGGGATCGGTAAGCTCGCTGGCTTCGGGATCGCAGCCACCGTCCAGGTGATTGCATGCCAAGACGGCGTGCAGTCATCGCTAACCATCGATCGTGAGAACTTGGAAGACCTTACGACGCTTTCCGAACAGCCGCTCAGCATCATCACGACGGAGACAGAGATGCGCGACGGCACGAGGGTCAGATTGCTAAAGCTCAATCCCGATCTACACCTGCCAAGCGCTGAGGTCGTCAGACGCCACCTTTACCGAACCCTGCCCAAGAGCGCCGATTTTCGAGTGTTCGTCAACAGCGTCGAATGCACCGCCGAGGACGTGCCGGGCACTCGTAGTAATTTCGCCGAATCCATACCCGGCGTTGGTGATGTAACTGGCTTCTATGTCATAGCCAACGTCCGGCAGGACGCGCCTGGGCTCGCCGTTCGTGTACGCGGTCGTATCGTGAAGGAGGCCTCGTTATTCGGCCTAAACACCCGGACGCATGGGTTTTTCACTGCAGAGAAGGTGGTCGGTGAAGTTAACGCCGAATTTCTCGATCCAGAAAACGATTCGGACAGACATCAGGACTTGCTGAATACAACGCGCGACGGCTTCCTGGAAGACTCTCCCGTCATTAAAGAGTTTGACGCGTGGGCTCAAGACTTCCTGAGAAAGATCATCCAGGGAGCCGAGTCCTCGGAAACGACGAAACGAACAGACGCCTTGTTGAAGAGGCCGGCGGTGAAAGATCGGCTTGATCGCATGCCTCCGCACGTCCGAGCCAACGCGACAAGCGTGGTTCGGGCTCTAATCGCCAAGTTAAAAAATGTTGAGGAGCAGGAGGCTGAAGAGCTCGTAGAGTGGGTCCTTCGGTATTACGAGTCAAACGTCTTGCGTGAGCTGATGCGTGCGATCATCGCGGCCGACGTGACCGATGCGGAGAAGTTGGGCCAGTTGGTCGAAGAATGGGGACTGAAGCAGGTCAACAGTATCGCTGAAATTATTAAGACGCAGATAGACATCATAGAAAAGCTGCAGGAGTTGATGACTTCTGATATCGCGAAGGAGATTGAGGTCCATCGCCTAGTGGAAGCAAATCTCTGGTTGATAAGGGAAGGACTTGAGCTTTGGAGCTCAGACAAACCACTGAAACAAGTGTTGGAAGGACACCTCGACATCCTTTACAAAGAACAGGAAAACATCAGGCCAGATCTTATTTGCAGGTCCAGGAGTAACGGCAATGAAGCGGTGATCTTGGAATTCAAGCGCCCCAGGGTGCCCGTCGCGATGGAACACGTTACCAGGCATTACAGTACGAGGCGATCATAAAGAGGCACAGGCCAAACGTTGTTTTCGAGACGTACATCATCAGCCGCGAGTATGATCCCTCTGTTCTCGCTGCCCGCGAGAAGCTTCATGCAGCGGGTCTGCATCTTTGGTCTTTGTCGGAAATACTTCAACTTGCTCGTATGCGCTTTGAGAAGATCCTTGAGATCCTCGGTCGCTGACCGCAGAGAGAGCATCGGCAGGGGAGGGGCGTTCGACCGTTTGCTTCCGCAATCGGGTTCGACCGAACGCAGCGTCTACCACGCTGATGAATCTGCTTCAGTTGCCTACATGTCTTGCTAGCTGCATTGATCGGACGCTGTGTGAGCGCTACGTGAACCACAGGTTTTCAATCGGTGAACGCTACTTTGTGGCCTTGCGAGCAGTAGAGAAGATCCGGGCGTGTGGCTGTTCAGATCCGGCGTCATGCAAAGGCCGGAAGCACTCATGAATTCAGTTAATACAGGGCTGGTTGGCGGTATCGAAGGAATTGCTCTTCCAGGTGTTGGCATCGCACGCGGTGTTATCGTCCTCCAGATCGAACACAGTATTGCCATGCGCTTTGTTGGCCTGGAGGAGGTTGCTGCTCGACCCCTCCGAAACGTAAATACCGTGTAGATAGTTCCCGTCAGTTTGGTTGGCTCGCAGAATATTGTTCGAGACGGCATAAAGACCGATTCCGTCGAATTCGTTGCCGCTGGCCGTATTCGAAATGAGGGTGTTCTGGCTGCTGCCAATTTCGATAACGATGCCATCAATGTTGTTATTGGCTGTGCAGTTGAGCACCGTGGTCTGTGTCGAACTATATAGGTCGATGCCGAGGACAGCGCTGGTCGCGGTGAGGTTGACGAGGCGATTTCCCGAACCCTGGACCTGGATGTCGTCGTAATAAAAGTTCGTCACCGTGCCACTCCCAAGGACGCTGTCATTCGAGCCATAGACCCCAATGCCAATCTCTCCAACCCCCGTGCCGTCCAAAATGTGCCCGTCCAGATGAAGCTCGACATTATCGGCGTTGATGGTAATGCCGTTGCCGGGACAGAACAGATCCTGGGTGACGTGATAGACGCCGGGTGCCGTGATGTCAAACGGACAGGTGGTGATGGAGGTTGTCTGGGCGGCGGCGGGAAGGCTGGCCCCGAGCAGGACACAGCCAAGAAGAGTGTGGGTAAGATACGACATGGAATCCTCCTGGAGACCGTGTTCGGCCTCCTACGGGGTCAACAGCAAAAGCCGGGGGAAAGTGCCACGACTCAAAATGGAACGGATTGCTGGATTATAGGTGCGTTTCGGGCCAGAAGCAATAGCTAACTGAAAGAAATGATTACTAGCCTCCATCGCTCCGGATAAGCGTGATGGGCCAAGCGTCTTGGGCGGAAGCAGACATGCTCCCCGTGGAGCGCGTCATAGGCAAGGCGGAAGCACCGATGAGCGATGCAACCGGAATCGGCGTGGCGCTGGAACTCCGCTGTCCACATTGCGGCGGTTGTTTGAAATTGATACCCGAAGATCAGCCGTGGCTTCACCTATCACATTTGAGATGCAAGCCGGGGCATCTGCTGGTCGTTACGAATTTGAATGAAAACGGTCGATCAGTGCTCTATCTCGCCACGAAGCGGGAGCCGGAGACGCGCATTTAGTACAGCCTTCTGTTTAGCACAAGAAAGTGTACTAAATCACCCCAGAAGAAAGCTTGTGCCCATGAGATGCGAGTTCTTTTGGCTATCTTTCGAACTAAGACCACAATCAACGCCAAAACAATTGCTCCAGCGGCCTGTCCCACAATGGTTCCAAGCGCCCCTGTAAAATTCGCTGCAAATGCCTGGGGTAGTGCTCTTGGAATCATGAGTATTAGAGCGGCCAATATGCAGAGCATTCGCGCTTTTGTCTGATCTTTCGACGCTGTAGGCCAGATACGGAATGAGAAGTCCCCTTCACGTCTGCATTATTGATCAGCGGAGATCAAAACGTTTTTGCGCATGGATTCGCTACCACAACCTTCTGTCACGGTTTTTCCACCGTTTAGGAAGGGCCGGTTGATCGTAGCGTGCCAGCGCTCAAGCTGACGCCGTTACGCCTCCTTTAGAGAACGCTTCATAGGCGGGAACGAACGTTTCGGAGACGAACTGCTCGAACGATGTGGCCGTGGTATTGCTTGCTGAGCGCGGCTCCAGGGCCCGCACGTGGCCGGCGTTTTGAGCGTCTACCATTTCGGCCATTAAGGCCGCTACGTTTCGAGACCATCCCATCTGCTCGATCATGCCTGCAAATTGCTCGCTCGAGATGGCCTGGTATTGGAGATCAGGCTTGCCGAGGGCGGCGCCTATGATGCCTGTGATTTCGAGATACGTGAGATCGCGTTCGCCCTGCAGTTCGCGAGTTTGATGGCCCGTGAAATTCAGTTGCTGAAGAGCGTTGAGGGCGGCCTTGCCAATATCGACGCTGGCGATCAGAGGGATTTTGAGATCAGGCTTGAGTGGGCCGACGACTGCGCCCATTTGATGGATCGCACCGACTTGTCCAAGAGTATTCTCCATGAAATAACCAGCACGGAGAGAAAGGGAGTTCAGCGTCTTGATCTGTTTGAGGCGCTCTTCGAGCGAATGAAGACCCAGTATCGGACCAGTCTTGGCGTCTTTGTCGGCACCGAAGCTGCTGAGCACGACGACATGCTTGACGAAACCGTTCGCTTCCAGCGCAGACCCGTAAACGTCCACGAGCTTTCTCTGGTAATTGCGAAAATACGGGTCGGTCATCGCCGGCGGGATCATGAGATAGGCCGCTTCGACTTGTGCGAACGCCTTTCTCGCGGTGTCTAGGGAAGTAATATCGCCAATGAGTGTCTCAGCACCTAGGGACCCCAATTGTTTAAGTTTTGCCTGTGTACGCGCGACGACACGCACTTTCTTGTCTTGTTCCAGAAGGCCCTTTGCAACGACCGATCCGGTGTTCCCGGTGGCTCCAGTGATCAGATACATTTCTGTGCCCCCCGCAGTTGATGCGCAACGATTGAGTCAAGATGCACTCGTCAGTGCGAACTATGGAGTAGAATCCGCTGACAGCGGAAGATAAGGTGATTGACTTTGACGTGTTGTCCGCGATCCGGGAAGGTGTCAGCCAGATACGGACCGATAAGTCCCGTTCACGACGGCAGTCCGTCTGGGCCAGGTGTCGTTCCCGATGCAGCGCGGCGCTGCTGGAAGCGTTGAGCGTCCTCCTTAGAGTAGATGTTGTTGAACATGATGTAATTGGGCCCGGGCAGGTGCGCTCGGGCGCGCAACCGGTAGCCCGTTTTCCCATGAAGCCGCCAGTACAATACATCCCCGAAGATGGCGTTGGAGTTGAACGGATCCACACAGTGGATCAGCTTATTCTCGGCACAAATATCCCGGATCAGTTCGGGCCGCCAATCCTCCCCTCTTGGCTCCCAGGCAAAAACGCGGTTCTCTCGGTCAATCTGATGAAAGAATGTCGTCAGATTGCCCGTGTTCTCACGTGTTGGCAGGAAGGACTTCGGGCATTGAAATACAACAACGTCCGCCTGGAGGGTTTGGGCTACCTCACGGGTGCGCTCCCATGCAAGCCAGACCTGTTCTGTGGGCCGGAAGCTACCGTAAAGATCTCGTTCTGTCACGCTAATTTCTGATTTCAAGCGGCGGTACGTCGGGCTTGACGGCGTATGCGTTAAAAGCTGCCATGCCTTCAGGCAGAAGTGAAAGTCGGAGGGCGCCTGGGACTTCCACCGTTTGACCACAGCGATAGGCGGAGGTTGATAGAACGTCGTCTGTAGCTCGATCGCAGGAAAGTCCACGACGTAGCGGGCCTGTGCTTCGCTCCAGCCGCAGCAGCCGACGAAGGATCGATTTTGCGACACTCTGACCAGCGTACGATGAAGCCGGACCAATCCACGGCCTTGGCCGCTTGACGTCGCTCTTGATTGAAAGCTGCCGCAAAGTCGCGCTGCATTCTCGTCCGGCGATGTCAATCAGTTCGATGCCGGTACAATCCTTGACGGTCTGGGGAAACGCTGCTCGCAGCCGCATCGAGAACCGCAGGAAACTCCGGACGCATTAGTACCGGGAAGTCCCCTTCTCGTCAGCAATCGGCAGTTGCGTTCACTAGCTCCTGGTAGATCACGGGCTACTCAAAAGCTGACCACAACCGAACTTCTCGTTCCGTGTCTGACTTACAGTTCGCGGAACGCCCAAATTCCCGGACATGTGGATGGGTTTCGCTCTCGCGTGCGCCGTTACATCATCTGTCCGAAAATCACCGGGCATTTGGATTAGCCCGCTCTCATTGCGCCTCTCAATCAGTAGAACCGAAATAGCAATGACAACGGCCGCCACGATGGCACCGCCCGCAGCCGAAGCCAGAACGGGCGTGTGAGTCGCCGACTGCCGCTTCAGAGTCACAACGTTCGTAAACGCAACGGTTCGCACCTTCCCGGCATTGGGCGGTCCAATGTAAACGCTCAGTGCCTCCGGCTGCACAGCAAGATGCGGCGTCGTGTGTGAGAGCATCCGACAAGTTGAACGTCCACCTTCGTGCCGATGCCAAGAGCTTTCGCTGTTTCGGCAAAGTCGGTCGCCTGAGGAGCCTGGGCCGTCAGAGCCTGCTGAAACACAAGAAGGGCGAGCAGAGAGGGAAACAGGACGGAGGCAGTTTCACCTGTATCAAGCTATTTCTGATCGGAGTTTACTGCCTCCGTCGCCATTTCGCCCGTCCGCATCTCGCCCAAAAACTGATGCGTCAGCAACACGGTCACGGGTAAAGTTGATGCCGGGATGCGAATTCGGAAGAATGGTGAAACCGGTGGTTACGCTCGCTGGGTATTGGCGCTTTTGGCGCGGGATTTTTTCCAGGGGGTTCGTGTGCGCTTGTTACAGACCAGTGCCAGCCCGCCGACGATTGAGAGCAGGACAGAGGCTGGCTCCGGTGTCGGAAGGGCGATGATCGAGATGGTTGTATTCGCAGTGGTGAACACGCCCGCGGAATTGTAGGTAGGCAAACCTTGAAAGACTGTGCTAAGACCGCCGGCAAACCCCAGTGCAAGGCAAGGTGGCGGACCCCCTAAACCTGCCCCCTGACAGTTACCACCGCCAGCGACTGGACCCAATGCGTCGATATTCACGGCAGC
>DATAYL010000583.1:0-9016 GCA_036272575.1 Bryobacteraceae bacterium | reverse complement strand
GATCTTTGTGCGTAACGGGTGTGTTCACTCGCACCGGGTTGAATCGAGCGGACGAACTCATCCGCGGCAATGACAAGGTCAGCTTCGCTGTGAATGCGTTCGCCGATACCCGCGATACGGCCCGAGTTACCCTTCCCCGACGGGTTGGCAGAGCTGGCGAAAGCTAACTTCCCGTGCTCTTCCCAAAGCTCACGGGCAATGATCTCCGAGGGGACGCCATACTTGATTACAAAGCAGCTTGTGCCCCGTCCGTCCATCATCAGTTCTTTCGAACCGTCGGCCGGGATGTGGTGTGCGGCGCCATCCTTCCAGGGAAGAATGCAGCCGAGTAGGACGTCGTTGTCCCAGGCTTTCTGATAGAAAGCTTCAACTTCATCGTTCATCTGGGCCAGCAGGCGTAGCTGCTGCATCGAACTGCAAAGAACAACGCCCGGCTTATTGAGTGCGCGCTGCTTTGCGGAAAATTTTCGTCTCAGTCCGTGAAAGTCGGATGTCATGATGATGTACCCTACCTTTGTTGGGCTGACAATCATACCTCCTTCACCTGAGAGAATATCGACGCCTTCCTGCTGTTTGGCGCCATTCCATTCAATGTGTTTTACGCCTATACTCATTTACTGTTCTCTTCATCCAGAGCGCCTTCGATGTCATCAGACACCTACTCGCGCAGGGCGCGCAGTAACGTTTTCATATGCGAAGGTCCCTTGAACTGTCCGTTATGGACAGTACGCCGCGATATTGCTGTACTGTCACCCGTATGCATAACCCGGCTCTATGCTGTTTTATTCCGTTCGGGCCAGAGTTCATCGAGAGTAATGTAAATTCCTAGTCCAAGCCCCAAACTGAAGCGGACCGATAAGTTGGGCTTTGAGATTGACGGCTTCGGCCTCCATTCTCGATAGAAGCGTATCAAGCCGCAGTTCGTCTGCGGTTGCGAGACCAAACTGCTCAATGCGCGGCAAGAGAGAGCGAATTGTCTCGACGAACCACCGATAGATGAAGGAGCCAGGTTCTCCGCCGACCGGAACCTCAGCTTTGAGCGTGGGCCATGGAAGCCCCGCATCGAGGAAGAGACGCGTCAGGTGCAAACCTAAATCCGTCTGGACACCGCCGAGACGGTCCGTTTCTGCGATCAGAGCATAAACCTTTCCAAAGAGTGTGCCGTCCGGGTAGCTTCGAATGCGATTGGCAAGGTCCATTTCATGGAAAACAATGATTCCGTTTGGGCGAACTTGTTTTGCTGCATGAATAATTGCGGTGACCGGGTCAGGCTGAAAGAACAAAACATAGCGCCCGACAACGGCATCAAATTTTTTATCCGAGCGGAAATTAAGCAATTCTGCCTGAATTAACTCAATCTCGCTACCTCCGCCTTCGTCCCGGGCTCGTTCACGAGCCTTCTCAATGACAACCGGGTCCCGATCAATGCCAGTGACGCGACCGGTTGGTCCAACGAGCCTGGCCGCAAGCAGCGAAACATCGCCCATCCCGCAGCCGAGGTCGAGTACATTCATCCCGGGCGCGAGTCCAGCCGGCACGAGGAATTGCTCGGTCCATTTTTCTAGAAATCTTCCTTGAAGTTTCAGGCGTTCCTGTTCTTGCAAGGTATTTCCCAGAACATAGGATTCAATTGGGTTGTGTACCGCGGACATTTCCAGGCTTTGAGCTCCTCCGGGTTTGTATCTTTCAATTCGCAAACGGCGGCACGTATGGCGCTGTTGCTATAACACGAATGCATGTCAAATATTCCCAGCGTGAACCGCCCGGTTCGCAGTACCATCCGCGCCGCAATTGAGCTATTCGCGACTTGTTTAGTTCCTGGTCTTTACCTGAATGCGCAGAGAGTCATTAATCCATTGTTTCCAGGCAGGATCGCTTGGGAAAACGTCGCCTCGAGCCCTTGCTGACGCACACCTGAAGTTGAGGCTCGTCCGACATCTCTGTTGCGCTTTGTTGGTCGGTCCCGCTAAGTTTAGATTCCTGAATGGACCGATCATGGAGCATCGCAGATAGAAGACTCGCGGAGCATGTAAACGTTTTGTGAGACCGAACTCGATTCGGGAGAAGCCGAATGACAAAGTCTTAGCCGCGGCTCGTTTTCTCGCAAAACATAGCCAGGCCCGGGTCGGCGATGTCGAGCGATTGATAAAATTACAAGTAGTGAATGAGCAGTACTGACGCCCAAAAGAGTGTGCGATTTGGAGATCACGATCAGTTACGTGAAACTCTCTCGGCGAGTGGACTTGCGCTGGATATTTTCACAAGCAGGTCGACTCCGCTGAATGTCGAAATTGCCGCCCATGCCATTGAGGGCGTGAAGATTGTGAAAGTTTCAGGTGACCCTGCCAAAGTTTCTCGCGGACATGCCGAGATCTCTTTCGATGACGGGGCATTCCAGGGAGTGTTGTTTCAAAGAAGCGGCCGGACCCTGTGTGATCCGCACTCTGAGCAAACGATTCTCAATTCTGGCGATCTCCTGATTTGGCATGGTGGCCATCCCGTCAGCTTTGACATGCCGGAATACTTTCAGAAGGTATGCTTATTGGTTTCACTCGATACCTTCGAGGGCGTAATACCTGAAGCGAAATCCTATGCGGGGGCTCACTTGCTGCAGCACGACAGTGTCTCTCGCCTGCTCGGAAGTTGCTTTTCGACACTCGCAGACGATGTCTTGACGAATGATTCGGAGCCCGCCGAAGCCGCCGTTGAATTGACGCTCGGCCTCCTGAGCGCTGCTCTGACCCGGCACAGAGAATCACGCAATATCGGAACGCGCACGAACCTGTATCAGCGAATAACGTCCTTCATTGAAAAACGGTTGGATGATCCAGAGCTTTCTCCAATGATGATCGCACGGGTCCATCACGTTTCCACTCGCTATCTCCACCTGATATTTAGTGAACGCGGAAAGACAGTCGCAGCTTGGATCAAGGAGCGCCGTCTCGCTCAATGTCGAGCTGAACTTGCCAAGTCGGGCCGCGACCGTTCTGTTACCGAAATCGCTATGAATTGGGGGTTTAACGACCTCGCTCACTTTAGTCGTTCGTTTCATTCTGCGTATGGACTTTCCCCCCTCAAATTCCGTAATACACGCCATACGGGCCAATAGATCATCTTCTGAATCGCTGAGCGTCTTCAGAAACCCGTCAAAATACGAGTGCGCAATTCGTCAAAAAACACTTCGTCCCCAGACAAGTAAACCTTCTTAATCGTAGTTAGTTTGGAATAGAGCCCGCGGGATTTCGCCGTGACAGCTCTCTTGGAGAGTGCTCACGGCCACTGCAAGAATGTGAGTTCGTCCCGCATCGGAATCCGATGCCGCAAAGCATCGCTTGTCGTGAGCTTCGACAGGGCGCGATCTCGATCATGTAGACGGACTCGCGATAGGACGAGCCAATACATGACCAAAAAGAACCGAGGCAGCATACGCAATGTTGACTGAGATAGAACAACAAAGCACGACAGAGATGATGAACAAGCCCCGAGTTCAGGTGCGCGTCAAAAGGGACCAAGCGGGCGTGTCTCGATTTGAAAAACATACGCGTGCAACCAGGATCACCGCCCTGCCTTTGCGATCGGAGAACTGGCACGAGAACGTAGGCGGCCTTGAATGGCTTTCTACCTCGATCGTTCATGACCTCCGGAATCCGCTCGGGGCAATCTATGCAGCCGCCCAAATGTTAATGGATCTCGATCCTGGGCTGACCCAAGTGCAGCGGCTCGCAACCAATATCTTTCGGGCAGCCAGCCGCATGCGGGAATTGTTTGCCGATCTCAACAGCGTTGCACTTGGAAACACACCAACGCCTGAGATGTGTGACATCCGAGAGGTGATCGCTGCAGCATGCAATGCGGCATGGGGCGCGACGGAAAGCTCTGGCGTTCAGATCGTGCTCGAAGTGCCCCACGGAATCGAGTTGCCGCTGATACGGGTTCGTATGCAGAGCGTATTTTTCAACCTGATCGTCAATGCCCTCGAGGCGATGCCGACCGGGGGCAGGCTCCACGTGACAGCCCGGAAAGTCGGTAGTTGGGTAGTGATCGAAATGGAAGATACGGGGCCTGGCATTCCGCATAAGATTCGCGACCGGTTGTTCGAACAGTTCGTCACAGCAGGCAAACAGGATGGCCTAGGGCTTGGGCTGGCCCTGGCCCGTCAGACTGTTCTCAGTCACGGCGGTGACATTTGGGTTGAGCCCTCCGTCGGCGCTCGTTTTGTAATCCGGCTTCCCCTTCATCGGGCCTAGATCCTCTAAGGGATACCAACAAGCAAAATAACTAAGGAGAGAAACGACTTATAACCCAAACAGATAAGCCAAGGAACAGAACATGTCAGCGGAAAATATAAACCTAATCAATCGCATATACAAATCATTTGAAAACAGAGATAGCCCTACCCTTCTCGGCCTTCTATCCCATAACATCAACGTCATACAGTGTCCTCAAGTCCCATGGGGCGGAGTCTTTCAAGGCATTGACGAGGCGCAACTCTTCTTCGGAAGGGTCAGCAAATATCTAGACAGTCATGTTGCTATCGAACTCATAATCAATGGTGGCGACCGCATAGCAGTCATCGGTCGAGCTCACGGAACCATAAAAGGCACCGGTGGCCCCTTCGATGTTCCTGTCATGCACCTCTGGACATTCAAAGACGGACTAGCCAGCCGCCTTGAGATTGTCCTCGACGTCCCATTAATGCAGGCTGCGCTCCGGCGAGAACAGGTTCATATATCACGCGTATAAGAACAAATAGCAATTGCGAATCACAAGTGAATTGTTCCTCGACAACTGACGCAAACACATCAGATCTTCTGTTTGCGAGGAGAATTAATAACTCGATTTGGAACAAACAAATGCAACACCTGCGTTATGGGCGGTGCAATCGTGATGGCGGAAGACGCTCGAAACACTGAGCCGAGCTTTCGTGACAGCGCCTTGCAATATCTGGATGGGCTATACGGATACGCTATGACACTGACACGCAAGCAGGCAGAGGCGGAAGATCTTGTCCAGGAGACTTATTTGCGGGCTTTGGGCGCTTTTGAGCGGCTCCGGCCTGGGAGCAATTTAAGAAGCTGGTTGTTCACCATTTTGCGTAACATCCGATTCAACCAAATACGCGGCAGCTGGAGTAAGCCTCGTTCGGTAAAAACGGATGGCCCTAGCAGCACGCCTGAGCTGGTCGAGGACAAATCCTCGAAAGATCCTTTTTTCTTATACTTGACTAAAATCAAGCAAGCTGATGTGCGGAAAGCGATCGAGAACTTGCCAGCTGTTCATCGTGAGGTTATCGTGCTACGCGAATTCGAACAGCTGAGCTACGGCGAGATTGCGCAGATCTTGGATTGCCCGCCCGGGACGGTAATGTCAAGGTTGAGCAGGGCGAGGGAAAATCTAAAAGATATGCTGGAGCACTGGAACTTCCGGATAAAAGAGGTGGCAAATGAGGCACGCAAGTGAGCCAGTGGAAGTCAATATTTCGCGGCACGCCCGCTTCGCTGCCCGGAGTGTAAATAGTTACCGTCGCCGCGTCCTGCAGCAGCTTGATCCCGCGCCATCCTGCTCGAAAGAGGCGAGTCCGTTTTTCCAAAGCTCGGCCTGTTTAGCGGCCAGCTCGTCGGCGCTGATTCCTTGACTCGTGCTTCGTCTTCACTCACCCAGGGTCGAAAATCACTCGGCCGCAGTTCGGGAAAAGTGAGTAGCAGGTTCGCGATGTCGCCTTTCGGATCGATCGCAATCGCAGGTATTCCGTCAGTAGCCGCTTCTTCCAGCAAGCCGATGCAAAGCCCCGTTTTGCCGTTGCCTGTCATGCCCACGCACACCGCGTGGGTAACCAGGTCTTTCGATTCGTAAAGCAGCGGCGCGTCCGTTTCCTTTTGCGTTGCGGGATCAACCGGCTTGCCCAGATAAAAAACGCCCAGCTTTTCGAAATCGCGCATTTCTAAATCCTAGGTCGTCTAGTTGCCGCTTCAGAGATTGTTTGCACTGAGACCGTTGGCCCCGTTCGTCATGTAGCGAGCAGTCCGAACGGCCAGTGCCATGATTGTGAGCGTAGGATTTTTTTCCGGGAACGTCACGAACGAACTGCCATCGCAAACAAACAGGTTGCGGACGTCATGCGCTTGGCAGAAGCGGTTAAGCACTGAAGTGTGCGGGTCGTTGCCCATCCGTGCGGTTCCGACTTCATGACTGGCAAACCCATTCGGCGCACTCGCCGTATCGAACACCGCGCGAGCCTTAGCCAAATGCAAAATTTCCTGCGTCTTCACCTTCATGTCGTTCCAAAGCGCAAGATCATTCTCCCCAAAACGGAAATTCACCACCGGTGCTGGAATGCCATACGCGTCCGGCCTCTTTGGATCCACTGTGACCCTGTTTTCCGGTCTCGACAACACCTTGCCAAAGGCACTCGTGTGAAAGAAAGCCGGTTGCAGAAAGCGCACCTGCTTTTTGAACTCCACTCCGAAACCCTTTAAATGTTGCGCATGGTAGGGATAACGAAATCCGAAGAACTGATTTTGATATTGAAACCCGCCCACATAATTTCGCGATTTTTTCTCCATGTTGAAACGCGGTATGTAGGTGTGATCGAGCGCGCCATCGTTGTTAATCGGTTTGGCTCCGGTCAGCTCATCCAGATAAGAGAGAAAGGCGACGGCCATGTGCCCGTGAAGATGGCGGCCCACCATGTCGCTCGAGTTGGCCAAGCCGTTCGGATGGCGTGCGGAGCGAGAGTTCAGCAGCAGCCGGGCCGTTTCCACCGTCGCGCAGCACACCGCGAACCGTTTGGCGCGAATCTCCTGTTCGTTCCGCGTGATCGTATCAATTACGGATATCGCCCGCGCCTGTCCTTCCTTGTCCACTAGGATTTCGCGTGCCAGCTGATTCTGCAGAAGCGTGAAATTTCCCGTACGCCGCGCTTTCGGCAGCATGGCGGCGGGAACGCTGAAGATGGCCCCCACATCGCAGCCTTCCATACAATGGCCGCAATAATGGCATTTCGGGCGGCCGTCGTAGGGCTGAGTCAGCAAAGCTTTGCGCGTCGCTACAAACGGGATGTTCAACTTCTCGCAAGCACTTTTTACCAGCAGGTCCGAGCACCGCATTTTTAGCGGCGGAAGAAACTCCCCATCCGGCACTACCGCCAGGCCATCGCGCGCCCCGCATACACCGATCATTCTCTCCACATACGAATAGTAAGGAGCGACCTCTTGGTAGCTGATCGGCCAGTCGTCTTCCACGCCCTCCGTGCTCCGCTCTCTGAAATCCCACTCTGCAAAACGGAAGCAGCCGGCATTCCAGTGAATGCTTCGGCCGCCTACCGCACGAATGCGATCGATCGAAATCGCATCGCAGTTCTCGTAATGGATGGATTCAACAACTTCTTTTGGATATCCTGGCTGCGGCTTAATGCGCTTGGGGAAGTCATATGGCCACGAGTGAAAATGAAAGTCATGGGAGGTTTGCAGCCGCCCGGCCTCCACCAGCACCACCTTCGCGCCCGACTCCGCCAACTCTTTCGCAAGCACGCCTCCTGCCGGGCCGGAACCAATCACGCATACATCAAAAACTTGATTCCCTCCAGACTGTGTCACGAGTTCTCCTTATGAGGGCAGCCCGGAAAATCCATCAGCGCTTCATTACCCTGATATTGCAAATCCTCATGGATGCCAATCTTCGAGGTGTAATATCCGTCGATAGTCGCGCGCTTAAGAGCAAGGAAAAATGCCTGTGGCGGCGAACTCCGATCGTCTTCGTTGCCTGCCATTGCGGCTACGGTTGCGTACTGCTCCTCAGGAGAACATTCCTCGAAAGCTTTCGCGAAACCATTCCTGGCAAGCTCGTTCACCATGATCAGTCCGTCGCCCCAAAGCTTTTGTTTTGCCGACGGCGCATCGGCCACAATGGCGTCGATATACTCCGAGACGCGCGCGTCCCTGGCGCCGGGTGAATGCTCATCCGCGGGAATAATGGTTTCGGTTAGAGCAGCGAGAGTCTTCAGCTGATGTGTTCCGAAATAACGGTACTGATATGCAGCGGCCGCCTGATCGGTGACGCGCATGGCATTTTGGCGGCTTTCTGGCGGTGGGTTCTGTCCCACAATCGGCAGTGCCGCCGCCGTCGCTGTTGTCGCCAGGCGCTTCATCAATCCGCGCCGTGTCGTCTGGCCGCTCTCTGGTTCGTTGCTCATAAATTCAAAAGCGTCGTTCCTGCTTTGCTTCGTTTTTACTACAATCGCACCAGGTCTGGAGATATTCGTGAAATTTGGTGTCAACACATTCATTTGGTCCGATCACTTTGATAACAGCCACGCAGGTCTCCTCGCGGAGATTAAAGGTGCGGGCTTCGACGGAATCGAGATCCCGCTGATCGATCCAAATCAAGTACGAGCCGCCGGCGTGCGGCAGACACTTGAATGCAACGGCCTCGAGTGCACGTTTTGCGCGGTCCTGCCTCCCGGTCTCAATACCATCAGCGACGACGCCAAAATTCGAAAGGATACCGTCACACATTACAAGGTGTGCATCGAGACCGCGGCGGAAATGGGCGGCAAACTGATTGCCGGGCCGCTCTACGCGCCGGTCGGCTATTTGCCTGGACGCCGCCGCACAGTTGACGAATGGAAGTGGGCGGTCGAATGCTTCCAGCAGCTTGGACAGCAGCTTGAAAGGTCTAACGTTACTCTGGCGCTCGAGCCGCTGAATCGATATGAGACGTACTTCCTCAACACTGTGGCCGATGCGGTGACATTATGCCGCGAAGTAGCGCATCCCCAGGTAGGAATTCTGTTCGACACCTACCACGCCAACATTGAAGAGAAAAGTGTTAGTGAAGCCCTTCTCGAGGCAGGTCCTCATCTGCGGCACTTTCATTCTTGTGAGAACGATCGCGGCATTCCCGGCTCCGGTCACATCGATTGGCCAAGCGTATTCAGTGCTCTCGCACAAACTCGTTACGATGGATGGTTGACTATTGAAAGCTTCGGCTTCTCGATGGGCGCTGTGTCAGCCGCTGC
>DATAYL010000582.1:0-11755 GCA_036272575.1 Bryobacteraceae bacterium | reverse complement strand
GCGCACGCTGAGAAACAACATGCACGAGAACCGGGAGACCTCTGGAGTGTCTCGTCCCCGTCGAGGGCGAGGCCGGTCCGGGAAGATGCAAAATCGAACGTCGGACATGCACGCTTCAGAGGAGTCGGACCGCGCCATAGTGTGTGCTGAGCAGCGCGTTGCTCAGGAGGGTTGAAGTCCCTCCGGCGCTCGGATGAGGAGCGCCGTATCCAAAAGCGGGGTTAACGCCTCGCTGGCCGGAGGAGAAAGGAAGGTATGGAGAAGCCTAAACGGGCACGAAAGCGAAAGCCGGATACAGACCAAGGCAGACCTAGAGCCGCCAATCAGCAGTACTCCGGAGGGCAGGGTGTCCATCGTGAGGTGGAATCTGAAGGGCTTGAGGAGAAGTATCGGGCCGTAATCAATGGGGGCCACCCCAAAGATGAACCGATCGGCCAAAGGTGGGACAAGGTCGAGCCTGCACTATGGAGGCGAAGGCATACTCATTCACCCACCGTACCAAGGTGTTTGCGGACGGCACGATACGGAAGAACAGCGCGTGACCTCAGGAGGACTGGCAGAGTCTCCGGGTGGCACCGGAGTAAGCGGACCTATAAGCGCGAGCGAAGGGGCGAGCGGCGCTCTGGCAGTAGACGGACGGCTGTGTAGTACCAGAAGCACCGTGAAAGCGGAGCGACCGAGCAATCGGTGAAGAATGGGTCAGGGAAGGCAGCCGGCGAAGAGGATTGGTGAGAGAAAGAGGACCAGATGAGTAAGGGCGGCGAGGTGGAACAGTTCGATGAGTGAAACACCCGTACATCGGCGCCCGAGGAGACTGGCGAACTGGATCAATCCAACAGATGCAAAGAAGGTCCATTCATTAATTGACAAGGTGTACAAGCGGAAGAACTTGGAGATGGCCTGGGAGAAAGTAAAGGCCAACCGGGGCAGTGGAGGTGTTGACGGGCAGACACTGAAGGCATTCGGTGAGCAACTCGATCCGCAATTGGATCGACTGCAAAGCGAACTGACAGAGGAAACCTACAAGCCTCAACCGGTACGGCAAGTGCCAATTCCGAAGGCCGGTAAGCCGGGCGAGTTCCGCACGTTGGGAGTGCCCACGATTTATGACAGGGTCTGTCAACAAGCGTTGCTTAATCGGCTGGAACCGATCTTTGAGCCGGTATTCGATGAAGCCAACTTCGGGTACCGGCGAGGGCGATCAACCAAGGATGCCATGCGCAAAGTGTGGAAGGAGATTCAGAGCGGACGGGAGTGGATCGTGGACGCCGACCTAAAAGACTTTTTCGGGTCGGTGGACCACGGGAAACTTCTCACGCTGATCGCAAGACGCGTAGCCGATGGCCGGGTGCTGCGCCTCATCGAGGCAATGCTGAAGGCCGGAAGCTATGGTCAGGGTCGACTCTTTCCCACAGAGCGCGGGACGCCGCAAGGTTCGGTAGTCTCGCCCTTGTTGAGTAATATCCTTCTGACGCCATTTGATCAGGAGATGCGAAGCAAGGGATTTCAGTTAACAAGGTTTGCCGATGATTGGGTTATCACCTGTCAGTCAGAGGCAGAGGCGCATGCGGCGATTGCCGCAGCGCTTCGGATACTGAAGGAGTTGGGTGTGGAACTTCATCCGCAGAAGACGCGGGTGGTCCATGTCCAGCACGGATTCGAGTTTCTCGGCTACAAGATCAAACGAGGGAAGCGATTAAGGCTTTCCCCGGATAAGATCTGCAGCACCGCGAGGTCAGGGGCGTTATATGCGTTTCCTCGCGAGAAATCGATTAACCGCTTCATGGATCAGGTACGCGCACTGACCAGACGACGTGTGCCGTTAAAGACCAAGGAACTGATCGCGGAACTGAATCCGATCTTGCGGGGTTGGGGCAATTACTATCAGAAGGCCCACGTCCGAAAGCTCTTCAACCGATTGGACCGTTGGATCGTGCGACGGATTTGGTCGCATCGGTTCAAGCGATGGCGCAATCTCGGATGGCGTGTGCTGTCGGAGAGAACGCTATACGGGGAATATGGGCTGGTTAACCTTGTTCAATTGATACCCTCAATTGCGTCTCGTGCTCACGACTCTTCGTGAAAGCTGCATACGGGAAAACCGTCTGTGCAGTTTGAGCGGCGGACGGAGGCCAGCGCGCAAGCGCGCCTCCTCCGACCCGACACCGATGAACCGGCCGAACAAAGGAAGGCAACTTTCAGCGGAGGTTGGGGAGGGAAGGGCGCGGGCTAAGGAAAACATCGCTCAATCTAACACGAGCCCGACACAGAGCGGGAAACGAGTGTCCCAGGGATTGCGCGGTGTGCGAAAAGCAGCACAGAAAAGGAAGCAAGAACGCTTCACTGCTTTACTCCACCATGTGACAGTTAATCTGCTTAGGGAAAGCTTCTACGCTTTAAAACGAAGAGCGGCACCAGGAGTGGATGGCGTAACGTGGCAAGAGTATGAAACCGGATTGGAAGGTCGTCTAACCGATCTGCACAGCCTGGTACAACGTGGAGCGTATCGGGCGAAGCCCTCGCGGAGAGTTTACATTCCGAAGGCTGACGGTCGGCAACGGCCGTTAGGCGTCGCGGCGCTGGAGGACAAGATTGTTCAACAGGCCGCGGTGACCGTCCTCAACCAGATTTATGAGGTCGACTTCCGGGGCTTTTCGTATGGGTTCAGACCCGGTCGCAGCCCGCACCAGGCGCTGGATGCGTTGAGTGTGGGCATCCATCGGAAGAAAGTGAAGTGGATTCTCGATGCAGACATTCGTGGATTTTTCGACAATGTGTCCCACGAATGGATCACCAAATTCATTGAGCATCGCGTGGCCGATTGCCGTATGCTTCGCCTCATCCAGAAATGGCTGAAGGCCGGAGTGTCGGAAGACGGCGAGTGGTCGGAGAGTAAGGTAGGAACGCCGCAGGGTTCAGTGGTTTCGCCACTGCTCGCTAACGTGTACCTGCACTACGTTTTCGATCTCTGGATAGAAGCCTGGCGCAAGAAAGTGGCACGTGGCGATGTTGTTATCGTCCGATACGCCGACGATCTGGTGGTGGGTTTCGAAAGCCGAACGGAAGCAGAGGTTTTCCTGAAAGCATTTCAGGAACGTCTGGCCAAGTTCGGTCTGGAACTGAACGCGGAAAAGACACGGCTGATCGAGTTTGGGCGGTTCGCCGCTCCGAACCGGCAGCAGCGTGGCGAGGGAAAACCTCAGACCTTCACCTTCCTGGGCTTCACGCATTTCTGTGGGAAGCGCCGGGGCAACGGAGCTTTCATCGTCTGGCGCAAAACGGCTAAGAAGCGGATGATTGCGAAACTACGTGCAATTAAGGCGGAGCTACGTTATCGGATGCATCAGCCGGTGGCGTTGGTCGGTGCTTGGCTGCAGAAGGTTGTGGTGGGTTACTACCAATATCACGCGGTCCCGGGAAACCTGGATCGGTTACGGGTCTTTGGGCAGCGCTTGCGGAGGTTGTGGCGCCTGGTTCTCAGTCGGCGCAGCCAATGTGGCATGCTGCCATGGGATCGGCTCACCCCGATCTTCAGCCGTTACATTCCTATCCCTCGCGTCGTGCATCCTTATCCCATGGAGCGCTTCCTCGCCATTCATCCAAAGTGGGAGCCGTATGCGTAAACGCGCTCGTACGGTTCTGTGCGGGGGGCGATCAGCAATGACCGTCCCTACCGCGTCAAAGTGCAGCGATTCCGCTGATTGACAATCTCCCCGCCGAGGTTACTCCGAAAGTCGCGTAAAGCCGTCGCCGCTCCACTCTTCGCTTCCCACACCGTGACGGACGAAGAATAGCCCAGACGGATCGTATTTTCTTTTTATGGCGCGTAGCCCGATGTAGTTCGGGCCCCAATAGGATGTCTGCCAATCGCCTTCGAAAAAGCTGCTTTCTGCAACATACGAACCGGCATCGGGTGCAACTTGCTTGAGCTGATCCATTGCGTTGACCACCTCACGCGCGTTTTTGCGAGCCTCGGTCAGGTCAGGCTCGTGGCCGGCCAGGCCGGGAAAAGCTGGCGGTCCCTCGCTAGCGATAATTGCCAAAGCGAACGCGTTAAGAACCGCTGGATTTGTAGCCGTACCTCTAGTGGCGGCGATGGCGTTTTCAGTTCCGCCGGCGAGGCCCTTCTGAAAGTGGAGTTCGACCGTTGAGTGCTGTGCGGCGGCACAGAGCGCATCGACGAGTTCATGACGTCGGTGGGCTCGCAGCAGTGAGGCCGGGAGCCAGGCGGATTCGAAACCGTGAATGAAGTGTCCGGCCTCGCTGAGATTTGCCGACCAGAACGCGTTGTCGGCTGCCGCCGCGGGCCGGTCATCAAAGCGAATCGCCTCGGGCTCATGCGTCTTAATGAAAGCGGTGTCCCAACGGTGTATTCCCGAAATGACTTTGATCGTCGGCGCGAGCCTGAATGTGTAATCGCCCGCCGCGCCAGATACCCACTGCAAAAGGGGCTGCCAGAGCGTGTCCGCCTGCTGCTTGTCGAGTCCTTGGAATGACAACTGAAAGTCGAGTCTGTTACCTGGCTTGACGTTTACGATCTCGCCCCAGTGGGGATTGTGGAGATTTTCGGCGTAGAAGTCTACGAATCTGCCCACCAGCCCGTGAAAGGCCGCCTGGGAAGACGCCTGAATTGTCATGGCCAGGAAACCGAAGGTTTGGGGCAGGTCGTGCGTACGAAGCGTCAAGCGGGTGACGACACCGAAAGTACCGCCGCCCCCACCCTTGAGCGCCCAGAACAAGTCGGGATTCGTGCAGGCGTTGGCGATTCGAACGACTCCGTCCGCGGTGACGATCTCCGCTTCCAGCAAACTCGCGGCGGCGGTGCCGTACCTCTTTGAATAACTGCCGAAGCCGCCGCCCAGCACAAGGCCGGCGACGCCGACCGTGCCGCAACCGCCCCCCTGCACATAGCGTCCACCTTTGGTGGTTACCTCGCCGTAGGCATGCATCCAGAGCGTTCCGGCCCCAATTGTGACAGCCGGCTGAGGCGCCTGCTGTCCCCCGCAGCCTTGAGCGACGAAGGCATCATGTAGCTTGATGTCGTTCATCGCGTGCGTCCAGATCAAGAGCGATTCCGGTGCATTGGAGGTGCCTAAGTAGCTATGACCACCGCCCTTAATGACGAGACGCAGATTGTTGTTGCGCCCGAAATTCACCGCAGCAACGATGTCTGCTGTCTCCTGGGCCGCCACAGCATAGACGCTAGGCTGAGCAGTCCACGCATCCAACCAACCGCAGGTTTGCGTGAGACCAGCCTCATCGCCGATGTAGTAGGGATTCTTCAGCTCTTTGAAAACGTCTCGACACGGACTCCCCTGCGGAGCGCCCCGACATGCGTTCAAGGGCGACTGCACTTTGATCAAACGATGATGGACATCCCGGCTCAACGCATTCCATTGTGTTTCGGACGGCCACTGTGGATCACCAGGGCGAACGCGTCGAACTGGGGCGCTTGCAGTAGCGGCCTGTCCTTTGAATGATGGCAAGAGAACAGATTGCAGAGCCATCGTCGAGCTTCCTTTGAGCAAATCTCTTCTAGTCACGCTGGAAATTCCCCCGAAGATTGTTAGGATTCATCGCGATTTTCCATACCGTCAATAATATTGCGATGTCGAAAGTTCGCTGTCTTGGCTATCCAGGAGGGCCCGGACGCTGGTGCGCGACCGGCGTTGTCGGGCGATTTCTTAGAAACAGCCATGAAAGCCGGCTTGAGTGGTCGATCTCGGATCAGCCCCGCCGCACGGCAAACAAGAGACGGTTTGCGCGTTAGACGTCAACTTGACTGCAGGGCGCGGATCGGCGTCCTTTAGGGGTCCGTTCATGCGCCGTGCTGCAAGTAGAACTTTGGCGATGACCATCCACCAGGTTGCGGCGCGGACACTCCAGGCTGTCGCGTCTTTTGGAACACAGTGAACTCGTCCATGGAAGCGATTGCTCAACCTTGCTTTCATCCCTTCGCTATTTCCTGCGGTCGGCATTGCCTTCTGATACCGGCATCCTCAGGAAAGAGCAGGACGACCGGAGTGACACAGGAACGAACCATCAAAGCCTTGATCAGTCCGGCGTATTCCCGGGGCACCCGATCACAACGCGGCCGCCGCAAAGCCAGCGAAGGCGAAGACGGCCGCATTAAACAGAACTGCCGCTCCGCAGCGTTGATCTCCTGATCTTCCGTTCATTACCGCTGTGGTCGATCCATTCGTATTCCTCTTGGGAATTCGCGGTTATCGGTCGTCCCAATCCCCGCCGTGCTCCGGACGGAGCTTGTGATCGTAGATGTAATCGCCGATGCGGGTCCCCAGCAGCGCGCCTGCGTCCTGATCGGTACGGAAATGGATTCCCCCATAGACGCGCGCATCCGAGATGTCATCGGTGATCTCCTCGAGTCTTGAGTAATGCAGCGTCACGCCTGGTAGGGCCGGCGTCGACAGGGTAATCGAGAACGGGCCCTCGCCATAGATCTTCTCCATCACTTCTCTCGCAGCGTTGCTTAAAGTGCCATGGGCCGAAGGATAGGAGGGGAAACAAGGCGTTGTGATCAGGGGCTGGAAGTTGGGGTCCGGGATGGTCTTGTCATTGCCGTCATCGCCAGCATCGTGAATCGCGGTTTCCGGCCGCCAGAATTTGTACAGGTACTTGTTGTAAAAGGTCGCAACCGCTGCATCACTGATAGCCATGTTGATGAGCGCAAAGTTGCGCGCATTCTCGGACAATGATCTCGGCTTCGCGGTCGTGATCTGCCTTGCGGCGTCGTTAAAAATGAGAACTGGAATATCGTAATCGTAAAACAGGGCTACATTCGTCCGGTCCTGCGGCCGCTCAGTGCTGTTCACGTCACCCACCTCCTTCACCTCGTCATAGGCCCGCGTATACCGGCCACTGGTGAGGGCGGGAGGCGGACCCAGAAAGAACTGGCTGGCGCTCCGGATACCGAAGGGTGTCACATTCTGCCAATTGAAAAACAGTCCACCGGCAGCCGTGCAACTGGGCGTCAGTTGCCAAGCCCCGGGATTGGAGGCAGTCGGGAGAAAGAATTCGAGCGGACTCGAGCCGTCGTTCGCGCGCGCGGCGATCATGGCGACAGCGGCGGCCTGACCTGTGGCAATTCCCGCCGTTTTCGCGGGCCCTTGCGGAATCGCCGCGAGCGATCTTGCGTACGCGGCATTCAGTGTGGAGAGGCTGGCAGGGAAGTAATTACTAAGCACGCCATAAGCGGCAGCGACAGCTGCGGCTTCAGGCGACGCATCGTAGGGCGCGGTTATCGTTCCAAGATACGGCTTGTATTGTCGTGTGATTGCGTTGACCGCCTCGAATACGGCAAGTTGGGTAATCGTCGCGAATCGAGCCTGCGGAAAGGGCGGTTGCGAACTGACTGTGGCCTGCATGATTGCGTCCCAATCCTGAACGACATCGGCTCTGCCCGCCAATGGCATAAACAGCAAGACCAACAGACTGCAGAAGGGTTTCCACAACTGGTTCCTGGTCCTTGTTCTCACCTTTGGCTGTTTGGGCCTGGCGAACGTTACCCGATTGGCCGCCGGGGCCGTCGTGATCGCCGTATTCTTCCAGTCGATGACCGGGTTCTGTGCCTCCGCTTTCCCAACTACCGCGACGTCACTTGCGGCCGGGGTCCCTAAAAGTGGTTTTCGATTCATCATGTGATTCCTCCGGATATTGCAGATGTTGTATCAGCCAACAACGCGAGAGTACGCCTTGACCACCGTGCATGTCCTTCACAGATTCGGAAAAAATTCGGATAAAATCCTGAGATCGCTATGCCGCCCCAATCAAGTCAAAGCCTGCAGTTTGGACCTTACCGGCTTGACCAGGACCAGCGCCTCCTCTTCAGAGGAGACGAAATCATCCCCCTCGCGCCCAGGCTCTATGACACGCTCTTGGCGCTGGTTGAGAGTGGCGGCAGGGTCGCTGATAAAGAAGACCTGCTCAGACGGGTCTGGCAGGACGCGTTTGTAGAGGAAGGCAGCTTGGCAAGGAACGTTTCCACTCTGCGCAAGATACTGGGCGAGGGTCCGCGGGACCACAAATACATCGTCACCGTCCCGAAACGCGGTTATCGTTTTGCCGCAACATTGACAACCTCCCGAGCTTTGGATCAACCAGAGGCCGGAGCCGATTCGATATGGTCTGGCCCTGCATCGCCCCAAACTTCGACTGGCGAAGGAAACGGCACAACCCCTGCCACCAGACATCCGGCTTCGGAGCGGCGGCCTCCTAAGGTTGCTCAGAACTTCGTGGGTCGCGACCTCGAGATGAAGCGGCTCGAAGGGCATTTCGAAAACATGCTCGGGGGCGGCGGCAAGCTCGTTTTTCTCACCGGCGAAGCGGGCATGGGCAAATCCTCACTCGCTGAACGGTTTATAAACTCGATTCACCCTCGGCATCCGGACTTGCGCGTTGCGACGGGTCGCTCGGTGGACCAATACGGTCCGGGCGAATCCTATCTTCCGTTTTTGGACGCGCTTTCTGGATTGTTGCGTGAGCACGGAAATCAGATCAGGAATCACCTGCGCAGACAAGCCCCGACCTGGTGTCTGCAATTGCCTGCCTTCACTTCGGAAGCAGAAATGGAAGCACTGCGGTCCGAGACGGCGGGGGCGACGAAGCAGCGCATGTTGCGCGAGATCGGAGATGCCCTGGGGCGCTCTCGCTGGACGCTCCGTTGCTTCTACTTCTTGAAGACCTACATTGGGCGGATCGTCCCACCATCGATCTGCTGCGACATTTATGTCACCGGGTAGAGACACAGAGGGTACTGGTGCTCGCCACAGTCCGTCCTGAAGACATCCAGATCCCGAATCACGCTCTGAAGAACTGCATCGCGGATATGAAAGCCCGCCAGTCGTGCGACGAGATCGTGCTGGACGCGCTCACCGACGACGAAGTCTGCATTCTGCTTTGCCGCCGATTCGAGCCCAATCACTTTCCGGACGAGTTTGCGTCTCTGATCTGGAAGAGGACAGACGGCAATCCTCTGTTTACACAAAGCCTGCTAGATTTTCTCGTCTGTTCCGGTGATATCGTCCATGACGGCGTGAGCTGGAATTTGCCGAGCCCTCCGGCTCAGATGGTGCAGAAGATTCCGGATAACGTTCGCACGATGATCCGCCAGAAGAGCGAGGTGCTCGAATCCGACGCCCGTGTGGCGCTGCAGTACGCCAGTATCGAGGGCGAGGAGTTCCTCTCCAGCGTTGTCGCCCGGCTGCTTGATACCGAACCGTTGCGCGTCGAAGAAGGGCTTGTATGTCTCGCTCAGAACCACCGGCTGATCCGAGTTCTCGGGGAAGAAGAGTTGCCGGATGGCGCTCTCGTGACGCGCTATGCCTTTGCCCACGCGCTCTACCAGAATGTCTTCTACGAAGAGATTGTCGCCGCGCGACGAACACAATTGCACGCTATCGCGGGCGAGCAGTTGCTGAAACATTACGGCGAACTGGCGCCGCGCATTGCGGGGCAACTCGCGATGCATTTCGAGCGCGGGCGTAACTGGGAGCGGGCCGTCGAGTTTCTCATGATTGCAGCCGCCAATGCGCGAAACATGTACGCCAACAGCGAGGCCGAAGAGCATTACACGCATGCCATCGAAGTGTCGGCGAGGCTGGCAGAGAGCGCCCGTGCCCAGGCTCAGTTCAGGATTTACGAAAAACGCGCAGCGGTCTACCTCGCGACGAGCCGTTTCGATTTATCGATCGCCGACGGCCGAGAGATGATCAAACGTGCGCGCACGGCCGGCTCGGCGGAACTCGAGTGCGCCGCGCTGTACACGCTCGGCAATACGCTTTTTTGGGCTCACCGCCTGGATGAGATGCAATCGACGCTTGAGGACGTCCTTCGAGTGTCCGCAGAGGACGAAGCCGGTCGCCTGCGCGCTCTTGCTTTGATGGCGCAGGGGCATCTCGCGTCCGGCGATTTGTCTCAGGCCGACGACAAGCTGCGGACGTTAATTCAAAGTTCTCTTTCGCTCGACAGGAAGACGCTTCTCGACGGTCTCGATGTGCGTGCGCGCCTCTACTTCTTCCGCTCGGAATACGAAGATGCGGAACAGATGTTCCGAAAACAGATCGAGCTAGCGCTCGACCTCAGTGACGCATTCGAGTTTGTGAAGACGAATTACTTCCTCGGCCTCACGCTGGCGAATCTGGGTCGAGTGTCTGAGGCGTTTGCTGTGCTGAGCTGTGCCATGGACATTGCGAAGCGCAATGGCGACAGTTTCTGGTTATCGCGCATGCCGAACGCATTCGGTTGGATCCATCGTGAAATGCAGGATTTCGAAGGAGCGAAGGCTTTTGATCGGAAAGGCGCTGCCATTGGGCATGAAGCGGGCTTTGGAGAAGCCGAGGTTAATTCCGTCATCAATCTGGCGATGGATCACCTGCATTCGGATCAGGCGACTGTTTGCTCCGCGATGAAAACCGCCGCGTCCCTGCTTTCACATGACGCGTGGTTTCGGTGGCGCTTCGAAATCCGATTCCTTCATGCGCGAGCCGAGCAGACGTTGGCCAGAACAGACGCAATCGCGTTGCTCGAGAAAGCAACTCAATACGGCGCACACAAATACATCATCATCGCGCGCACATTGCTGTCGCGACTCGCAATGCTCTCCGCCGATTTCGACACGGCTGCTGAAGAAATAACAGCGGCGTGTGCCATGCTTAAACGCTATCCTGCCCTCCTGTGTGCCTGGCGGACGCATGCGATGCTCGGACGAATTGAAATGCAATGCGGCAACCCTGATGCCGGCATTAGGGCATACAGACTGGCCGTTTCAAACATCCGATATGTCGCCGATCACACTGATGACAAACGTTTGCGTAGTATATTCCTCAGCTCGGATGCGATCCGCGAAGTACTAAGTGATGCGGGCGAACGATTATGCACTGAATAGCAGCGCATATTGGTCGGCGTCTGCACCGATCCAGCAAGCGTCACGTACTCATCTCGACGAAGGCACGCTCGAGGATTTGTTGGTAGGGCGTTGGTAGATGAAGACAAGTGTCTGGATCAGCTCGAGGTCAGCAAACAGGTCAGGCAGATCGTTTTCGGCCGGTCGTTTGGAAATCGCGGATCGGATTAATGTCGCTTAGACTATCACGGCGAAAGCCACATGAGCGAGAAGTCGGCGTTGCTGACATTGAACTTTAGCGCGTGACTCGGCAAAACGACCTCGTTGATGACTCGATAGTCGTCTTTTATAGGCCTCCTTTTGGGGGCCGGGAAGACAGCCTCGGTAGCATGATGGTATGGCGGCGAATGATGCTATCCAGGTGCTGACAGCCGCTGTTACACCTGTTGTGCTGGTTTCGGCGACCGCGATTTTGATCTCGGGAACGAATTCACGGTACATATCGATTTCGGATCGGATGCGTGCGCTTGCGCATGAATATCGAGACCCAAATTGCATACAGCAGAGGCGGATAACGATTTCCCACGAGCTGCTTATATTTCAGCATCGAATTCACCTGGTTTCGTGGGCTGTTCGCACACTGTACATGGCGGTGGGAGCGTTTATTGTCGACGCACTAATTATTAGTGCGACATTGTGGCGGCACATGCTCGCTGCGGCAACTCTGCCTTTGTTCCTTATCGGAATCCTGTTTGATGTGCACCCCAATTTTGAGACACGGAAAATAGGGACAAACTGCAGCGAACGGGAGGTTCGAATGGCAGCAAACCGTATTTTTAAGCCTCAGTTTCGGCTCTCAATTGTGGAACGCGTACTGAAAGGTGAAAGTGTTGG
>DATAYL010000581.1:0-26342 GCA_036272575.1 Bryobacteraceae bacterium | reverse complement strand
TGGAAGGCGTGTCGCAGCCGTTCTATGCGAGATTGGATTCGGCTGTCGAAAAGCGCGCGCATGCGCCGCTGCCGATGAACGAGCCCTTGAAAGTCAGGCAGGATCTGGGAACGTTCGGAGAGATGGTGGATTCAACTGATGCGAGCGTTGGCGTCTTTGAGTTTGAGGATGTAACTGGAGATTACGTTATTAAGCGCGGAATGCAGATCACCGGTACAACCGCAGCTCCGAAGTAAAGTATTGGTCGAGACGTCAAGTGTCCGCATCCGAACGTACCGAATGCGGAACCGAACGTGTTGTCTCGGGAATTCAGCCAAACTCGCTCAAATAGGCTCGCGCCGATCGGCGTTCCAGTTGCACACTAGACTGGATCTTGAGTCGCGTCCTCTTCGACCTCCGATATTCGGCGAGAAAATTCATGCGGACGCCCTGGCTCACGCTGGCGCTTTTGCTGACGATTGCGCTCGGTACCGGAAGCAATGTTACCGTCTACAGTTTCGCTCGTGGATTGACGAAAGGACCGGCTGGATCCGATTCTCCGCTCACTTCTCTCCCTGGGATGGTTTCGCTATTTGAGCAAGACGCGCATCGGGAAGCCGGCCCACTCTCGTATCAAGAGTATCTGTCGCTCAAACGTCACCTGAACCCGTTCGAATGGATGGGCGCGGTGCGCGTTTTGCCAGGCAGCGTCGCCATGGCCGACCAATCGGCGATCGTGTCGATAGCCTCGGTGCCGTCGAATCTCGCCGGTGTGCTCCGTCTTCCGAAGGGGAAAGGCGTTGTCATCAGCCACCGCATGTGGCAAACCGAGTTCGGCGCCAAAAGTAACATTCGTGGCGATTCGATTCGCGTCAACGGGATTAACGCTCGCGTGAGTGGCGTTGCACCGGAGTGGCTGGAGGGACTCTATCGCGACCGCGTGATCGATCTATGGACGCCGTCGCAAGAAAAACCTTTACGCGGCGCCGATCGTAGCAGTCGAAATCTCTGGGTTCTCGCGCGCCTGCGTCATAACGTCTCAATCGGTCAGGCGCAGAGTACCGTTCGCTCAGGTCTTGACGCCTCCGGCGAAATAATCGTGCGTCCATACACGGGCATGACACCTGAAGTTGCGGACGGCATTTCGCGGATTAGCACGCTATTCGGTTTGGCTGCGAGCGCCGTGTTTTTCATTGCTTGCGCCAACGTCATTTCCTTCCTACTGGGGCGTACCGCCGCACGCTCCCATGAGACCTCTGTTCGGGTTGCGCTCGGCGCCAGCCGCCGCCAACTCGCTCGTGAACTGCTCGGGGACAATGTCGTTATTTCGGTCGCGGGGGGAGCGCTTGGCCTACTACTGGCGGTGTGGACCGCGCGTATTGTGCCAGCGCTTCTTTTCGATCAGGATGCCGAGCGCCTGGTTTTCGCGCCGAGTCTGTTCAGCATCGTTGCGGCGTGTGCGGCGTGTGCCGGCATTACAATTCTCTGCGGACTTCTGCCGGTTTTTGCAAGCGCCAGCGACCGGCCGGAGACCGTGCTTCGGAGAGAAAGCGCTGGACCATCAAGGCGGATGCGCCGCGTGCGTGTGGGCCTGGTTGTCTCGCAGATGGCGAGTTGCTGTGTGCTCGTGATTTCCACGGCGTTCCTCTTTGATGGTCTTCGTGCTGCATTACAAACGCGCAGCAGTCATCGCCTGGGCGACCCGGTTCTGGTAACCGTGCAGAAGCAACCGGGTCCCGATAACGGCTTGAAATATTATCAACAAGTCGAGCAGGCAACGCGATCGTTGCCGGGTATTTCGGGAATGGCATGGGCCGGGCGGCTTCCCGGGAATCAACCGGCATGGCAGTCCTTTCGCGTAGAACCACGGAATTTACCGCTCCGCGAAATCACGATGGACTCTGCCTGGTTCACCGGTGACTCGCTGAAGCTTTTCAAACTTCCGCCCAGGGATGGGCGCTTGTTCGGCTTCGGAGATCAAGGCTGTCGCGTGGCAATCGTTAATGAAACGGCGGCCGCAGAACTGTTCGACAGCAATACGGTCGGCCGCACTATTCAGGATTCTCTAGGGCCGCCGGTCGAAATCATCGGCGTCGTTGCGCAAAGAGTGAGGGATGCGGCGACGAGCAGCCGTCCCACTATTTACTACAACCACTCGGATCAGGCGGGGCCCGCGCCGGACCGAATAGTTCTGGCGCATTTTCGCGCGCCGATCCGGTCGGAGCTGGTTAGTGCCGAGTTAGACGCAAACGTGGTATCCCAGCGCTACTTCCCGGTGATGGGTCTGTCGCTGGTGGCGGGCGACGAGTTTGCTGATCATTCCATACCCGGCGAGTGCCGTGTTGGCGTGGTCAACCAGGAAGCCGCCGACCTCTACTTCGGTGGCAAGCCGGTTGGAGCCGCCGTTATCGATGATCGCGGCGTCCGGACAGCGATCATCGGAGTCGTACGCTCGAGGCCGTTCGGGACGTTCCAGCGGCAGTCAGAGCCCGCCATCTATTTCCCGATGTTCCAGGACTCTCTGTCGCGCATGACGCTCATTGCCGGGATGCGACATATAGACCAGCCCTTGCTGGCCGATCTGCAGCGCAGGATTGAATCCGTGCCAGGACGCGGACCCGCTCCCGTCGTAGTACAAACGCTCGCTACGCATCTCACGCGCACCGCGCTTGCGCCATTGCGTATCGCAACCACGATCATCGGCGCCTCTGCGGCTACGGCGCTCATGCTCAGTATTCTCGGTCTGTTTGGCGCGTTAAGCGATGCAGCACGGCAGCGCCGACGCGAGCTGGCGATTCGCATCGCGCTCGGAGCCCAGCGTTGGCGCATTGTTTATCAAGTTCTGAGAGAAGGAGGGCGGCTTGCCTGCGTCGGCACTCTGATGGGGATGTTCGGATCACTAGCCTTATCGCGATTGTTATCCCGCATCACGTCAGCTCAGAGTTTGCCAGCCCTATGGGTATGGCTGGCTGCGCCGGCTGTGCTGACGCTGGCACTGCTGATTGCCAGCGTGCTTCCCGCGCGTCGCTCACTGCTCGTAAGCCCGCTCACGGTCATGCGCGAGGATAATTGACGCTGCAAGTACTGGGAGTTTTTATTTGTCCAGGCAATGATGAGGGGCGAATCCGGCCATCAGACTCAGCGCTAATAAGAAAGCTTTCAGCATTTGTGTTCTCCTTCGTTTCGACCACCGATTCGTTCCGGTGTAACGCATTTGGAAGGAGCAACTGTAAGACCAGGAAGCGGCCCGTCCGCATGAGTAGCGCTAATTCATTGAAAACAAAGCCGGCCCTTGTTGAAGGGGCCAGCCCGGTACATAGCGCCATTAACCGTTTCGTTCACCCGGCCGTTATCCTTAGCAATTTGCAGAGGACCGAACCGTAATGCATGCCAGCGTCCAAAATGAATGTAATCCGGCGCCCCAACGACACCAAGTAATGGCTGCTTAGCGCAAAAAACGAGAATGCTCGGTCACAAGCTTGGAAACTATTTGTTACTCGATCGGCGTTAATAACTCCCGAACTGGCAGCCTGCCGCTTCGCTACCGGCCCGCGCACTGAAGAAGGCATTACGAAAAGGAATCCGCCGAGTTGCCCCACTCGGTGTACAAAGGAAGATGTGATTACACGCCTATTAACCATCCTCGTGCTCACTGCCAGCGCCCTCGCGGCGCAGGATTGGGCGAAACAGAAACTGGAACAATCACCGCGGCATCGCGAATACGCAACGGTCAAGCACGACGGCCGCTCGGTGACGACACTGATCGTCTATCCCGAAGCGAAAACCAAGGCGCCGGTGGTGCTGGTGATCCATGAGATTTTTGGTCTGACTGATTGGGCAGAGGAGGTGGCCGACGAATTTGCGGCAGCCGGCTACATCGCGGTTGCTCCGGACCTGCTCTCGGGGGCCGGGCCGAATGGCGGACGCACGACCAGCTTCGACCAGAAAGGGGCGATTGAAGCGGTTGGCAAACTGAATCCGGAGCAGGTCACGGCAGATCTGCAGGCGGCCGCCGATTACGGGTTGAAGCTTCCCGCGGCCAACGGAAAACTATTCGTGGCCGGCTTCTGCTGGGGCGGCGGGCAGAGTTTCCGTTTCGCCACTAACCGCCCGGACCTGGCCGCTGCGTTCGTGTTCTACGGCACACCCCCCGATGCCGAGGCGATGGCACGGATCAAAGCTCCGGTTTATGGTTTCTATGGGGGTAACGACGCTCGCGTGGACGCCACAATTCCAGCGGCCAGAGCGGGCATGAAGGCGGCCGGGAAAATTTATCAACCAGTGACGTACGAAGGCGCGGGACACGGTTTCATGCGAGCGGGGGAGGCGCCGGACGCGACACAGGGCAATTCCAAGGCACGGGAGGAATCCTGGGTTCGTCTGAAGAAGCTGCTGGGCGGTTCGTAAGTCACTACAGGTAAAATTCGAGCGTGCAAGAACCATCGCCAGCTAACCGGGTTCTGGAGTTTGAAGAGGCCCGGCGCATCATTATCGAGACCATCCGTTCTCTGAGAATTCCGTTACGAACGGAATCGATCGATCTCGAGTATTCGCATTCGCGGGTGTTGTGCGAACCCGTCTACGCCGACCGTGACTATCCGGCTCTGCGGCGCTCTCTGCGGGACGGCTTTGCGGTGCGCGTGAGCGATGTTCCGGGAGTATTGAATGTGCGCGGCGAGGTGCGGGCGGGCCAGCCCCAATCGGAACCGTTGGGCGCTGGCGAAGCGATCGAAGTCATGACGGGCGCGCCAGTGCCCGAGGGCGCGGACGCTGTTGTAATGGTCGAGCACGTGGTCAGAGACTCGGTGCAAAGCTCGCTAGGGTTGCGCATCAAGATCGACCGCACTGCTGAACCTGGGCAATTCATCAACGAGCCAGGAGCGGAGGCGGCGAACGAGGCTGAGTTGATCCCACTCGGCACGCGAATCGATGCCAGCCACATTGCAACGCTGGCCATGACGGGAAATACGACGGTGGAAGTAGTGAAGAAGCCGCAAGTAGCGATTCTCGCAACCGGCGACGAAATTATTCCGATCGAGCAGCCGCCAGCGCTGCATCAGATTCGTAATTCGAACTCCTATATGCTGGCATCGCTCGTGCGGGCGGCCGGTGGCCAGCCAACCGTGCTGCCGATTGCCCCCGATAATCCGGAGCGGCTGCGCGACCTGCTGAAGTGGGGCCTCGGTTACGACATGCTGCTGGTGAGTGGTGGTGTATCGGCCGGAAAGTTCGATTTAGTGAAGCCCGCGCTGCGCGACTTGGGCGCTACTTTTCATTTCGAACGCGTGCGCGTGCAACCGGGACAGCCGACAGCGTTCGGCACAGTCGCACGGAAAGCCGTATTCGGATTGCCAGGAAATCCGGCTTCCTCGCTAATCACGTTCGAGTTGTTTGCCAAACCAGCTCTGGAATTGCTCTCCGGCTTAGCTGAACCGTTCTTGCCGTTGCTTTCGGCAACATTCGAAGTGCCTTTCCGGCACAAGCCGGGGCTGACACGATTCCTGCCGGCTCTGCTCAGCGCGGACGGGCAACATCTGCGCCACATTCCCTGGCAGGGATCGAGCGACATTCCAGCGCTCGCTCGGGCGAATGCTTTTCTGGTGGCTGACGGCAATCGGGAGAGTTGGGCAGTCGGTGATTCGATCCGAGTCATGCTCAAACCATGAAACGTCTCTCGCACTATGATGCGGCTGGAGATGTGGCAATGGTGGACGTGTCGGCGAAAAAGATCACGAAGCGTACCGCATTGGCCCGCGCCTTCGTGACAATGTCACCCGCCGTTCTGGCTGCGCTCCCAAATAACAAGAAAGGCGATCCGTTACAGATCGCCAGAATTGCGGGAATTTCGGCAGCCAAGAAGACCTCCGAGTTGATTCCGCTCTGCCATCAAATACCGCTTTCGCACGTAGGCGTCGATTTCGAGATGGTGCCGGAAGGGGTTGCTATCTCGGCATCCGCTTCGACGGCTGCGCAGACCGGCGTCGAAATGGAAGCAATGACAGCGGCGGTCGTGGCGGCGCTGACGATTTACGACATGACCAAAGCGCTCGACAAAGGCATCGAAATCCGTGAAGTTCATCTAATTGAAAAAACCGGCGGCAAGTCCGGCCATTACCGGCGGAAGCCGCCGAAATGATGACGGTCGCGATTCTCACGATCAGCGATTCGGCGCACCAGGGGAAGAGAGTAGATGAGTCCGGACCGGCCTTAGAACGGCGCTGCCAGGAACTGAACTGGAAAGTAGTCGCCGCAGCGGTATGCGCGGATGACAAACTGGCGATTTCCAAGCAGCTTTCGGAATGGATCGATTCGGCGGCGGCCTCACTGATTCTGACTAGCGGAGGGACGGGTATTAGCGAGCGGGACAACACGCCGGAGGCAACGCGCGCAGTGCTCGACCGAGAGCTGCCGGGAGTAAGCGAATTAATACGCGCACGGGGTGTGGCGCAAACGCCGTTTTCGGTGCTTTCGCGCGGCTTGGCTGGCACCAGCAGGAGAAGTTTTGTGGTGAATCTGCCGGGTTCGCCGAAAGGCGCGCTGTATTCGCTGAATGCCATCGAGCAATTAATCCCTCATATTGTCGATCTGTTATCCGGTAAGACTGAACATTAGGAGGAAAGTTGGAGGTTTCCCGGCGTCAGCTGGAAACTCAAGCAAGGCGTGGGACATCTCTAAAATGAAGATATGAAGAATCGGCTTGGCTTCGCTCTTTCCCGTTGGGCCATAGGTGCGGTGGTAGTGAGCGGAATCTTCGCGCTGGCACAATCGCTGCCGCCCGGCTCGTTGCCACCGGGACCACCTCCGCAACCGGGTCAGCTTGGACCACCACCGGAGAAACTGCCGCCTGGGGCGGATACTGTCAATCCCGCGCCCACCAACAACACGCCGGCTCCGGCGAAGACCACAGCCACAGACGACAAGAACGGCGCAATGATCCGGGTGCGAGTGGCTTCCGTGCTAGTGCCCACAACGGTACTCGACCCGGATGGTCATGGGTATGTGAATGGGTTAAAGTCGTCCGAGTTTGAGCTGACCGATAACGACAAACCGCAGAAAATCACGTCAGAGTTCGTGCAATTACCGATGTCGGTGGTGCTGGTGATGCAGGCGAATTCCGAGATTGAGCCAGTTCTTTCAACCTTGAAAAAGGCTGGCCTGTTGCTGCAGGGATTGGTTACGGGCCAGGATAGTGACGTTGCGGTGGTTGCGTTCGATCACCGGATTCAGCATCTGCAGGATTTCACGACCGATCCGGCCAAACTGGACGATGCCATGCAGAAATTGACCGCCGGTTCGAGTAGCGCCCGGCTAAATGACGCGGTGCTCGATGCCGATCACATGTTGAAAAGTCATGACCCGCAGAGAAACCGGCGCCGTGTGATCATCCTGGTAAGCCGCAATCTGGATAAGGGCAGCGAATCACACTTGCAGGAAACCGCTCGCCAGATGCAGTTTGACAATGTGATCGTGTATGCCGTGGACATTTCGCGCGCGTATACGAGCCTGATGAAGAAGCCGGATTATCCACGGCCTGCCAATGGCGGCATCCCGCCGGAGGCGCAAGGGAACATCGCGGGCGGTATTCCGCGCACCGAAACCAGCAATGTACAGCAAAATGGTTATATGAACGCGATGAACGGAGTGCCGCCGATCTTCAATGGAATTCGCAATTTATTCCGGAAGACACCCGCCGAAGCGCTTTCTGAATTTACCGGTGGAAGGATGTACAATTTTGCAAAACAGAGCGGATTTGAGGCAGCAATTTCTGATATCGGGGCCGATCTCAATAGCCAGTACCTGCTGAGCTATGTACCGAATGACAGCAGCGATCCCGGATTTCATCACATAGTCGTCAATGTCAACAGGCCGGGGCTGTATGTTCGTACCCGGCCCGGTTACTGGACCGGCGGCGGCCAATATTAACAAAGCGGCTCGAAACGGAGGGCGCCGAAGCTAACAACACTTTCCGGATCGATTTGCCATTGATGATAATCGAGCAGCTCGCCTTTCACGTTCGGCAGGACCTGGAGAAACGTATAGAACGGTGCGGAGCCGCACCATTTTAAATCGTCATTGTTCTGCTGTATCAGCGGCCAGAACTGTGCTTTGTCTCCGACGACGATTTGGGCGATGCGCTCGCGGTCACGCTGCTCAATGGCGAGCATCTCGCCGAGTCTGGCCTTGGCTCGCAGCGGGTCACCATAGCGTCGTCCGATATGAGCCATGTCGACACCGAGAACCCAGAAAAGCTTGCGGCCCTCACGAGCGGCCATGTTACCCAATGCAGCGAAAAAGCGGGCGACGTCCTCATTCTGTTCAGGTAGACCGCCTTCATAGACACTCTTCACAAACGGCCCGCAGAGGATCGGGAGGATGGAAACTTCGGGACCATAGATGTGCTGTAGAAACACGACTTGGAATTCGATAGAGTGTTCAACCGAATGGCAATAGTCTTCCATGCGCACGGCTGCGGGCGCGGCGGCCGCCAGCTCATCGACGAATGCGGTATTGGTTCGTGCCGTACCGAAAGGCGTCACGAAATCCTTGCGAGTGAGGCCGAAACGGTCGGGTGCACCATAATGCGACGTCCCGAGAATGACAAATGTCCGGTCAAGCGCTTCCTCGGGCGACGGCAACGCTTGATACGCCGCGCGGTATGTACTCCAGCCGCCATCCGGGCTGGCGTGCGGTGCGGCGATCGCAATCGTGTTTCCAGAACCCTGCGGGCAGCCGACACGACCCAGCAGAAGTTCGGAGAGGTTGACCCGCTCCGCGGGATAAGCTAAGCCCGCGAAGTTTGGTAAGCGCGTGGCTTCGGTCGCAAAGCTCTGTTCGCGCTGCGCCTTGAGCGTGCGATAGCGATCGTTCTCGAGGAATCCTGCCTCATCGAGTGAATCGTAGAGATGCTTTTCGAGTTCACTGGTCTCGATTTCGCCGGTAATCCGAACGAGTTCGGCGCGGAGATCCCGCGGAAACTGGCTACCGTCAAAGCACTCGAGCGCCTGGACAAGCGGCGGAGGAATCAGCAGAGTGGCATCGGAGTAGCCGTAGGGATCACGAATATAGAGTCCTGGCTTTTTTTGGTCCGGCGACGGAAGAAAGTCGAGGTTGAAGCGCAAGCGCGGCAGAACATCGGACACGCTTCATTTTACGAAGGCGCTTCGAAGATCATCGAGAAAACGCAGCGGCACACGCACGTTACCCTCGAAGCCGGTGCCAAGGTCGATGTCGCGTTTGATCTCGCCATGAAAATCCGAGCCGCCGGTTGGAAGCAGTTCAAGCTCAGCGGCCAGCTGGTGATAGTAGGCTTGCAACTCAGGCGGATGCTCCGAGTGATAGATCTCCAGGCCGGCCAGGCCCGCCGCTTTGTATTTGAGAAGCAGGGCACGTTCTTGCTCCCGCGGCAGCGAAAGGCGGACAGGATGAGCCACCACTGGAACACCACTCAGCGAGCGCACGATTCCGATTACTTCTTCCGCGGTTCGGCTCTGCCGTTCGACATAAGTAGGGGCCTGTTCTCCGAGATATTTGGCAAACGCTTCTTCCGCGTTCTTAACGTAGCCTTTCTCGACAAGCACGCGTGCGAAATGCGGGCGACCGGTGAGCGATTTGCCCCGCAGTTCCACTTCTTCTAGCCTCACATCGAGGCCGTGACTGCGGAGCATCGCGGCGAGACGGGCGTTGCGGTCGCGACGATCTTTCTGTTCACCTTCAAGCCATTTGGCGAAGGCGGCCGGCGGATCGGCGGAGAGGAAATAAGCCAGCAAGTGTACGGCCCGGCGGTTCAACGGGCCATCCAGACTCATGCGGGTGTTGAGTTCGATACCGCAGACCAGATCGAGTCCCACGGCTCGGGCAGGTTCCCGCGCCTGCAGAAATCCGCTGAGCGTGTCGTGATCGGTGATGGCCAGCGCGCTTAAACCGGTCTCGGCGGCGAGCGCCACCAGCTCCGATGGGCTGAGGCTCCCATCCGATTCCGTGGTGTGAGAGTGCAAGTCGATGAATTGCGTCACTAACGCTTTTTCAACTCCGCGTAACTCTCGAAATAGAAGGTCTGCCCGCAGGTGTGCGCCACCAGGCGCCCGGCGCCGAGACTCTTCTCTTTAGTGTGGTTCTCAAAAAAGATGGCGCCGTCCGTGCTGTCGCCAGGTTTGAGCCTCGTACCTACCAATGCAATGGCAGAGGCTTCCACGGCCGCTTTGAGACCTTTGTTCACGAATTGAGCCATAGCTGCTTCGCGGCGCTTCTCGTAGCCGTTGGTCGAACGAAAGTTCGAAAGACCATAAATGGTGTTTTCGTACAAGAGCTGCAGTTTGATGACATCGTCGCGATCGGCCCGTTGCAGAAGATTGGCGACCACCTGATCGGCTGACACAGGAATGTAGGTGACACCGTCGGCGCGCAGGAAGGTAAAATCGCTGGGCCGGACCGTCCACGAAACCAGTGATCCGTTCGTCACAATGACTTGGATGATGTTGAATTCTTTCAGGCGAGACGGCAGTTGGGCAAACATAACCGTCACGCCATCCTTGGTCAGAGCGTCATACTCCAAGCCGTGCGATTGAAAGACCATCGGCAACTCCGCCGACTGATTGGGCGAAGCGGGAGCACTTTGCGACGGAGCGCTGCCGTTAGAACCGACCCGGCCGGGTTGATTTTGTATGGGCGCCGGCGGCGAAGGTTGTCCGGGAACCAGCGATCCGGGTGCGTTTTGGGAATAGCAAACAGCAGCGGTCATAGCAAAAGCCATGACTGCGGATAAAAACATCAAAGAAGACCCTGCTTCATTCTAGCTACCGCTCTCGGCAAGCTTCGCCGTGAGGCACCAGCGTAAAACGCCGCGTGGTTCGACGCCAAAGCTTTCGACATCAAGCCGCAACAGAGCACCCTTCTTGAACTCCATCTTCAGGTTGGAATGTCCCAACAGGTAGCCGGCCAGGTGTTCGAAGAGCGGGTTATGGCCGGCGAGCAGGAGCGACATTTCGCCGCGATGGACGCGAATCTCCTCCCAAACCTGCTCCACATTAGACCCGGGCGCGAGCACTTTGGTCTGGAGAATTTCGCCGCTGTAGCCGAGAGTTCGTTTGGCAATTTCTGCCGATTGGATCGCCCGTTTGTAAGGGCTGCTTAGCATCAGCGTGGGTTGAACGCCGGCTTTGGCTGCGGTTTGCAGTACCTGGCGAAGTTTTTTGCGCCCTTCCGAGGTGAGCGCGCGGTCGGCATCAGAGAGGCCGGCGTGGCCTTCTTCCGCTATTCCATGGCGCAGAAGATGAACTTGCATCGCGGAGTTTTCGCCTTTCATTCTGTCATACTGAGACCGTTTAATGTTGCCGAACAAAGCTGTTCAGGATCGGATTCTACTGTGGGTGGCGATCCTGGCGGCAACCTTGGTTCAGATATCAATTGCGGCGAGCCAGGTTATGCTCGGCGTGGGAATCGTATTGCTGCTGATTTTCCGGCAGAAGATGCAATTCCCGCGCATCTGGGTGCCGCTGGCAGCATTGTTCCTCTGGACTGCGCTCGCCGATATAGTATCGCCCGATCCTTGGCTGGGTCGCGCCCAGATCAAGAAATTTTTCGTATTCTTTCTGATTCCGCTGATCTATACGGTCTTTTCGGAACAATTTTCAAAAATCTATTACTTGATCGCTGCCTGGGGCGCGGCGGCGACGGCTTCGGCGCTGCTGGCGGTTTTCCAGTTCTTGAGGCACGCGCACGAATCCTACATTGCGTATGTCGGAAAGCGAATCACGGGATTCGAGAGTCACTGGATGACGTTCGGCGGATTGCAGCTGACTGTTTTGTTGCTGCTTCTGGCGCAATGGTTTTTCTCGAGCCGGCGCCTGCCCACCTGGGCTTACGGAAGCGTCGCGGTAATCGCCGCAGCGATCTTTCTGGGGGGCACGCGCAGCATCTGGCTGGCTGCGTTTCCGGCGCTGGTGTACTTGGTTTGGCTGTGGAAACCGAAGATGATCCTCGCGATTCCGGTGCTAGCGATTCTCGGGTTTCTGATAGCGCCGCACAATGTGCGCGAGCGCGTTCTGTCGGTCATGCATCCGGAAGCCAACGTCGATTCGAACCTGCATCGCGCCGTCACATTTCGGACTGGCGTCGAGATGGTAAAAGCGCATCCGTGGTTTGGGCTTGGCCCGGAAGAGATCGGACGCAATTTCAATGCGTATGTGCCCGCCGATATCAAGCGGCCGCTGCCGCCAGGCTATTACGGGCACTTACATAACATCTATGTGCAATACGCGGCGGAACGGGGAATTCCCGGGCTGGTCTGCGTGTTGTGGTTTATCGGACTGGCTATGTTCGACTTTATCAAGGCGCTCACGAAAATTCGGCATGGCGGCCGCTCGCAGGAACTATTCATATTGCACGGCGCGATTGCCGTCACGCTCGGGATTCTGGTCGGCGGCGTTTACGAATACAACCTCGGCGATAGCGAAGTGTTGATGATGTTCGTCACTGTACTGGCGCTTGGCTACACGGCCATTCAGCAGCAGGGTTTATCACCGAGCGCGCAGACCGTTTCGAAATACGGCGCCTCCGTTTCGCGGTGAACGACAGCGGTCGAGACGTTGATAAAGCCGGCGCGCCGTAACGATTGCTGCAGTTCGACTTCAGTGAAGCCGAGCCAGACGTCGGCATATAGTTCGCGCGCTTCTTCGAACTGATGACGCACGAGATCGAGAATGGCGACGCGGCCACCGGGGCGCACAATGCGGTGTGCTTCGGCAAGAGCAAACTCGGGGCGTAGCGCGTGATGAAGAGATTGGCTGAAGAAAGCGAGATCGACGGCCGCGTCGGGTAACGGCACAGCTTCGAGATCACCGAGACGATACTCGAGATTGACCAAGCCGTTTTCGGCCGCCAATTTCGCTCCGAACTCGACCATCTTTGGCGAATTATCGATCGCAACGACACGCTGCGCCCGGCGCGCGAGAAGTTGGGAGAATGTACCCTCCCCGGCCCCCAGATCGGCGATTTCTAACGGCGGTAGCAAGCGCAGCAAGACTTCGGCCAAGCCCTTCCAGGACCGTCCCGGTAAGTATTCACGGCCGAAGCGCCCGGCCAGCGAATCGAAATAGGCACGCATCTTGTCTTTCCGTTTTTCGAGAACCAGTTCGAGCGCATGGTTATCGTCGGTGGCTTCCGGAAGCTGGGCCAGCGCGTCGCGCAACAGAGACAACAGCTGATGGCGAAGATGCTCCTCACCCGGTTTGGGAGCCTTTAGCCGGTAAAAGATATTTTTTCCGGTGCGGCGGTCCTCGACCAGCCCGGCCTGCTTCAACTGCGAGAGATGAGTCGAAATCTGGCTCTGTCCTTTGGCTAAAATCTCTTGGAGTTCGGCCACCGAGAGCTCGTGGCGGGCGATCAAGAGCAGAGTTCGAACGCGCGTAGAATCGCCGAGAAGTCGAAAGGCTTTTAGCTGGCTCGCCATCAATGTATCAACATATCAAGATTTGTTGATACAATCTCCGTGAGAGGAAATTCATATGGGAACAGCCACGTTGAATCGTGTCGCGTCCGAATATAAAGTTGCTGATCTGGCGCTTGCCGATTGGGGCCGCAAGGAAATCGGCATTGCCGAGCATGAGATGCCGGGATTAATGTCGATCCGCAAGAAGTATGCGCAAGAGAAGCCGCTGAGCGGAGTCCGTGTTACCGGCTCGCTGCACATGACGATTCAGACAGCGGTGCTGATCGAGACGCTAGTCGATCTCGGGGCAGACGTTCGTTGGGCAAGTTGCAACATTTTCTCGACCCAGGATCATGCAGCGGCAGCCATCGCGGCGGTGGGCGTGCCTGTTTTTGCCTGGAAAGGCGAGTCACTCGAGGATTATTGGTGGTGTACCTACCAAGCGTTGAGCCATCCGAACGGGAAAGGGCCGCAACTGGTGGTGGACGACGGCGGCGATGTAACGTTGCTGATCCATAAAGGCTACGAACTCGAAGAGGGCGGGGATTGGGTAAACACGCCTTCTTCGAATCACGAAGAAAAGGTCATTAAAGATCTCCTCAAGAAGATACATGGCGAGGATCCGCAGCGCTGGCACAAGCTTGCCAAGGAATGGCGCGGCGTTTCAGAAGAAACGACGACCGGCGTTCACCGGCTTTACAAGATGCAGGAACAGGGCAAGCTGCTGGTTCCGGCGATCAATGTTAACGATTCGGTAACGAAGTCGAAATTCGACAACCTGTATGGCTGCCGGGAGTCACTCGCGGACGGTATCAAGCGCGCAACGGACGTGATGGTGGCCGGTAAAGTGGCCGTGATCTGCGGTTACGGCGATGTCGGCAAAGGATCGGCACATTCACTGCGCGGCATGGGTGCTCGGGTGGTTGTAACGGAGATCGATCCGATCAACGCGTTGCAAGCAGCCATGGAAGGCTTCGAGGTAACAACGGTCGAAGATACGTTGGGTCGTGGAGATATCTACGTGACCTGCACGGGCAATCTGGACGTGATCACGTTTGAGCACATGCAGTACATGAAGGACCAGGCGATTGTTTGCAACATCGGCCACTTCGATAACGAAATTCAAGTCGACCGCCTGAATGAAACGGACGGCGTGAAGCGGACCAATATCAAGCCGCAAGTCGATCAGTACACGTTCCCTGATGGCCACAGCATTTATATGCTGGCCGAAGGGCGTCTGGTGAATCTGGGATGTGCCACCGGCCACCCCAGCTTTGTGATGAGCAATAGCTTCGCCAACCAGACACTTGCGCAGATTGATCTTTGGAAAAACAAGGACATTTACAAGATTGGTGTGTACACGCTGCCGAAGAAGCTCGACGAAGAGGTAGCGCGATTGCATCTTGAGAAAATCGGCGTTAAGCTGACGACGCTTTCGCCCAAACAGGCAGAGTACCTGGGCGTAGCGCCGGAAGGGCCTTACAAGGCGGATCATTACCGCTATTAAGTCGCGTAGCTCCGCCCGTTTACCACTTCGGAACGAGAGCGGGCGGAGCTTGTGCGATGGCGTCGTGCAAGGCGGCTTTAATCTGGTTATTGCCAGGATCGCGCGCGAGAGCTTCGTGGAGTTCGTTTAAGCCGTGCGTCCATTCGCCGAGACGCAGCAGTGCGACTGCGTAATTCACGCGAATACCGACGTGCGCGGGATCAAGTTGCAGCGCCTCTCCGTATTTTTGTGAGGCGGCGCGCAGATCGCCGGATTTTTCCAGCTTAGCCCCCTCGTTATTCATTTTGACCGCGAGGAGAGCATTCTGGCTGGCGCGATCGCGCTCCTGGAGCAGAGCAGCCAATTCCTGCTTCACTTTGTTCGCCTCGGCGATTCTTCCCGTTCGCCTGAGGCCAGCCTGCAAGGAGTTCAATACTGACTGATTTTTTGGATCGAGTGCATAGGCTTCCTGCAAATGCGAGACGGCGGCCGGCCATTCGCCCAGTTCGCCATATTCGGCGCCCAGCCGGTATTGCGCCACCGCATCCTTAGGCGTAAGTGCCGCCGCCTTTCCAAAATCCCGCAGCGCGGCTCGATCATCTCCCATTTGCTTGCGAGCCTCTCCCAAGTCGGACCAGGCTTCAGCTAGTTTAGGCGCGTACGTAACGGCCCGCTCTAAAGTTCCAGCCGCTTTCGCGGGTTGACTTTGCTCGCTGTAGATTTTGGCACGCACGTAGAGAGCGTAACCGGCATCGGGAGTTTTGCCTAATAACGGAACGGCGCGATCGAGATTGGTTTCAGCGGCAGAGGTGTCGTGTAGTTGCAGCGAAACAATACCGAGGTTCATGTAGGCGCGCCCGAAATCCGGTTTAAGCGCAATTGCTTTCGCGAAGCAATCGCGCGCACCCGGCAGGTCTCCCGAATCGGCTCGCGCTTCTCCCGATGCGTTTTGCGCTTCAGCGGTCGAATCAGTTTGGCGGGCGTGGAGTGGACCGCAAAGGAAGCAAACAACGACAGCTAATAACCAGATGCGCATCTCACAAACGCCTGAACTGTTCGGTACGGGTAATTCCCTGCCCTTCGGTGATGTGCACTAATCTGTCGACCGCAAGGTTGCGAAAAATTTCATTAGTCCCCAACGGCCATCGTACGTGCAGATCTACCTTTGCGACTGAACCGAGTCCAAAGTGCAGACGCCGATCGTTCACGGAAAGGTAGGAAGACTGACCCAGTACTTCTTTGGTCTGAAGTTTGTCTCCATACTTCACAGTGACGCGCGCGCCGATCGCGCTGCGGTTGGAACGCGTGCCCGTCAGTTTCACTTTGATCCAGTGATTGGCTCCGATTACATCATTGCGCAAAAGAGATGGTGGTTCATTCTGATTAACGATCAGGATGTCCACATCGCCGTCGTTGTCAAAATCTCCGAAAGCGCATCCGCGACTGCAATGGACGGCTTCGACCCCGGGCCCCAGGTGTCCCATCAATTCTTCAAAACGGCCTTTTCCCAGGCTTCTGAAAACGATGCGCGGCGTTTTGTAGGGCTGATCGCCGCGGTTCTGCAGCTCGGGATAAATACCGCCAGTCACCCAGAAGATATCTGGATTTCCGTCGTTGTCCAAGTCTTCGATCCCCACACCCCAACTTATGAATCGGTTCTCGACGCCGAGTCCCGAACGAAGCGTATCGTCCTCGAATTCACCCTTCCCGTTATTACAATAAACGGCAGGCGTATCAGCTGCGAAGTGCGTTTTGACAATATCCAGTTTGCCCGCGGTAAGTATGTCGCCTACCGCGACGCCCATGCCGGCCTGTTCCATGCCATTCTCGCTAAGCGCAACACCGCGTTCCATTGCCTGTTCCGCAAATGTTCCGTTGTGCAGATTTTGAAAATATAGACTCGGGGTCGAGTCGCAGGCGACGTAGATATCGGGCCAGCCATCGCCATCAAAATCCGCGGCGACGGTGGTTAATCCATATCCCGGCGAGGCTCTGGCAATGCCCGCCGCCTCCGTTACGTCTTCGAAGGTCCCGTCTCCCTTGTTTCGATACAGGCTGTGCTTTCCATATGGCAGGCCGCGAGGGCCGCAAAATACTCGCTCCGAATTGCAGCTGGATAGATCTCCGGCACGCGGAACTGTCTTCAAATCGAAAGCGACGTAGTTCGACACAAAGAGATCTAATTTCCCATCGCGATCATAGTCGACAAAAGTGCATCCGGTGCCGAAGCGTGCTTCCGCGCTCAACAGTCCGGCGTCTTTTGTTACGTCGGTAAAAGTGCCGTCGCCATTGTTACGATATAAGAAATTCCGAGGCCAGCCGGTAAGGAAAATATCTTCTAAGCCGTCATTATTGTAATCACCGATGCTGACTCCATAACAGTATCCGGTGTGAAATAACCCGGCCGTTTGCGTAACATCGACGAAAGAGCCATCGCGCTTATTCTTATACAAGCGATTAGTCGCTTGTGGCGAAGGGTCGCCGAACCGAGAACTGGAGAGCACCAGGGCATCCTGCCATCCATCGTTATCGAAATCGAAGAATGCCGCGCCGCAACCCATTACCTCGATCACATAGTCAGCTTTGTTCGGGTGACCGCATACGCTGACTCCGCCAAGTCCCGCCTGTGCCGCCACGTCAGTCAGGCGTGAGCAAAAGGGAAGGCCGGATAGCTTCCCGCGAGGTGCTGCTCGTACATGGCGAGAAGCCATAGAAGATGGATTCGAATCAACCTGTCGACCCCACAACCGGCAGGCCGGGATTGGCATCAAGGCCAATATTTGGCGGCGTGTCATACGCAAGAACGATAGTGAAAGCAATAGCAGCGGACATTCTCTCCGCTGCTATTATTAAACCTCTACTCGGTAAAATGGCGAGAAAACAGTTTGCTTGCATTGGGTTTGCGAGGTTTGCATACTGCAAAATCGATCCGCTCCCGGCGGTGGCGCGACGATTGAGAAGTATCTCTTTTGTCGTCACTTATCGCTCAGAGCAGACGCATTGACCGTCAAGCCGATGCCGTTGCGGCGGTCTGAAATTTGCTCGATCTTGTGGGCCCGCGCGGCCATTTCCGTGGCTTCGTGCTTACGGCCTAGCTTCCGCAGCGCCAGGGAATAGTTATCAAGAACCATTCCACAGTATGCGTTCTCCTGGCCCAGGGTTTTGTCGCAGAGGTTCACAGCCCGCTCGAGAATTTCACTGGCGCTTTGCGCCTTACCCAGCTTTGTCAGGCTCGCCGCGAGATTATTTAAGGGCACCACTAAGCGGGGGTGTCCGGGGCCAAGGGCGTTCTCCAGCAGGTGAATCTCCCGGCTATAAAAATCAATGGATTCGGTAATGCGCCCCTGGTCGTAACGAATGAACCCAAGTTCGCTCAGAATGTTCGCCATTTGATCGTAATCCGGCCGCTCGCGTTTGAGCAAATCGGTTTGAGACTCAAGCAACAGAGCCTCCGCGTCCCCATATCGTTTCCCCGCGACCAGAAGTTGGGCGAGAGATCCGCGAAGGGCCGCCAAGTCTCTCGAAGGGCCCCTTTCGCGATTTGTTTCGATTGCCTGATGCATGACGGTCATCGCTTCGGCGAGATTTCCCGTGTACGTTGGCAAAACGCAGATGCCGGCTAACACCAGCGCGTAATCGAGAGACTCTTTACGTTCGGATTTCTCTGCAATTCTTAAAGCTTGCTTCCGTTCGAATTCTGCTTGGGCGTATCGGCCTGCGTCGGCGTCCGCCGTCGCGAGGACATTTATGATGGCGAGCGACTGTCGTTCATCTACGTGAGCATCAGAAGAAGCGACTAACGCTTTCCGGTAGGCCTCAGCTGCCGCACGATAGTCTCCAACCGCGAGCAGAGTGCCTCCCCTCGCCATCCATTCCCTCCAGGTCTGCGGCTCGCTCGCTACCGTAACCTGGATACTCAACATCACCAGGAAAATTGCATGTCTCATGGTGCAGCAAACTTGCCATAACTTCGCGGCGAGATGAAATGAGGCCGGAGGTGAGTTAGTAATCATCTCGAGGTGAGGGGGTAACTTCCTGTTAGAAAAGGATTAGAATGGTTCGACTATGGCGACCGGTCAGGCGTCGGCGCGCGAAAACGTCATCCGCTTCGGGGAATTCGAACTCAATACTTCCCGCATGACGCTTACGAAGAGGGGCATCCGTCTCAAGCTCCAGCGACAGCCAATGCAGGTCTTGGCGCTGCTTGTGCAGCATTCCCCGGATGTTGTTTCGCGCGACACCATCCGAGAACATGTCTGGGGCGACGATGTTTACGTCGACGCTGAACAAGGTATTAACTTCTGTGTTAGGCAGATTCGCGGCGTGTTACTCGATAATTCCGTCGAGCCCCGCTACATACTGACGGTTCCCCGCGAAGGCTATCGATTCATCGCGCCGGTAGAGGGGTTAGCTCGGGAAGAAACTCCCGCCATGCACTCGATTGCTCCGGTGGCTGAGGCCCCGAAGACTCCGGAGGTCGAGAGCAGGCCTCACCCCCGCCTCAGACGGATAGCGTTGTTTGCGGCTGCGGGTCTGGCAGTTCTGGTAGCGGCTGTGACTTGGTTTGTTCAACGCGAGCCGGTTTTAAGCGTTTCCCGTCTATCTCCAGTCACGAAATTTCCCGGTCATGCCCGTGACCCCTCTCTTTCTCCCGACGGGCGTCAAGTGGCTTTCTCCTGGGACGGCGAAGATGGCCGGCATATCTACGTCATGCTTCTGGGCGAGCAGAATCCTTTGAGAGTCACCCACGATGCCTCTGAAGACAGTTATCCGGCCTGGTCGCCGGACGGCAAGCAGATTGCCTTCATTCGCAAGCGAACCGATTCAATAAGCGACATCGTTCTGATCTCCCCGCTCGGCGGTCAGGAACGGATCCTCCACCGAATTCAGTTCGGGTACAAAATAGGGTGGGCCGGCCGGCTCTTAGCGTGGAGTTCCGACGGAAAATGGCTCTGCTTTACCAGCGAACTTGCGCCTTCCACTCACCACGACTTGTATCTTTTGTCGATGGAATCGGGAGTGGTAAGGCCATTATTCCCGAATGGAGCGGAAGGAGAGGGCGATGGCTCGCCGGCATTTTCCCCCGACGGGCGCTGGCTTGCCTTCGCTCGCTTCTCGGCTCCCTGGAACAGCAAACTGATGCTCCAGCGGCTCACTCCGAAACTCGAACCGCACGGCCGTCCCATCATTGTCTCCGATACCACAGGTCACCCCACCACGCCGGTCTGGCTGGCCGATAGCAAGACGATCGTGTTCCTCGAGCACTACGGTGACAGAGTCATGCAGGCTCAAATCGGACACCCCGCGCGGCTAATTTACGCTGCTAGCGCCAACCTGCAAGGTCTAACTTACAGTGGATCTGGGCTTCGTTTTATTGCGTCCGCTCGCATGGAGGATTTTGATATATGGACGCTGCAAGTGAGGGGGTTTACCGCAGCCGGAGACGCGAAGAGTTTGGTTCATTCTAGCGCCACGGAAGAAAATCCAAACTTCTCCCCGGACGGACGATTTTTGTCTTTTAGCAGCAATCGAAGCGGAGCTGACGAGGTTTGGTTAGCGGATGCAGACGGCCGGAATTCCCGTCAACTCACTCATCTCGGTGCATATATCGTGGGTTATCCGCCACAGTGGTCTCCCGACAGCAAATCCGTGATATTTCACGCGCGTGTGCCGAGTGAAGCGCAGATTTACAGGTCTCAGATTGAAACAGGAGTCACACGGCAGATCACCCGAGCTCCGCCGGGTTTTACTGTGCCCTTCGTTTCCACCGACGGTAAGGCAATCTATGCGCTTCAGGATCTTACTCCGCAGCAGCTTTACCGAATCGATGCCGCTACCGGTTCGTCGGTGCATCTGTGGCCAGGTGTCGTGCCGAAAGAGGTGCCGGGCCGCAAGCTTCTCCTCTATGCAAAATTCGACGAACCTGGCATTTACGTGCGCTCTCTGGAAGGCAATGTTGCTAAGAATCCCGAGACTCGTTTGCTCGACGATTACGAGACGCCATTTGCAACTTTCTATCCGGTGCAAGACGGGATTTACTATGTAGGTTGCACAGCGGATGGGCGCCCGCGTGCTTTCCGCTTCTACTCGTTCGCTTCAGGTCGCACTGTAACCATAGCGCCGACGCCGCCCAATTACGTTGGGGGCCTCGCTGTCAATCCGGATCGAACACGACTCGCGTACACAATCGACGCCGGCGCTCAAGACTTGGTGCAACTGGAACTTCATTGAAGAACTCTAGATACTGCGGACGGGCATATCGACAATGTCGTCAATAGCTATCGCTTCCTTCACGACAAATGGTTCGCCATAGCGAACGCCGATCAGGTTGCCGTAGAAGCGTGCTACGGAAGCCAGGCGTTCCTTGATTTCGGCATGGGCCGGGAAGAGAGTGGAACCCTCCGCAGAGTCGCCGTATTGAGAGACGTAGCTGAACAGCGCGGCCATGCGGCGGTCGAATTGTTGCGAGATATCGACCACAAAGGAAGGTGTTACGTTCGCGTAGAGCGAAGAATAGAGAATTTTAAACGGCCGGTGAGGCGGAACGTCTTCTTCGAGTCGCTGCAAGCCAGCGAGAAAGCAAGCCTCATAGCCGATCTCGGCGGCGCGATAGTGGTCAGGATGACGGCCGGTCCAGTAGGGGAGGATCACCACGCGGGGGCGGATGCGGCGGATGACGCCGGCCAAGGTCATCCGCGAGGCGACGTGATTCTCCAGGCGGGCATCGGGCCAGCGCAGGTTTTGACGCCAGCTCAGCCGCAGATTCTCAGCCGCTTGCTTCGATTCAGCGATGCGGATATCGGGCGTACCGCGCGTGCCCATATCACCGGCTGTGAGATCGAGCACGCCGTTGCGATAACCACGTTCGGCCATGCGCAGCAGCGTTCCGCCACAAGTTTGTTCGACATCATCCGGGTGGGCAGCGATCGCGAGTACATCGAGCGGGCGCAGATTTTCGAACGGCTCGTTGGGGTCACGCATGTGGCGGGATGAAATTAGGAGGGGTAGTAACGATACCGTGGGCGATTGCTGATGAAGAACTTCACGAGCAGAATACCGGCCAGAAATCCGCCGACGTGGGCGAACCAGGCGATGTTTTGCGCCATGGTAACAGAACTTAAGGAACTCAACCCACTCAGCAGTTGAAGAGCGAACCAGTAGATCAGCATCAGGGCGGCCGGCAGATCGTAGGTGGTGATGAAGATAAAGATAAATATGAGGGTGACGACACGAGCACGCGGATAAAGGATCAAGAAAGCGCCCATCACACCGGCAATAGCGCCACTAGCGCCAATCGTAGGAACCGGGCTTCCCAGGCTGGTAATAAACTGAACAGCGGCGGAAGCAACTCCTGAAACCAGGTAGAACACCAGGAACTTCCCAGGGCCCATCGTGTCTTCGATGTGCGAGCCAAAGACCCAGAGGAACCACATATTGCCGATCAAGTGAAGCCACCCGCCGTGCAGAAACATCGAGGTAACGAAGGCCGGGAGATACAAGTGGTCCGGCACGAGCGCATAGTGCTCGATGAAGAGATTGCGCAGGTACGGCGGCTGGGCCATTTCGAAAAGAAAGCAGAAGACATTCACGGCAATCAGCGCCAGAGTCATGACGGGAGTGCCGTGTCGGGTCAGCAAGGCTCGCAGAGGAATCATTGATTTAGCAGCGCCGGCGCAGCATTAGCGCGGACCAGCTGTTCCGTGATCTCGTCGGCAGAGAGCCGCTTAACCTTGCCGTTTTTCGCCTCGAAAATAAGCTGATTAATTTCCGAACGGGTGGGTACGTGGCCGCGAGCACCGATGGCCGTGCAATTCAGCGCGGCCGCCGCGTTGGAAAATGTAAGGGCCTCGTCCAGCGCCATATCTTCGAGCATGGCACAACAAAATGCGCCGTGAAACACGTCGCCGGCACCGGTGGTATCGAGGCAGGGCACCTCAAAAGCGGCCGAGTAATACCAGCGTTCCTGATAAAGAGCGAGCGAGCCACGGTTCCCTAGGGTCATCGACGTCACGCGACAGCCGTATTCGCGATTCAAGCTCAAGAGTGCATCGAAGGGATCGGATTCTCCGGTCCACTTGGAAGGCCAGGACGAACCCGCTACCAAGTAGTCGACGTGGCGCAGCACAGCATCAAAGCCAGGGTAGACGCTATCGACGTCAAGCGATACGGGAATGCCGTGAGCCTGGGCGATTTTGGCGGCGTGGGTGGCGGCTTCGACATCGTATCCATCGATGTGGAGCAAGCGGGCGTGACGGACGTCCTCTTCGCGCAGGTCGGATGGGGAGAGGCGCAAACCTTCGTCACGCTGCCAAAGAACAGTGCGTTCGCCCGTGCGCTGATCAATGATGATGTACGCCGTTTGATTCGGACAGTCCGGGCGCACAATGAGCGAGCTGGTATCGATATCGAGTTGCTCGAGACTGGCGCGCTGAATGGAGCCCCGGGCGTCATCGCCAATGGTGCCGATGTATTTCGTGCGAAGACCGAGCCGGGCGGCGGCAACCACAGCAGTGGCGACCTGTCCGCCCGGGCTGATCAGTTCGCGCCCGAATGGGACTTTACCCGCGTAAGGTGGAAATTCCTTGACGAGTATCAGAGTATCGGTAGCGTTCAGGCCAATGCCGAGGACGTCACACGGAAGGCTCAAAGGAGCCTACTTCTTAATGGAATTGGGAACCTCGTACAAGTAGATTGTATGAACATCGCCCAAATGGCCGGAAGTGTCCCAGGTATTGATCGGGTTCCAGCCTTCGATCGGGTAGTCATACGAGACGACACGGGTGTGAGGTTTTAGCTCTCGCTCCAGATTAGGACGGAGCGTGTCGTTGGCGTTCGGGGCGAGATAAAGAGTGACAACATTAGCAGCGCTGAGATCGGTCTTCATGAAGTCGCCATGAATGATTTTGACCTGATTCTCGAGCCCCTTCTTGCGGACGTCAGCAGCAGCCTTCGAGGCAAGAGAACTGGAGATCTCAATACCAACTGCCTTCACCTTGTATTTCTTAGCTGCGCGGACGAGGATACGGCCATCGCCGCAGCCGAGATCGTACAAAGTTTCGCCGGGTTTGAGATCGGCCGCCTGAAGCATTTTTTCGACAGCGTTTTCCGGGGAGCCAACCGAGGGAGCAAGTTTCTTGGTAAAGGGATCTAAATCCGATTGCTGGGCAAGGCAGAGACACGCCGTGCTCAACAGGCAGACAGACGTAAGTAATCCACGATGCAGAAAGCTCATCTTACACCTCCCCTTTTCCATGTAGTCTACCTTGAACCATTGTCGACTGGTCTATTGGTTGCTGATCCGTGGGAGGGCAAAGCCTCGCGCAGGCTGAAATCCGCCCCACCACACTATTGCGCTTTTCATCGGGTAAGCAGGGAGACATTGGATCAGGGGGTACTTCCGACGAGAGCAGCAGTGACAGTGTGATTACGCTTGGCGCGGGTGATACGGCTCATCATTTCGGTGGTGGAAAACCAGAGGTCACGGGGCCGTGAAATAGTGTACTCTGTTCCGCGAAAGGCCTTTATCACGTGACTGATGGAGTCTTTCCAGGGTACCGCCTGCGGGTTCAAGTTGTAATTCATATAGAACACCGGGCACTCGATATCTCCGATGCGCCGGAGGTCGTCCTGGGGTACATCGGCTTTCAACATGGCCTTAGGCCCGGCAAAGATGACGGCGTCGGGACGAGCCGCCGTAGCGACCTCATGTTGCACCAGACCAGCCAGGAAGTTGGTTTCACTTTGCTTGTCGTTCAGCTGATGAATGGTGACGGTACCGGGCTTCATGGTGTGGAGCGCGCGCCCGAGCGCGGGAAAATCAATTTTGCCGACATTTTCCTGGCGATAGACCACTCGCGCCTCGGGCATGTTGAAGGCGACCAAAGAGATGCGCGCCACGCGCGGGTCCCGCTGAATGGTCTTGAGAATGCTGACAAGAGCCTCCGTATCGGATCGCTTGAGGGCGGCCGACAGGGCATCTTGCGGAGCGAAGTTCACCAGCAGCTTCACGGTTAAGGCGTCCTGGGGATTGGCGGGCAGGCGCCTCTCGGTTTCGCCAGCATCGTTCTGAAATGGTTCGCGTGGCTCTTCGGCTACGCGATTAGGGGAGATAAAGAGGCTCATCGGGCGATCTTTCGAAGCTAAGGTGGCGTCTACGTCCCAAGATGACGAGCAAATTCGCTCGGAACGGTCGCGCATGAGCCAATCGACATGGTAATTTCCCTCACCCATATCGATCTGCCCCTGCAGCAGGGCGTCACCTTTGGCGTCGTCGGCCACCGTGGGAACGTCGAAGTGCTGCAGGAAGTACGAGGGGGAGGCTTTGTCAGCCTGCGAGTAAATGCGGAATACGACGGTCAACTCGCCGCCGTCGCCAGCCACTTCGTTTAGCGGAAGCGTAACATTGTAGCCCGAGTGAAAACGAAGATCGAAGCCGATTTCAGGCGGCCGCTGGGTAACCGAACAGGGAAGATCCTTGCGCTCATCAGTCTCCTCAAAGATGGCCATATCGGACGGCATGATGTTGACCGGGTCGCCAGCTTCGGCAGGTCGGATAAGAGCCTGCGCATTTGCGTGAGAAGGTGAGAAAGCCGATGAGAAGACAAGCAGGATTCCCGGAACTGCGAAGCCAACAGTACGCACCAGCCGGTGCGAAAAGAACGCGGGCGAGCACGATGCGTCAAATCGCGATGCCATTCACATCCCCCAACTAAACATGAGGAGAAGAGCCGGTCTGGCGCTCCCCCGGTGTTCCTCATTATGCCTCAATCCGTTGCCGGATGGAGGAGCTTTGAAAGAAGTTTGCAAGAAGTTTGCAAGTTTTGCAAACAAGGAGGAGGGCTGGTGATAGTACTCGCAGGATTCGGAGAATTTGCGGCGCTTTGCTCTCGTAGCAACCGCAGTTTGGCCGCCATGATACAGTGCGAGAGATTATGGCATCCCGCAGCGTAAACAAGGTTCTGCTGATCGGAAATCTGGGGCGCGACGCCGAGACAAAATTTACCCCGTCCGGGGCGTCGGTGACACGCTTTGCCGTAGCCACTACACGGCGCTGGAAAGATCAGCAAAGCAGTGAATGGAAAGAAGAAACGAACTGGACGAATGTAGTTCTGTGGCGGCAGGAGAACCTGGCGAACTACCTGGTAAAGGGCAAACAGGTCTACGTGGAAGGGCGGCTTCGAACCCACAGTTACGATGACAAGGACGGCAAGAAGGTGTATGCGACGGAAGTGGTGGCGGATGACGTGATCTTGCTCGGCGGGCGCGGGGAAGGCAGCGCCGAGAGTGGAGCACCGGGAATGAGCCGAGGTGCGGGCCAGAGCCGGGCTCGTGGGTCCGGCGGTGGTAGTGAGGCGCCGGAAGACGATTTCGGCGGTATGCAAATCACAGACGACGACGTGCCGTTTTAATCCGACTTTTCGCTCGCCTGCTATTTACAGACAGCAATTCCGG